>CAZDLW010000058.1:0-24162 GCA_964505975.1 uncultured Bifidobacteriaceae bacterium | reverse complement strand
ATCAGCGGCCGGTACTCGGTGATGCGGGACGAGTTCTACCTGCCCGAGGCGAGCCAGGTGTGCCGGCAGAGCGAGTCGAACAAGCAAGGCCGAGGCGACGCCATGCCGTTCGATGAGGCCATGCGGATCATCGACTCGATGCGCGCGGATCAGGAACGTGTCTACGCGTCCTACGAGGCCTACCTGAACGACGGTGTCGCTCGCGAGCTGGCGCGCGCCAATCTGCCGATCTCCCTCTACACGGAATGGTACTGGCAGATCGATCTCCATAACCTGTTCCACTTCCTGCGCCTGCGGATGGATCCGCACGCGCAGTACGAGATCCGCGCGTTCGCAGAGGCGCTGGCGAGATGCGCGAAAGCCGTTGCGCCGATCGCCTACGAGGCGTTCGAGGAGCACACGCTCGGTTCCGTCACCTTCTCGCGTGTGGAATGCCAGGCGCTGCAGGCGCTGCTGGACGGACGTCCGCATGGCCTGACCGGGCGCGGACTGGACGTGTTCGAGCAGAAGCTCGCCCAGCTCCGTGCGACGCGCCCGAGCGAGCCGCCCGAGGAACCCGTCCTGCCAGCACCGCGCGAGATCGCGGTGACATAATCCGGCACTTACTCGAGTTGAGACTGGGCTGGCGACCTTTAGACGGCTCCTGCTTATGCGGTTGTTTCAGCACAGGGCGAAGACAGTTCCCGCGTCGCGTGCCGACGTGCCCCTGCGTCTCGCTCCCGACGACGCCGCGCGGTAAAACGCATCCTTCACCTGCCGCCCGCGACCCGAGCTGGGTCCCGCAACCCAGCTCGGTCCTCACGCTCCGGATGCGTTTTGCCCGACTCCTGTCGCGCGAGTCGTAGGTCGCGTCGCCGCAGGGCACGTCGGCACGCCACATGCCATCAGCTGATTGCCATTGAGCTGAAACAACCGCATAAGCAGAAGACGGCTTGAATCCGTGCTGCGGTGAACCGATCGACACCCGACTGCAAAAGCGTGCTACTGCTGGTCGGCGGAGAAGTACACGCAATCGGGATGGTGGAAGACGAGGGCGCTGACGCTCGCTTCGGGGTCCATCATAAATCCCTCCGTCAGTCGCACACCAATCTCCTCGGGCCGCAGCAGCTCCCAGATTCCCGCTTGATCCTCGAGATTGGGGCACGCGGGATAGCCAAAGCTGTACCGCTTGCCACGATATCGGGCGGCGAACCGCTGCGGCATGTCCATGGTCGGGGGATCGGGAAATCCCCACTCGCGCCGCATGCGGCCGTGCAGCCATTCCGCGGTCGCTTCGGCCGTCTCAATCGCCAGTGCGTGCACTGCGTGGGAGAGAAGGAGCTCTCCGCGCCTCCGAGCATCATCGGCGCGTTCGCGGACACCCTCTCCGGCTGTCACGACGAAGACTCCGATGTGATCGCGCACACCGTCTCGCGGATCCAGCACGTAATCGCTGAGGCACAATGCGTCGGCGGTCGCCTGGCGCAGGAACTCGAACGTGTGCACGGGGCTCACGGCCTCTCTCGAGAACACATGGATGGCGTTGCCGTCCCGTTCCGCTTCGAAGAACTGCCACACCGCCCTGGCGTGCAGGAAAGTCGCTGCCTCGTCTTTCGCCTGCTGGACGAGTCGTTGCAGGTCGAGGGCCCGGTCGTCGCCGCGGGCTCGCAGCCCCGCGAAATCGCCCTTCAACCCGAGGTGACGGCTGTACAGCATGGCCGGATTGATGAAGCGCCAGACGTCGCTCAGTCTGCAGGATCTCCACACGTGACGGTAGAGAGGGGGCACCGCGGGCATCGGCACGTTCGAACGAATCCGTGAACTGCGCGCAGCGCTCCCGCTGCGCGACTCCCTGCGGATGTCGTCGTGCTGCGCCAGGTGTGACACGACAGTCGAGGAATCGCCCGGCGGCTCGCCGCCACCAGCCTCGCCGCCTCCCGGCACGTGCTGGAGCGTGGTTACTCCCCGAGGCGAACTCTCGACGACCTCGCCACAAGGAGACACAGGCCCAGCCACCGGCCGCCGTGTACGAGGATCCATCAACTCGTTCATGATGCGAAGGCCTTCCATGGCGTCTCGCGCGTAGAACGTCGGCCCGCCATATGCAGGAGCGATACGCGTGCGCACGAAGCCTTCCGAGAGTGCGGCACCTCCGACGATCAGCGGTACGTCGATCCCGTGCTCCCGCAGGTCGGACGCGGTCGCCACCATCTGGTGTGCACTCTTCACGAGAAGTCCCGACAGCCCAATCGCGTCCGGACTCTCGCGCCGACAGGCCCCGATCAGCTCGTCCGGTGGCACACGGATTCCGAGATCGACGACGCGATAGCCGTTGTTCGAGAGGATGATGTCGACGAGATTCTTGCCGATGTCGTGCACGTCCCCCTTGACGGTCGCCAGCACGAACGTACCCCGCGCGAGATCTGTTGACTTCTCCATGAAGCGGTTCAGGTAGCGCACCGCCTGGTGCATCGTCTCGGCGGACTGGAGCACCTCCGTGACGATGAGCTCGTTGCTGGCAAAGAGTCGCCCCACCTCCGCCATTCCGGCCATGAGCGGGCCGTTGACGATACGCAGGGGGCTCACCCCTTCCCGCAGGCGGCGGTCGAGATCCGCTGTCAATCCATCCCGCGTACCTTCGATCACGTAACGCGACAATCGCGCGTCGAGGGTCTCGTGCTCGTGCGCCGTGACAGCGTGCTCGTCCAGATCGGAGTGCGACACACCTCTCCCGACACGGAGCCGCAGAACGTGGGCACGACGGGCGCGAAAGTGGCTGGCAATGGCAGCCGTGTGACACCGGTTGAGCGCGACTCGCTGCTCGGGGGTCTGATCGCGCGGGTCGGCTGGCGCCACACGCAGACTCTCGTCTTCAGCGTCGTTCGCCGGCACATTGAACAGCAGTTGTTCCGCCAGGCGACGCTCTTCCGGTGGAATGGATGCAAAACGCTCCAGCCTTTCTGCGTTGACGATGGCCAGATCGAGCCCGGCCCTGGTGGCGTGATAGAGCAGCACCGAATTGACGACCGCCCGGGCGGCCTGCGGCAACCCGAAAGACACGGCGGACACACCCAGGATGGTCCTGACGAAAGGGATGCGCTCCTTGATCAGCTCGATTGCGTGAAGTGTCTCATGAACCCCACCCACGTAGTGTTCGTCGCCGGCCGCACACGGGAAGACCAGCGGGTCGATGATGATGTCCTCAGGTGGAATTCCGTACTTGCCGGTGAGCAGATCCACGGCCCGCTCGGCAATCGCCAGCTTCCGCTCACGCGTCACAGCCTGGGCCTGGGCCGAATCCTCGTCCACGGTGCTCACGACAAGCGCCGCGCCATAGTCGCGTGCAAAAGGGCACACACGCTCGAACTGGCGTTCGCCGTCCTCCAGGCTGATTGAATTGATGACGCCCTTTCCCTGACACCAGGTGAGCGCCTGCTCCAGCGCCACGGGATCCGATGTCTCGATCATCACTGGCGCGCGAATCTTCGACGTCAGCGCGGCGTAAAAGGGCTCGATGTCAGCACGCTCGTCCCGATCGGACGACTCGAGACAGACATCGATGATCTGGGCGCCGTTGCCGACCTGCCATCGCGCGATTTCGCTGGCTTCGTCCCATTTTCCGTCGGCCACGAGCTGTCTGAACACACGCGAGCCCACGACGTTGGTCCGCTCGCCGACGATGAGCGGCCTCGTGCTGTCGTCGGCCTCGACCACGTCGATGCCCGAGTACCAGCTGCGACGGCTTGGCAATGGCGGCGTGCGGGGTGGATGCCCTTCCACCAGCTGTGCAAGGGCGCGGACGTGCGCCGGCGTCGTCCCACAGCACCCGCCGACGATGTTGAGCAGGCCGCGGCGGACGAAGAGCTCGAGCTGCCCGGCGAACGCCTCCGGGGTCTCGGGGTAGGTGTCATCCTCGTCGGGCAGACCCGCATTCGGATGACACGACACGCAAGTAGACGCGATGCCCGCCAGCGTCCGGACGTGATCGGCCACCAGGTCGGGTCCGGTGCCACAGTTCAGGCCGATCGACAGCAGGCCTGCGTGGCTCAACGACACCCAGAGGGCCTCCACTGACTGTCCGGCGGGCATCGTGCCCCACCGTTCGATCGTGGCCGACACCATCAGCGGTATCCGCGTGTCCAGCTCACGCTCGAGGGCTCGGACGGCCAGCAGCGCTGCCTTGATGTTGCGCGTATCGATGCCCGTCTCGATGAGCAGCGTATCGACGCCCCCCTCGACGAGCGCGCGTGCCTGCTGATAGTAGCCGTCGCGCAGCGTGGCAAACGTCGCATCGCCGCGAAGCGTCAGCGACCTGGTGGTGGGTCCCATGGCGCCGGCGACGAAGCGGGGTTTCCCGGGTGTGGCACGTTCGTCGGCCGCCTGACGCGCCAGCGTCGCCGCCAGGCGGTTCAACGCGTATGTCTGGTCGGTCAGACCGAACTCGCCCAGCGCCAACGGCGAGCCCTGAAAGCTGTTCGTCTCGATGATGTCGGCGCCCGCGTCGAGGTAGGCCCGATGGATCTGGAGCACCCATTCGGGATGCGACAGGCAGAGCACCTCGTTGCATCCCTCGCGCCCTGGGCCGCCGAAGTCCTCCGCGGACGGCCGGTACGCCTGCAGCATCGTCCCCATCGCGCCGTCGAGCACGAGGAGACGAGTGCGAAGGGCTTCGGCGAGCTGCTCCTGCCTGAGACGCTCCACGCCTCAGCGGGTCAGGACCGTCGCGTCGGATGCGTGAGGAAGCGAGACGTTCCTGGCAATCGCCATGACCGACCTGGACTTGTTCAGGGAATAGAAGTGAATGCCCGGCGCACCGAACCGGATGAGCCCCTCACACTGCTCGGAGGCGTACTCAATGCCCATCTCGGCCGCCGCAGCATCGTCACCCTCCACCGTGGCGAGCCGACTTTCCAGTTGAGGCGGGATCCGCGAGCCGCAGAGCGCGGTAAACCGGCGCAGTTGCGCGACGGACTGCATCGGCAGCACGCCTGGCACGATGGGTACCGTGACGCCGAGGGCGCGCACGTCGTCCACGTACCGATAGTAGTCCTCGTTGTCGAGAAACAACTGCGTGATGACGACGTCGGCCCCGCTCTCGACCTTCTCTTTCAGAAACCGCAGGTCGGCCTCGCGGCTTTCCGCGCGCGGATGCACTTCGGGAAACCCGGCCACCGCAATCGAGAACCAGTTGTAGCGCACGGCCTCTGCCACCAGATCGGTGGAGTACTGGAAGCCATCAGGGTGCGGCGTCCAGTCGGTCTCTCCGCGCGGAGGATCGCCCGCGAGCGCGATGATGTTCTCCACATCGTTGGCTTTCAGCGTGTCGAGTACGACGCGCACCTCCTGTTTGGATTGTCCGACCACCGTCAGGTGACACATCACCTCGAGCCCGATGTCGCGGTGAAGCCGCGTGACGAGATCGAGCGTCTTGTCCCGTGTGCCCCCGCCGGCCCCGTAGGTAACCGAGCAGAACGCGGGCTTCAGCGTCTTCAGCACCTCCACTTCGTGAAACAGGTCGGCCTCCCCTTTCGGAGTCTTCGGGGGAAAGAACTCGATGGACACGGTCAACCCGGGCCGAGCATAGATGTCTCGCAGCTTCACTCCCAACCTCCTTGGACGCTTCGGGGATCCTGGATACGGTGCGCGTGGCCTCGCGGCGGGTGGTTACCCGGCCGTACGCGTCACCACGAACGCCTCATCGTTGAACCACAGCCCGCCGTGCTTGTGCAGGACGGCCTGCGTGGCGTCCAGGTACGACCCCGTCGTCACGACCGGATCCAGCCGCTCGTCTTCGACCTGATTGACGTAGATGACGGCGTTCCACGCGGCAAACAGCGTGGACGTGCCGATGCGATCGCCAATCTCCGACGGGAGCGTGTGCATCCGGTACTGAAAAAGGGCCTCGTCGTCTGGCGGCATCCGAAGCACGAAGTTGCCAGCCTCGCTGCCCAGCTCGGATTCCAGCGCGCGCAGGAGATCTTCCCGGCCAACGCGGAACGGGTTCTCGCCCGGCCAGAGCCGCTGCACGATCTCGAGACCCGGATCGTTGCCGTAGGACTGCACGGTCAGCAGGCGCCCGCCGGGCCGAAGACTGCGCGCCAGTGGCGCCAGCACCTTCTGGGCCTTGAAACGCGCCGACATGCGTGCGCGCCACGGCTGGGAGGCGAGGATGAAATCGTAGCGGACGTCGGGATCGCCCGGCCTGGGGATCACGGGATCGAGCAGGAACTCGTGGTCGGCCCGGTAGATCACCAGCACGGATGGCCGCACGACGACCGGGTTCCCCGTCTTGGGGTTTGGCCGTGTCTGCCAGTTCTGCGACAGCAGCGGACCGAGCGCTTCGATCTGCTCGACGTACTCGTAGGCGGAGTGGCCCGACAGCCGCACCGTATGCCAGCTCACGGCCGTTTCGGGATCGTTCGATGAGAGCGACGGCGCTTCCGCGTAACTCAGATTGGTGACGACCAGCACGGTGTGCGGATGCTCGTAGAACCGATCCGGCATCTTCTCGAGCCCGAGCCGCACATCTTCCAGACTGATTTCCTTGGCGACCACGGCCAGTGGCACGGTGGGAAAATCGCGGTGCGCGCTGCTCATGAGCCGCGACAGCACGGTGGCGTCTCCCATGCCGGCATCGAAGATGCGCAGCGCCGGCGGCCGGGGCTGCAACTGGCCCAGCTCGCGGGCGGCACGGCCGGCAACGACGGCCTTTTCGTTGCACGTGTTCACGAATGCCAGGTACTTCTGGCGATTGTCGTAAAAACGGAAGGGCGGGGAATCGGATGGCGGTGCCTGCGTGCTCACGGCTGCATCGCCTTGTGGCTGGCCCGGCGCTGAACCTGTAAGTGTCATGTCTCTCTCTCTCGGCGATGCAAGGCCCCTGCGGTAGCCGTACACACGACCGCGTTATCGACTGGCGACGATCGCCGCGGACGGTCAACGACCCGCCGGATGCCTGGGGACGATTCGCCGCGACGCTGCTCTGCCTGCGGCCACCCCTTGCCTCCGGTTCCGCCCCACGGTCTCGCCAATGTCGTCTGTGCTGATCCCGTCCGCGAGCGAGCTCGTACGCCCGTGAAACGAGCCCTGCCCGAGAGGCTGCTGAGACACAGCACCGGTCCGGGAAGGGATGCGCGTAGACGCGCACGGCCGGTATAACGCTACGCGCGCCGGCATGTCAAGTATCAGCCTTGTCGTGAAAAATCAATGGCCTCAGCGCCTGTCCTGCACCACGAACCGCTGCGCCCGCCAGTTCGTGACGATCTCGGCCGTGTAGAGATTGCCGTTCGAATCCGCGGCCATGTGATGGACGATGTCGAACTCTCCCGGGGCGGACCCGCGCATGCCGACCCAGCCCACCGTGGTCAATGACTGCCGATCGAGCACGACCACACGCATGTTTCCCGAATCGACGACGTAGAGGAACTGCTGCGCCGGGTCTGGCGAAAATGCGAAGCCCGCAGGCACCGGCGTGACCCCGCCGTCGGCTCCAATACTCACCTGGCGCAGGTACTTACCGTCCGTCGTGAACGTCTGCACCCGGTTGTTGCTGCGGTCTGCGACGTAGACGACTCCATCGTTCGAGACCTTCACCGCGTGCACGAGACCGAACTGCGGGGCCGCTGCGGGGTCCGTCTGCGCGGGCGCCGTCTGTGGCCCCCCTCCCCTGGGCGCCGGCGCTTCCGGTCTGTTCCCGAACGCCCCCCACATACGCTTGAACGCGCCGGTCTCTGCATCGAACACGACCACCCGTTGATTTCCGTAGCCATCCGCGACGTACAGCTCGTTCGTCGGCCCGTGCACGAACACATCCCCGGGCTGGTGGACGTTGTGCGTATCGGTGTTTCCGGTGCTCTTGCCGCGCTGTCCAATCTGCAGCACCAGCCTCCCCGAGGTGGTGAACTTCAAGATCATGTCGTCGGTGCTGCCTCCGGGTGACGGCTTCGGCCAGCCGCCGTTGCCGGTGATCCACACGAAACCTCCAGTATCGACAAAGATGCCGTGCTCCCGCTCGGGCCAGTCGTACCCGTCTCCAGGGCCGCCCCAACTGCTCAGGAGCCGGCCGCTTTCGTCGAACTCGAGGACCGGAGGTGCGGCCCGGGCTCGCCGCTCCTCGGGAATCGAGCCCGGCCTGTGCAGCACCCAGATGTGGTCACGCGAGTCCACGGCAATGGACGTCACCTGTCCCAGCACCCAGTTGTTGGGAATGGTTGGCCACGTTGGATCGACCTGAAAGGTGGGCGCGCGCCCACCAGGCTGCTGAGCAACCGCCGCGGCCCCACACACCGTGAGAACCGCGGCCACAACGAGGGCCGTCCCGAGGGACCGTGGAGAAGGGCCGGTCATCGACGACATAGGGGCTGCTCCAGACACTTCAGTAAACGAGGACCGATGCGGGGACTCATTCGACCTTGTCCAGGCCTTCGGTGAGCTCGATATAGGTGCCCCAGGGATCGGTGATGAACGCGATGGCAATACCGAGCGCGGGCACCTCCCGGTAGGGCACGGCCAGCGCGATGCCCTGGGCCTCCAGCCGTTTCGTGAACGCTTCGAGGTTCTTCACCTCGAACCCGATGTGGTCGAGCGCCCTCCCCTGTGTGCCGGCCACGGGTTCCGCTGCAGGGGAGAAGTTCATCCCGAGCCCGGGAAGGCCGGCGCTGAGAAACGTCGGCTGCGGCGCGGGGCGCGCTTCCGCGCCGAACACCTTCATGTACCAGGCGTGCATCTCCGCCTGCGGCCCGAAGAAGTGGATGTGATGCGAGACGATGGGTGCGGCCTGACTCCTCATTTCGACGAGCTCGACTTTCACATCGTCAGGGCCCAGCGCGTACGCAATGCCGGTTACGCCTCCGGCGTCCACGATGCCGATGTCGTTTTGTACCGGCACTCCTGGAGGCGCCTCGGAGTCGGTGACCATCCGGAAGCCGCCGGCCTTGATACGACCCACCACCTGCCTCAGGTTGGTGACCGAAAACGCGATGTGATCCAGCGTGCTCCCCTTGGTCCCCCCGGACGGCGCCTGTGCGCGCATGAACAGCAAGGCGTTGGGAAACTTGATGATCTCGAGATTGTTGGCGCCAAACCGCGTGACGACTCCGCCGAGCGCGTCCGCCCAGAACCGCTTGTGCTCCTCCACGTTCGTCGCATTCACATGATGGTGCCCGTAGACGATCGGGCCATCCTTGGCCGCCAGCAGTTGCGCCCGGGCGTTCGAGGTGACTGTGAAGACGAAGAACGCAACGACGGCGAGGACGGGTATCCGTTTCATCAAGACATCCTCATCAAGCGGACCATCGACGCAGGAGAATTCCCGGATCCGTGATTATCTCGCGGAATGTCATTCTGTCCACTCCTGGGCACGGGGTGGTCCAAGGGTGGAACTCAAGCGGCCAGCGGCCCCGCCGATAACACAAGTGGACATCAGTGCCGACGTGGCATGCGTACGTCTCTGACACGCTGCTGCCGCGATCGTCCGGTCCTACCCTCGACCCTGGGTCCCCGGCCATTCCGCCGGCCTTCCTGGATCGGCGGGGGCAAGACTCGACGGCCGCCGGCCACGCTCGCACGGACAGGTGTCCGCGACTCTCGAAGAACTGATACTCGTCTCGTCACGGCCGGAGCACTCGTGAAACTCATTCGATTGGGCTCGGGCCACGACAGTTCGTCGTTGGCCGACGCCTTGCGCCCCGTCATCGACGGCGCACTCGCGCTCGTCTGCGACGAACTGTTCGACCAGGACACCCCTGAACACCGCCAGGTCCGCACAAACCTGCAAGGGCACCGCCAGGCCTTCGCCGAAGCCACGACCGGCGATCAGATCGCGTCCACTGCGGGCACGTGCCTGCTGGCGCTCGAGACCGCGCTCAAGGAGGCCCGCGCCCAGCGCATCGAACGAAGTGACGAGCTGGCGACACTCGTGATGCTCGTACGGGACGCCGTGGCCGTACTGACCGGTGAGCAGAACACGTTCTCGGCGGGCCTCGGCCAGACGGCGGATCGATTCGACGCGCTGCTCACAATTCCGGACGTGCAGAGGCTGCGGGAGGCGCTCAGCAAGGAAGTAGGCGACTTGCGGCGCCTCGTTCTGGAACGGCAGCAGCAGTGGCAGGCCACGGCTGCCATGCTCGAGTCGCGCGTCGAGACCCTCGAGACTCAGCTCGTGACCGTCCGCGAAGAGGCCACACTCGATCTGCTGACGGGCATTGACAACCGCCGTCGCTTCGAAACGGCGCTGGAGGCGCTCCTCGGATCGAGTACGCGTCAGTTCGTGCTCGCGGTGTTCGACCTCGACGGGTTCAAGCGTATCAACGACACTCTGGGTCATCAGGTGGCGATCGCGTGCTTCAGACAATGGCGCAATCGCTTTCGAGCGCAGTCAGGAGCGCCGATGTGGTGGCGCGCATTGGCGGCGACGAGTTCGCGCTGCTGACGTCCGGCGTGACATTGGCTCAGATCCACACCCGCCTCCAGGGCATCATCACGACGTTTGCCAAGATCTCGGCCAACCTGGAGACCTCGCCACCCGTCACCGTCAGCTGCGGCGCCGCGGAATACTGCGCGGGCGATACGCTGAAGAGCCTGCTGGATCGTGCCGGCCAGGCGCTGTACGAGGCAAAGCGCATGGGCAAGAACCGGGTGGCGCTGAAATCCCCGCCCTTCATCCGCGGCTACCCGAAGGGAGCCTGACGAACGTCGTCTGGGCTAGACGACTCCAGCTTCCCCGCGTGCTTCAGTAACGCCTGCACCAGCGGCGGGCCGTCGCTCAGCGCCCGGCGCACTGGACCGCTTTGCGGAGCGGCAACCCAGACAGGACTCACCACGTGTGGCCCCAGACGCGGTCAGCGTCGCTGCCGCTCGAGGCGGCTTGAAAGTCGGAATCCTTGCAAGTGAGTCAAGTTTTTCCAGCGGCCGTCCAAGACGTCTCGCCCGCACGGAGTGCGGGCAAGAGATGCTGCCAACCTAGTGGTAGCGGGGCGAAGCCGTCTTTGACATGCTCGCGGGTCCGAGGCGCAGCCTCGCTGGAGTTGTGAGCCGAGCCCGGCGACGGAGATAATGCCCAACGCAAAGGAGGAGCCCCGCATCGTGCCCGTCAGCGCGCTCGTACTCTGGTTGGTGACAGGAAGCCTGTGTTTCGTCCTCGGCACGTACTTCCTCTGGCGCATCGAGCGATCCGGTGTCGCCCGATGGGGAGCGTGCGGCCGGCTGTTCGGGTTGGGGTCTTCGCCCGGTCGTCACGACGCCTCGAGCCGGAGTGACGAATGACCCTCGCGATGGCGCTGGTCATCGCGGTGTACCTGTTTCTCCTGTTCTACAGCGGGAGGATGGGATACCGGCTGTCGAGCTCGTTCGCCGACTACGTCGCCGGCAACTGGAACATGGGGCTCTGGCTGCTGATGGGCACGTTCTCGGCCACCTGGGTCAGCGCGATCTCGGTGATGGGCTTTCCCGGGATGCTCTTTGGCGTGGGCCTGGCCGCCATCAGCGCCGTGTACGCCGGTTACTTCATGGCCAACACGCTGATGCCAATCCTCGCGTTCAAGCTGCGGCGACCCGAGCATCCGCCGGCAACGATTCCCGAATACCTGCGCTTGCGGTTCGAGCCCTTCCAGAAGCACAGCGGGCTTCAGGTGGTGGGCGGATTGATCATGGTCATCGGCTACTCCGTGTTCGTCATGATCCAGGTGAGCGCCTTCGGCATCCTGTTCTCCGCCATTACCGGCTGGCCCTATCTGGCGTGCATCTTCCTCTTCGGCGCGTTCCTGCTGTATATCGCCGCCGGCGGTACGTTGTCCGTGGCGATGTCGGACCTCTTCAACACGGGCGTCATCGTCGCGGGCATTGTCATCGGCGCTGCGATCATCCTGCCGAGGGTGGGAGGGTGGGAGGCAATGTGGGAACAGTATGCAAGCGTCACGGCACCCGCGCTCGCCGGCGGCGACGCCGTCGAGGAGGGCGCGCTGCTCTCTCTGCTCGGCCCCTATTCCCTCTCGACGGTGATCGGTCTGTTCATCGCGTCGGCGCTCGGAGGGTCGCTCGCGCCGCACTGGCCCTCGCGGATGCTCTACGCACGCAACGTCAAGACGGCCATTGCCATGCCGATGGTCTCTCAGTTGCTCATCTGCTTCATCCTCTACGGGGCGCTGCTCGTCCTTGGCGTGGGTGGGAGGGTCCTGGTGCAGACCCTGGATGCCGCCAACACCGACTGGATCATGCCGCACTTGTTCCTCAGCGAGATTGGCGGCCTGGTCGGCGCCGTGGGTGTGACCGCGCTCCTCGCCGCGGCGATGTCCACCAGCAACTCCATGCTGTTTCACGGAGCCCTGGCCGTCGTGTTCGATGTGTTCAGGAACGTCGCCCCAAGGCGCTACTCGGATGCTGCGCTTCAGCGGCTCACCAAGGGCGCCGTCGTCGTGATGGGGTTGATTGCGATCCTGCTCGCGATCAATCCGCCGGACTTCATCGCTGTGATGTCGGCCCGGGCGTTCGGCTTCTGGTGCGCCGCATTCTTCGTGCCGCTGTACATCGGGCTCTACTGGCGGCGCCTGAACCGGCAGGCCGTCTATTGGAGCATGATCGCAGCACCGCTGACCTTCGTGGCGCTCGAGTATCTCATCGGCCGTGGACTCGTGTCGGGAATCGTACCGGCGGTGGTCTGGGCGGTGCTGATCGGCGTTGCCGGAAGCGTGGCTCTCTCGTTCATCTATCCCCCTGCGCCACGTGAGGGATGGGAGCCGTTCTTCGAGGTCACGATCAGCCAACGGACGGCCCGGGTCTGGGCGGAAGCGCGCCACGAGGCGTCGACCGCGCCGTCGAACGCGGCCCGAACTCCAGCCTCACTGACGTTGAGCCATGAGTGAAGAGCGCACCCGGTTCTACAGCGAAGGTGCCGTCCTCGACGCATCGTTTCATTTCCCGGACGTCGAACCGACCGGCACGGAGAAACCGGTCATCATCCCCTGCTCGGGCTTCATGGGATTGAAGACCATTCATCCGGGCCGCTTCGCGCGGGCCCTCAACCCGTTGGGTTACACCTGCTTCACCTTCGACTACCGGGGCTTCGGCACGACGAAGATCGTGGGCGGAAAGGTGCTCATCGACGATCAGATCCGCGACATCGTGCACGCCATCAGCTTCGTGGTCTCCGACGAGCGGATGCGTGGCAGACAACTCGTGCTGCTCGGCTGGGGCATGGGAGCCGGGCTGGTGCTCAAGGCCACGCCCATCGCGCCCAACGTGCAGGGGCTCATCTGCATGAACGGCCTGTACGATGCCATTCGTGTGCAGCGACAGGTACGGGGCGACGCTGGATGGCGGCGGTTCCGGACATGGTTCCAGGAGCGCCAACTCGAAGCGTGCCGGACGCCAGAGACCCTCGAAGTGGACCCCTTCGACATCTACCCTCTCGACCCCCTGACGAGAACCTACGTGGACGGCCCGCTCGCCGCGAGCCCCGGCTTCGGAGGCACGGTGCACCTGAGTTTCGCCGAATCGCTGCTGGCGTTCGCACCGGAGCACGACCTGGAGCACCTGTCCGACGTTCCGCTGCTCATCGTGCACAGCGAAGAAAACCGGCTCCATCCGTTTCTCGAAGGTGAATCGCTCTACGCCCGCTACCCGGGACCCAAGGAACGGTTCTGGATTCCAGGCGCCGGTCACACCGAGTGGATGCACGACGACCATCCGGTCTTCCGCAGCGTCATCGACCGCGTCGCCGTCTGGCTCGAAAAGCACTTCGCCTGACGGTTCCTCGACTGGCAGGTCTCACCCTCGCGCGGGAACACTTCGACGAACTTCACGCGCGAACACGCGGCCCGAGCGGCGCGATGTGCACGAAAGACGCCTCATTGACACGACATGTGCGCCCGGCACCTTGACGGCCGGCCAGCGGCATTGCACCCTCGTACGAGCACGGCTCGGAGGCAGGGACATGACATCAGGCAACGGCACCATCGCAGCACACCTCGGACGACGGCGAGCCGGGCGGGCGTATCGGCTCGTGATGCCGTTCGTGATGGTGGCCGCACTCGCGTCTTCGACGAGTGCCCAGATGTTCGTTCCCACGGGACGCGACACGCTGCGGGGGCTGACCGGGGTGGAAGTGGTTGTGGAGGATCTCCAGCCCGAACTGGTGGATGGCGGGCTCAGCGCGGCAGCCATTCGAGAGGACATCGAACGTCGGCTCCGCGCGAACGGCATTGTCGTGTACCCGTCCCACGCCGGAAATCCGAGTCCGGCCAAACCGTACCTCTACGTGCACCTCAACGCGCTGCCCCTGCCGGGATACGCAACCTACGTCGTCGGCCTCCAGGTTCACCTCCGTCAGACGCTGCGCTCGAGTGTCACTGCCTCGAACATCGTCAACGCGATGACCTGGGACGCGCACAATGTGCTCGCCGTGCCGGCCGGCAGCCTGCGCGCGGTGCGGGACGAGATTCTGGACTACGTGGACCTGTTCATCGAGGACTGGGCCGCGGCGCACCCGGAGCCCGCACGGACCGACACGCCTGCCGTGCGCGAGAGTGCGGCCCCTCGCGCGCACGACTAGCCCCTCGATCACGACAAGACGAGCCGCCAGGACAGGTCAGGTCAGAACAGTCCGAATGTCCGCCCATCCGCGTCGATGTCCATCTTCATGAACGCGGGTGTCTTGCCGAACCCGGGCATCCGCTGCATGTCGCCGCAGAGCGCCACGACGAAGCCGGCGCCCGCACTCGGCACCAGCCCTCTCACCGGCAGCACGAACCCGGATGGGCGATTCCGCAGCGCCGGATCGTGCGAGAGCGACAGGTGCGTCTTCGCCATACAGACTGGCGCCGTTCCAAGCCCCAGTTTCTCGACGCGCTCGATGTCCTTCAGGGCCTGCATCTGGAGATCGATGCCGACGGCTCCATAGAGCTTCGTCGCAATCGCCTCGATCTGCTTGACGATGGGTGCACCGTCCGGAGTGAGGCAGGCAAAGTTGTTCGGCTTGTTGCAGGCCGCCACCACGGCATCGGCCAGGTCCTCCGCGCCCGCGCCGCCGCGCCCGAAGCCCTCGTGGACGACCACGGTCTCGGCCCCCGCGTTGAGGGCCAGCTCCTTGACGAGCGCAATCTCGCGTGGCGTATCGGTCGGGAAGCTGTTCACCGTGACCACACAGGGCAGGCCGTAGTGGCGGATGATCTGGACGTGCGCGGCCAGATTGTCCGCGCCCCGACGGAGCGCCTCGAGATCCTCCGTCCCCAGGCTGGCGAAGGCCATGCCACCGTGCGATTTCGTCGCACGGACCGTCGTCACGAGCACCGCGGCGCTGGGTGTCAGCCGCGCCGTGCGGCAGACGATGTCGCAGAACTTCTGGAATCCGAGGTCGCTGGCAAACCCGGCCTCGGTGATCACGTAGTCCGCGAGCTTCAGGGCGATGCGATCGGCCAGGATCGAGTTCGCGGCGTGGGCGATGTTCCCGAACGGGCCGGCATGCACGAGCGCCGGCTGCCCCTCCATGGTCTGCACCAGGTTCGGCTTGATGGCGTCCTTGAGGACCACTGTCATGGCGCCCGCCACGTGCAGGTCGTCGGCCGTGATCGGCTTCCCGTCGTAGCTGGTGGCCACGACGATGCGACCAACACGCCGGCGGAGATCCTGGAGATCACTCGAGAGCGCCAGGACGGCCATGACCTCGGACGCTGCGGTGATGACGAACTCCGTCTCGCGCGGAATCCCGTGGGCCTTGCCGCCAAGGCCGGTCACCGAGTACCGCAGCTGCCGATCGTTCATGTCCAGGGCACGCGGCCAGATCACGGTCGTTGAATCGATCCGGAGCGAGTTCCCGTGGTAGATCGACGCATCGAGCGCCGCCGCGAGCAGATTGTGCGCCGCCGATATCGCGTGGAAGTCGCCGTTGAAGTGGAGGTTGATTTCCTCCATCGGCACCAGCTGCGATAACCCTCCTCCGGTCCCACCACCTTTGACGCCGAACACGGGTCCCATCGAGGGCTCCCGCAGACAGAGCATCACGTGCTTGCCCAGCCGTCCGAGGCCCTGCGTCAGCGCTATGCTGGTCGTGGTCTTGCCTTCGCCGGCCTTGGTCGGCGTGATGGCCGTCACGATGACGAGCTTCCCGTCAGCCTGCGCAGAGAGGCGCCTCAGGATCGACAGCTTGACCTTGGCTCGGGCATCGCCGAAGGCCTCGATCTCGTCGGGCTGGATGCCGGCGGCCGCGGCGACCTCCGTAATGGGAATCATGGTTCGGGTGTTCGTCGAATCGTCCGATGAGCTCATGCGTGCGTCTTCTCTCTTTCAGGAGTGAATGAGACCGGGGGATGGGTGCGCACGTTGCGGACCTCCCTCACGGGCTCGGCCGGCGCGGTCGTCGCATCGAGCGGTTTGGGGTGGCCCGGGCGACTGTCGCGATTCACGTAGAAATTGAGCCAGGAACTGGTGTCCCGAAGCGTCCTGTCCGGAGCGGGAACGAACGTCTTCAACCCTGCGACGCGGTCGGCCGCGTCGGCCCGCTGGTACACGGACACCCAGATGCACTCCTGCTCGACCACCTCGCAGCGGCCGCGGAGCGTTCCGCCACAGGGACCGTTGCGCATCTGCTTGGGACAGGTCTGCGGGCAGACGTACTCCATGTGGCCCAGGACGCAGTTGCCGCACGCTTCGCACCCGAACACGGGGCGTTTGCCCCAGTACTCGAGACGTTCGACGAGGTCGCGCAGGGCCGGCCGGCGATCGATCCACGCAAAGAACGCCTCGGCCCAGCGACGCAACGACGTGTCCCGCACGTCCTTCGCCCACGGGACCGGTAACGCCTGTCCCGCGGCGTCGAGCATCTGTGGCAGGAATGTCCGCTTCGGCCGGCTGTGAGTGGCACCCTCGAGGTAGAAGCCGTTTCGATCGCCGAACTGCAGCCGCTCGGCACATTCCTGCCACTGCGGCTCCAGTTCGCGGGCACGCTGCAGGATGTGGAGGATCTGATCCCCGGCATGCGTGCCTCCGATGTACGCGCCGGCATAGCCGAGACCCTTCAGCACGGCTATGCTCTCGGCCGCGCGCTCGAGTCGCGCGTTCAGTCCACCGTCGGGCTGTTCCGACTCCTTGCGCACCTGATCAACGAGCGCCGGAGGCGCCCAGCATCCCGGTGGGCTGCCGCTCGCCATCTTCTCCGCGCCCCGGCGATTCAAGACGTAGACGTTGCCGAGGACGGGAATGGTGAGACCCCGCTCGTCGAGATACCGCTTCAGCTCGGCGAACTTCCGGGCGTCCCACCCGACCTGCGTGATGGCCAGGTCGGCTCCGGCCGCAATCTTCTTTTCCAGCTTCAAGTACTGATACAGGCAATCCTCGCGCGTGTACTTGAAGGGCGATACGGCAACCGATATGTGGAACGGGGTCCCCTGTTCGGCGCGGATGGAGGCGATGAGATCGACCAACTGCACGGAATCCAGGTCGAAGACCGGCTTACCCTGTCCCGCCGGCCAGTCGCCCGTGAGCACGAAGACGTTCAGCATGCCGAGCGCGCGCAGCGCGTGGAGCGTCTGGCGGATGCCGCTTCGATCCTGGTTCACGCATGTGAGATGGACGTTCGGCGTGAGCCCCCGCGCCCGCACGGCGGTGCCAACGCGGACGGAGTCCTGTCCAAACTGTCCGCCGGCGTAGCTCGTGACGCTGCCAGCCACGACGTCGGGAATCGTGGCCAGGTTCGAGGCGATCTCCAGCACCTGCGCTTCGCGCTTGAGCCCCGACGCGACGAGCTCGACCATGATGGAGAACGGCCGCGACCGGATCGCTTCGGCCAGTGGAACAATCATCACCGCAGGTCCTCTCTCACCAGACGGGTCCCTTCCGCCATCGAGCACAGCTTCTGGAAAGCGATCTCGCGGGGGAGGTGCACCAGCCCGCAGTCTGGATTGATGACCAGCTTCTCGGCAGGAAGCACGTCGAGCGCCCGCCGGATGCGATCCGCGACCTGTCCCGGTGACTCCACGTCGTGGGTCTTGACGTCGATGACACCGAATCCCACCGCGAACGGCACGTTGAACTCATTGAGCAGGTGCAGGTCGTCCTCGCCGCGCCGCGCGAACTCCAGCGAGATGGTCTGCACGCGGGCCTCGAGCACCGTCGGAAACAGGTACGCATAGCTGCCCTCGAACGAAGGCTTTCCGTACCGGTTGCCGTAGCAGATATGAAGCGTGATGTTCGCGTTCACCGATTCAACGGCCGCGTTGATGGCCCGAATCGCCCACGGCAGATCCTCGGGAAACCCGGAGTAGTACGGCTCGTCGATCTGCAGGTGCGTGGCACCCACCCGGACCAGCTCGCGCAGCTCGAAGTTGATGACACGCGCGAGGTCCAGCGCGAACGCATCCTCGGACGGATAGTGATCGTTCCGGATGCGCTTGACGAGCGCATGCGGGCCCGAGATCGACACCTTCGCGTGGCGCGCACTGAAGCGCCGCAGGAAGCGCACCTCGTCGGCCAGGCCGAGTGAGCCAGTGGCCAGTCGGGAGCGCACGATGCTCTCGAAGAAATCGTAATAGAGACGCTTCGACGACAGATCCACCTGGACGCCGGGAATCCGCTCGGCGAAGTAGTCGATCATGTTGTCGCGCTGCAGCTCGCCGTCGGACACGATGTCGACGCCAGCCACCTCCTGGTCCTTGATCGCGGCCTTGCGCACGGCATCGTACATCTCGTCCAGGTCGTGGTGGCTGAGCTTTCGCAGCAGATACTCGTTCTTCGCACGGGCCAGCCAGGGAGGCATCGAGTAGCTGCCAATCACGGTCGTCGGGAGCCGAGGAAGTGTCATGGCGTCAATCACGCGGTGTAGTGTAGAGAATCTGCGTCTTCGATCCGCGACGGTACCGGAACGGCGCGAAGTGTACGTCGTACCCGGCCCGGGCGCCGACCGCCTGGATGAACGCGCCGTTGACCCAGGTGACGAACGACCCGTCCAGCTTGCCCGGACCTCTGAAGCCGCGCGCATACTCCTTCAACGACGAGACGAACACGTCCTGAACCTGCAGGTGCCCGCGCGGGTGCAGGAGCGGCACGGTATGGACGAAGCTCTCGGCCGCTCCCCGGGACAGATGGAACCGCACATCCTGGGGCGCTTCGGCGAGCAGATCGTCCAACGGCGCGCGGTCCACGCCCCGGGGAAGATGCGCCTCCTCCCCTTCGTGCAGCACGCGCAGCCGCTCCTCCATTCGCAGGGCATTCCAGATGCAGTTCCAGAACGTCATGCCGCGATCGACATCGCCAATCGCCTCGGGGCCGATCTCCAGCAGACGTCGAACGGTTTCCATGAGATCGGCCGGCGCGAGGTCGAACTCCGACGTGATCCGCTTCAGAGCGGCCGCGGAAACGTAGGGCCGCACTTCCACGATATACAGTTGGCCGTCGCGCCGCGCAATCTCGTCGAACGTCAGATTGTCGTAGACGTTCGTCATGTGGATGTACAGGATCTTGAACCGCAGGAACTTGAGCGTCTTGAACGGATCGTGCGCGTCGATCGCCAGCACGCTGCACAAGGGGGCATGAGGACCGACGGCGGTGAGCGCCGTCTCGAGCGTGGCCGGCGAATAGTCGCCCAGCAGGAAGCGAAGCCGCGAGTAGAACCCTGTGCCGCATTCGCTGTCGAGCGCCTGGAACTTGTCGAGCCAGAGCCGCGCACGCGCCCCCGAACCAACCCCGATCTCGAGCGCGTAGACTTCGGGAGGCAGCTGGCCGCGGTTCCGCATGTCGCGCAGCAGCGTCCAGACGTCGGCCACCGAATCGGACACGGCGTCCGGATGGTTCGCATCAGACCCTCCGCTCGGAAGGGCGGCTTCGAATCCACGCTTCGACGCAGCTTCCCATGTAGCGAGTCGCTGCCAGAAGAGCCGGTTGAACGGCCAGATGATGCTCTCGCGCCAGGGGCGGAACGTGTCCAGGACGAACGGCCCGTCGGCATCGTCCGGCGGATCGGCCGTCAGGCTCCGCACGGCCGCCGACAGCTGCGGCGTCAACCGCGCGGGATCGACCTGGCGGAGGTCTACGGCGATCTCGGCAAGCGGAAGAAGGCGTTCCTGCTGGTCGACTGCGCGGCGGACAATCACGGGGTCGCGAAAGCTGGTCTTGTACTGGACCCAGTCCAACTGCACGCGCAGGGCCGAGATCGTTTCCGCGTCCACCCCGCTCTCTTCGAGCAGCACCGTGAGCGGCCCGACAACCCGCCCCGTGAGCTCGGCGATGTCGGTGCCTTTCGGCAAGGCCGAGGGCGCATAGTTCGGTTGAATGATCACGACGCTACTCGCGTGCCGACGCTCGGGCGCGTTGGCACCACGGCGAGCACCGTACGGGCCCTTCGCACCTCGTACCCCTCCGACTCAGTTGCTTCCTGACCTGTGTGCCCCGTAGACACAGCTTCGCCGTCCACTCGACGGTCCGGAGACCACGTCCGCATTATATTTCGCCGGATGGCGAGAGATTGACCGCAGCGTCTCCTCGCGCAACTATCTCCCTCGTCGCTCGCATTCCAGTCTGGAGGGTTCGATGGTGATACGGAACATCAGGACGTGCTGGCTCATCAGTGCCGCGCTCGTGACGAGCGTGGCCGTCGCCACACCGGCCGGGAGCGGTCGCCAGCAGACATCGACCACCTTCGAGCTGCAGGAGGCCACCATCGACGGCATCCAGCAGGCCATCCAGGCCGGGCACGTCTCGACCGTCGGGCTGGTCGAGCTGTACCTCAGACGCATCCGCGCCTACAACGGCACGTGCGTCAACGAACCGCAAGGCATCCTCGGGCCGGTCACGCCGATTGCCCGGGCCGGCCAGATCAACGCCCTCTCAACGCTGAACCTGCGGCCGTCCACGCGTAAGGCCTGGGGATTCGACGACCGGAAGGCCCGAAGCCTGACCGATTCCCTGGATGCGAACCCGCAGATGCCGGATGCCCTCGAAGTGGCGGCCGCGCAGGATCGACAGTTCACGGAGACGGGCGGGCTGGTCGGACCGCTGCACGGGGTCGTCATGGCAATCAAGGACCAGTACGACACGTTCGACATGCGCACCACGTCCGGGGCCGATGCCCAGTATGCGAACGATCGCCCCCCTGCGGACGCCACCTTCGTGCAACGGCTGCGGCAGGCTGGGGCGATCATCCTGGCAAAGGCCAACCTGGCGGAGTACGCCGTTGACGGTGCCCGCAGCTCGTTCGGCGGTACGTTCTGCAATCCATACGACACCGAGCGCGAGCCGGGCATGTCCAGCGCCGGGTCGGCCACGTCGGTGGCGGCCAATCTCGTGACCTGCGCCATTGGCGAGGAGACGGTCGTGTCGATCCGCTGGCCGGCTGCGGTCAACAGCCTCGTCGGTCTGGCACCCACGCAAGAACTGGTCAGCCGGCACGGCATGATCGGTGCCGGCCTGAACATGCGTACCGGCCCGATCTGTCGGACCGTGCGCGACGCAGCACGAGTGCTCGATGCCATTGCCGGATACGACCCGAAGGACGAGATGACGGTATCGGGCGTCGGGCGCGTGCCGGCACAGCCCTACGCGAGCTTCGCCACCGAGGGCCGGCTCGACGGCGTGCGCATCGGCGTCGTCCGGGAGTACCTGCGCAAGGATCTGCTCTCGAGAGCCGACGAAGAGAGCATCGACCTCGTCGAGCGCGCCATCCGGGACCTTCGCACCATTGGCGCGACGATTGTCGATCCGGGCCCCGACGGCTCGTTGTTCCAGCCGTGCATCGTCCGGATGGCGCCGGCGCTCCTCAACACCGCCTTCACGCGTCGATACGCGGACCTCTTCCCCGCGAACGATGCGGGACAGCCGGCGGCGGACCACATCACGACGCTGCTCGACCTGCATGCGAACCCGGCGCGGGTCCCTCCCGATCTGACGCTTCGGACGCTCGGTGGATTCGGCGGCGGCCTCGGTGCGCAGGGCGAGGACCGGTACATGATCAACCGCTACCTGCGCGAACGGGGCGACGCCAACATCACCAGCAACGCCGACTTGATCTCCAAGGCGACGTTCTATCAGGACCCCAACTTCCCGAATCGCCGGCAGGCGCGGGAGAACGCGGAGCGCGCCGTCACGCTGGACACGTCCCCGCGCCTCCACAGCCGGTTTGCCCTGCAGACCATCCTGCTGCAGTGCATGCACGACCAGCAACTCGACGCGCTGGTGGCCCCGATGTCCACCGTCCCGCCGCGAAAGCTCACCGCACCACGGGAGCCCGCGGTGAACGGCCGCTCGCCCGTCGGCTGGTCGCTCATCGGCCAGCAGGGGTTTCCGGTCATCACGGTTCCGGCCGGGTTCACCACCGAGGTCTGGGATCGCGTGCGGGAGGGAAACGGGGGCACGCGTCTGGTCGGGCCAATCGAGGCCAGGCTGCCGGTTGGCGTGGATTTCGTGGCGCGACCGTTCGATGAGGCGATGCTCTTCCGAATAGCGTCGGCATATGAAGCGGCCACCAGACACAGGACACCGCCGCCGGACTTCGGCCCGGTACCAGGCGAGCCGTGAAACCATACGACCGTCTCTCCCCGGAGCGCAGCTGAGTGGCGACCCGGCGGCGACCTAGAGGGGCTAGTGTCCTGTCCCGCGTAAGAGTTGCCAATGATCCGGAGCGCGGCGCCCGGATGGCAAGGCGCGACGACCGAGCATATTGGGCATATGTAAGGGAGGAGCAACGCCGCCAGCCGGGATGCCCCGCCCGGAGCATTGGCAAGTTTTACGCGGGACAGGACACTAGGACTCGCGAGACACCAGCCAGGCAAAACGCATCCGGAGCGTAAGGACCGAGCTGGGTTGCGGGACCCAGCTCGGGTCGCCGACCGTCGGCGGAGGATGCGTTTTACCGCGCGAAGTCGTCGGGAGCCCGCCGCGTCGCCACTCAACTGCGCTCCGGGATTAGCTGCACCCTGGCGCATCCCGCTCGGGCACGAGCGCCTGCTCAGACGGCGAGCTCCCTGAGACGGAACCACCCTTGACAGGCCTCTCTCGGCAACAGCATCATCCGCCTGTGCCGGGTCTCGCATGAGACATCTCAGCTGAGACCGTCACGAATGAAGCAAGTTGCTGCGGCGGCGCTAGACGGCTTGAAGGAGTCCATACATGGCCAGGCGAGTTTTCGCGTTCACTGTTGCGTTGGTCCTGACGGCGCTCGTCGCCTCGCTGCCGATCTCGGGTCAGGGCGGCGGCGCCACGCCGCCCCCGCTCGTCATCACGGCCTATAACGGCGGCTCCCCCATCGACTACACGGTTCCGCGGACGCCGTGGGGCGAACCGGACCTACAGGGTGTCTGGTCGAGCGACGACACGAGCGGTATTCCCCTGTCACGACCCGAGGCGCTGGGGACCAACCTGTACCAGACGGACGAGGACTATGCCAACCGGGTCCGGAACATCGAACGCACGCTGGAGAACCTCGAAACCGAGACCGGCGCATTCCGCAACGACATTGCCCGGAGGGCCTTCCGGCAGACGTCGCTGATCGTCGATCCGCCGAACGGCCGACTGCCTGCCGTCACGCCGGAGGCCGAGAAGCGACGGGCGCCGCGCGACCGTGGGAGCTTCGGCGATGGGCCGTTCGATTGGACGCCCGACTTCACGCTGTACGATCGCTGCATCACCCGTGGCATCGTCGGGTCGGTGCTCCGGGTCATCTATGGCAACGGCAACCGCATCGTTCAGGCGCCGGGGATGGTGGCCATCACCTACGAGATGATTCACGACACGCGCGTCATCTACACGGATGGGCGCCCGCACATCAACTCGGGCATCCGCCAGTATCTCGGCGACGCGCGCGCGCGCTGGGACGGCGACACCCTCGTCGTGGAGACGACGAACCTGACGGACCAGACCAGCATTGGCCTGAACGGCAACGGCCTCCGCCACAGCGATCGGATGAAATTGACCGAGCGCATCAGGCGCGTGGCCGACGACATCATCCAGTACCAGGTCACGGTGGACGATCCCGTGACGTACACCTCTCCGTTCACGATCTCGATGCCGCTGACGCCGCTCATCGGAAACGTCCTCCTGCCGTACGAGTGCCACGAAGGCAACGAAGCGATTCGCAACTCGCTGAGCGCCGAGCGCACGGAGGATCGCGCGCTCGCGGAGGATCTGGCGCGGGGCATCAACCGTCCGCGACGAGGTGTGCAGGAAAGCGGTGTGGGCGGCGGTGGAGCCAGGGGGCGCGGCGCCGGG
>CAZDLW010000057.1:5725-24247 GCA_964505975.1 uncultured Bifidobacteriaceae bacterium | reverse complement strand
CGGCCATCGGCGCCGCGCGCGTTCTCGGGGTCGTGCTCAACCGGGCCGAGCCGTCCGAAATCGCCGCGGGCTATGACTACGGTCAGTATGGATACCCGGGCGGCGGTGGCCGGCGCAGTCACTTCGCTCGGTGGCGCTCCAGCAGAATCTGACGGCAGACATGTTCATACGAACCCCACGCTCGGTCGTGCTGCTCACAGGCGAGACCTGCCTGCTGTTGACGGCGGTCATTGCCGGCACCTTCACGCAGCTCGGCCCGCTGGCGGTCCCGGCCTTGTCTGACGGCGGCGGCATTCTGCGCGTCGTCCTCATCGTCGGCGTCTGTCAGATGTGCCTCCATTACGCCGATCTGTACGATCTCCCGCGCATCCAGAATGTTCGCGAGTTCCTGGTCAGGCTTGTTCTGGCCGTCGGCGCAACCTCGCTGATTCTCGCCCTTCTATATTCGTGGTTCCCGCGCTGGATGATCGGGCCGGGCGTGTTTCTGATCGCAGGCATCCTCGTGATCTCGCTCGTACCCTCGTGGCGTCTCACGTTCGCCTGGCTCACGTCGCGGGTCGCGCCGCGCGAGCGGCTGCTGATCGTCGGCACCAACCCTGCGGCAGTGGAGCTCGCCCGCGAGCTCAACGACCGTCGGCACGAGCTCGGCGTGGAGATCGTCGGGTTCGCCGGTACGAATGTCGAGCGGATCGGCCAGACGGTCCTCGGCCGTGTCGTGGGCGCCGTCGAGGACATTCCGGCGATGATCCGGGACACCGGCGCGGACCGGATTGTCGTGAGCCTGTCGGACGCCCGCGGCAGGCTGCCGATGGATCAGCTGCTCGACATTCGCCTGCAGACCAACGTCACCTTCGACCATCTGGCGTCGGCGTACGAGGAATACACCGGAAAGATTGCACTGGAGGCGCTTCGTCCCAGCTGGTTCGTCTTCTCGTCCGGGTTTCGCAAGACCCGACTGCTGCTGCTGGGCAAGCGTGCGCTCGATGTCGGCCTGGCGAGTGCCGGCCTGGTCGTCACCGCGCCTTTCCTGCTGACGGCGGCGGTGCTCGTCAGGCTGACGTCACCTGGCGGCGCGCTGTATCGGCAGGATCGCCTTGGCCTGAACGGCCGCGTGTTCACGATCTACAAGCTCAGAACGATGCGCGCGGACGCGGAAGCCGGCACCGGCCCGATCTGGTCGACGGTGAACGACCCGCGTGTCACGCCTTTGGGCAGGCTTCTGCGCACGACCCGGCTCGACGAGCTGCCGCAGCTGTGGAACGTCTTGCGGGGCGATATGAGTTTCGTCGGACCACGACCCGAGCGTCCGCACTTCGTCGCGCAGCTCACGGCAACGATTCCGTTCTTCAACCACCGACACGTGGTAAAGCCGGGAATCACCGGATGGGCGCAAATCCGCCACGCGTACGCGGCAAGCGTCGAGGACGCGATCGAAAAGCTGCAGTACGACTTGTACTACATCAAGAATCTGTCGCTCTGGCTGGACCTGCTGATTCTGGCCGAAACGGTGAAGACCGTGGTGCGGCAGCGCGGTGCCCGATGATGACCGACACGAGAGGCTGCCCAGCCCCGGCGGACGATACGCCGTCCCGCCCGCGAATGTCGTGGGGGCGATCCTGATGTGCGGCATTGCCGGGATCTTCAACTATGGCTCGTCTCCGACCGACGATCGGGTCATCGCCTGTCGGATGCGCGACGCGATGACGCATCGCGGACCCGACGACGCAGGACTGTACCAGAGCCCTGACAGACGCGTCGTGCTCGCGCACCGCCGGCTCGACGTCGTCGACCTGAGCCCGGCCGGCCACCAGCCGATGACGAACGAGGACGGGACGATCTGGCTGACGTTCAACGGGGAGATCTACAACCATCTGGAACGGCGCGCGCAACTCGTCGCGAGAGACCACATTTTCAAGTCGCGGTCGGACACCGAGGTCATCGTCCACGCATACGAGGAGTCCGGCCCCGGGTGCGTCGCCTGGCTCGACGGCATGTTCGCGTTTGCGCTCTGGGACGCGCGGCGACGCGAACTGCTGATCGCGCGGGATCGGCTCGGCAAGAAGCCCCTGTACTACACGCGGGCCGGCGGGCGGTTCATGTTTGCCTCGGAGATCAAGGCGCTCCTCCAGCATCCCGATGTCGCGCGCGACATCGATCCGATCGCCCTCGATTGCTATCTGAGCTTCTCCAACAGCCCCGCGCCTCTCACGATGTTCAAGGACGTCTTCAAGCTGCCCGCCGCGCACCTCCTCCGCTGCCAGGCGGACGGCACGGTGCACACCGGGCGGTACTGGTCGCCGTTGGACGGTCATGCCTGGCCGGCAGCGAACGGCGCCGGGAGCGTCGAGCGCGTTCGCGAGCTGATCGAACGATCGGTTGCCAAGCGGCTGATGAGCGACGTGCCGATCGGGGCCTTCCTCAGTGGAGGCCTCGATTCGAGCACGAACGTCGCACTCATGAGTCGACTGACATCGGAGCCGCTCCGCACGTTTTCGATTGGATTCGAGGGCTTCGGCGAACCCGAGAACTTCCACGACCTGCCGTATGCCCGCAAGGTGGCGCGCGAGTTCGGCTGTGAGCACGAGGAGACGACGATAACCGCCGATGACTGTCAGCGGTCCGTGCCGCAGCTCGTCGCGCAACAGGACGAACCGATCGGCGATCCGGCGTGCCTGCCGATGCATTTCCTGGCACAGGCTGCGAAGAATCGCGGCGTCACCGTCGTACTCGTCGGTGAAGGCAGCGATGAAGTGTTCGGCGGCTATCCGGACATGACGCGCCTCATCGCCAGCCACGACGGCACGTGGCGCCGTTTGCGCCGCCTTCCGCAGGCGGTCCGCCGTGCGCTGTATCAAGGCGCGCGCACAACCGGTATGGACGATGGCCGAACCGACGTTCTGCGCCGCGTGGCAGCCGGCGAGCCGTTCTACTGGGGCCTCGATGTCGTCTTTTCCGATCTCGAGAAGCGCAGGCTGTATCGGCCTGGCGGTGCACCCGATCAGGGTTCGACCGCCGCGTCAGTGGTCTCCGGCTATTACCGCGAGCTGAGTCGGTACCGCCCAGACGCGGATTTCCTGCAGCAGATGTCGTACGTGGAATTGTCGAACCGGTTGCCCGAACTGCTGCTCATGCGCGTCGACAAGTTCTCGATGGCGCATTCGCTCGAAGCGCGCGCGCCTTTCTTGGATCACGAGCTCGTGTCGTACGCGCTCAGCCTCCCGCAGCACGCGAAGATCTCCGGCGGCGAGACAAAGCGAATTCTGAAAAAGGCGGTGGCCGACATCCTGCCCGCGGAGGTGGTCCATCGTCCAAAGCAAGGGTTCCGCGTACCGCTTCCCGCCTGGCTGGCTGGCCCCCTTTCGACGTGGGCCGAGGAGCGTCTCTTCTCCAGGAAAGCCCGCGAGCTCGACTTCCTCGACTTCGGCTACATCGAGCACCTCTGGCACCGGCACCGCACCCGGAAAGCAGACCAGAGCTTCGACTTGTGGTGTCTCATCAATCTCTTCAGCTGGTATGAGCACTGGTTCGCCTAAAACCGTCCTCCACGTCGTCGACGGCCTGGGGCTCAGTGGGAAGACGCGCCACCTCGTCTCGCTCGTCTCACGGCTCGATCGGCGACGTTTTGCGCCGGTCGTCTGCAGGCTCAACGCCGAGTGGAGCCCGCTCGTTGAACAACTCGACGCGGCGCGAGTGCCCCTTCACACGATCGCTTGCAGGGACGGGGTCAATCCTGGAGCGGCGCTGCAGCTTGCGCGGCTCGCCTGGTCTGTGAAGGCGCACATCGTCCACTGCTACAACCCGCGACCGATATTGTACGGAGGGCTTGCGGCTCGCGTGATCGGCATCCGCGCGTCCGTCGGATTCCTGAGTGCCTTCTCGTGCCACGTGCCCGACCGATCGTACGGATTCCTGCCGCAGCCGCTCACCACCGTTTCCCGGCGCAACGTGTACCGGAACCGGCTTGCCGCAACATCGATGCGGTTCATCGTGGCCGTCTCGCCTTCACTGGGTCGGCGGTTCTGTCAGTACAACGAAGTGCCGCTCGGCAAGCTTCGGGTGATTCCCTACGGCGCAGACCTGCGAGCAGTCGGTCGCATCACCGCGGAGCAGGTGTTGGAGTTTCGACGGGAGCTCGGCTTTCGATCCGACGATGTCGTCATCGGCAGTGTCGGTCGCCTGGTGGAACAGAAGGATTACCCGACGCAATTGCACGCCTTCGCGCTCGCCGTGGCGTGCGTGCCAGGCCTGCGCATGGCGATTGCGGGTGACGGACCGCTGAGATCGACGCTCGAACATCTGGCGCGGGCGCTCCACATCGCCGATCGCGTCCGCTTTCTTGGCAACCGCGACGACGTACCGGTGCTGCTCCGGAGCGTCGATCTCTTCGCCCTGGCGTCGAAGTTCGAACCGTTCGGCGTGGCGCTGCTCGACGCGAAAGCGGCGGGGTTGCCGATCGTCGCCACGGCGGTCAACGAAATCCCGGGAATCATCACGCACGGCGAGAGCGGACTGCTCACCTCGCCGGAAAACGCGCCGAACATGGCCGCCTTCTTCGTGAAGCTCGCGCAGGACCGCGACTGCCGGGTTCGTCTCGGCGCACGCGCACACATCGAGGCGCAGCAGCACAGCCTCGAGGCGGCCGTGGCCGCGTACGAGAGTCTCTATGACGCATCACTCGAACATCGCCCCAACCTTTCTCCGCCGGTTCAACACGTGCCTGATTCATCGCGCGGGAGCGCATGAGCCATGTCTGCAATCTATGGCATCGCCGGCAGATCGAGACGCGAGCAACGCGTCGAGATGGACCTCCGCGCAATGTCTGTCGCGCTGCGGCGTCGTGGCCCGGACGAGGATACCCGGTGGGTCGACACGACAGACCCGGTGGCGCTTGGCTTCCGCTTTCTGCGCACGGCAGCCGGCGAAGCAAACCCTGGCGTCCTCGTCAACGAAAGTCGGTCGTTGATGATGGTCTGCGATGGCCATGTGTTCAACGCCGACACGCTGCGGTCGTACCTGCGCGACAAGGGTCACACGTTCGCGCACCAGCATTCGTGCGAACTGCTCCTGCATCTCTACGAAGAAGAAGGCATTGCCGGCTGGGGGCGCGCCGACGGCCAGTTTGCGCTGGCGCTCTGGGACGCGTGTTCAGAACGTCTCGTGCTGGCCCGCGACTTCCTCGGCGTACGTCCGCTGTACTACTGGAGCAGCGCCGAGGGCGTCGTGTTCGCATCCGAGATCAAGGCTCTGCTCCGGAACCGCCGCGTGTCCCGGACAGTCGATGAAACGGCGCTGGCGGACTTCCTGACGTTCACGAGTGTTCCCGGTCCGAGAACGCTCTTCCAGGGCGTCCGCAAGGTTCCGTCGGGGAGCGCCGCACTCTGCGGGGTCGACGGCACGGTCCGCGTGGAAGAGTACTGGGATCTGCTCCAGAATCCCATCCCCGAATCGGGCGACGAGTCCTTCTATGTCGAGCGGGTGCGAGCCCTCCACCACGCCTCGATCGCCCGCCGCGACGTCGAGGGCCCGATCGGATCGCTCCTGAGCGGCGGCAACGACTCGAGCGCGAACGCCTCCCTGCTCTCCAGGAATCGATCGCGAACGCTCCACACGTTCACGGTGGGCCTCGCCGACCTCGAAGGCGGCGCCGGGTACAACGACATCGAGTACGCGCGCCGGGTCGCGGCATCGATCGGATCGGTGCATCACGAACGTCTGCTGGGCACGGACGAATTCCTTCAAACGATTCCGTTGACGATCGACGCCATGGACGATCTCGTGTCCGAGCCGTCGGCCGTGTTTCTGCACCACGCGCTGCGGCTCGCGGCAGATGAAGGCCTCCGCGTCGTCATCACCGGCGAAGCCAACGACGAGCTCTGCTGCGGGCACGGCGGGATGATTCACATCCGGGAGGGCTATTACCGTCGCTGGCTGCCGTACCTCCGCAAGCCGAAATGGGTACGCCATGCGTTGGCCGGCCTGGCACCGGCGCTCTCACCGGGCCGCCGCGACATCCTGGAGCGGGCCGCACGCAGCGACGAATACTTCTGGAGCTACGAGACGGCCTGGATGGACACGGACAAGCCAGCGGTGCTCCCGCCAGACGTGCTCAGGGGAACACCGCGCGCGGGACGTGTCCCTGCCGCGGTCCGGAACCGGTTCGAGGCGAGCCCGCATGCCGGTCGAGACTATCTCGCGTATGTGATCTACGCGATGATGCAGGACTTCTACTTCACCAATCTCATGTTGGGCAAGCTCGACCTGCTCGCCGCCTCGCTGGGCATCGAGCCGCGCTGTCCCTACACCGCGCCCGCGTATGCGCACTTCGTCTTCAACATTCCCACCGCACTCAAGGCGCGGAACGGGCTGGTGAAGTACTTCTTCAAAAAGGCCATCGAAGGCGTCCTCGACGACGACATCATCTACCGGCCGAAGCAGGGTTTCCGCACCCCGGTCATCGAGCTGTTCCGCGGCGCGTTGGGCAAGTGGGCCGAGCCGATCCTCCTCGACGCCGGTTTGACCGGGGAGGGGCTTCTTCGGCGCGACCATCTCGCCGAGCTGCTGCGCAGGCACCGGGCGGGCGAGCGCGACTACTCGAACCGGTTGTGGGCGGCGATGAGCCTCAATCTGTGGCACGAGCGGTGGATCGGCGCCGCGGAAGCTGTGAGTGCAGCATGAGCCTGATGACATTACGCGTATCCGCCGGGATCCCGGCAGGCCTTCGCGCCGCAATCGTCGTGGCGTTCCTGTGGCCCGCGCTCGAAACCGGCGCGTTCGCCCAGACGGACGCCGACAAGGGAGGCTTCGCCGTCCGCGAGTTGAGCCTGTCGATCGGCTACGGGTCCGTGCGGCTCCCGCCAATCACGCTCGGTGGCTACCTGCCGCCCGACGCTCTTCATGAGGATGTCATCACGAGCGGGACGGCAGCGATTGACTGGCGGCGTGTCACCGCTCGAACCAGGTACACGTTCGATCTGTTGGGCACGTACACGGCGCGCGCGCGGTTCTCGCGACTGAGCGCACCCGGCGCCGACCTCAAGTTCGAGGTAACGCACGCGCCCGGAACCAGATGGCGGCTGGGGGCCGGTGTCGCGAACGCAATCGTCAGCTCGGACATGACGGCTTTACAGCCGATGCAGGCGCGGCGGCTGGCCGAGGACGCTGCCTCGTTCGAGGATCCGGCCGGCGCGAGAGTGTCTTGGCGATCGCCGAGCCCGGATGCGGCCCATGCAGCGCTCTTCGTGCCAATCAGTCAACCAGTCGTCCCATCCGAGCTCGCGGGCACCCGCATCATCATCGCTGGCGCGAGAGCGGAGGCCACCTACCTGCATTCCGTGAAGCTTGCAACCCGCTTCCACGGGAGCTACACGACGGTCCGGCCGATGGGGCCGAAGCACGATGGAGCGCAGGCGCTGTGGCTTTCGGATTCGAGCGGAGAAAGCGCCGGCCTGGGCATCGGTTATCGCCGGTCGGAACGGACCCGGCTCACGGCGGACCTGATCTGGTCGCGTACGTCCGGCGTGTCAACGGACGAAGCCGTGTCCGCGACCGCCGGCTACGCATGGTCCGGAAGAAAGTGGTTCACCCTGATCACCGGGGGTGCAGCCCTTCGGCCCTTCACCACGCCGTCCGCCGCCGCGCCGGCGACGACGACCCGCCGCCGGCCGCCGACATTCATCTACAGCGCGGCCGCCGGCTACAGGTTCCGGACGCAGACCCTGCTCGTCCACTACAGCCGCGAAGCGCACGACGAATACGGCCATGGCGGCCTCAACGTCGCGACCGGCTTCGAGGGCAACGTGCAGTCGGTGGTCGGCACGTGGTCGTGGTGGGCACCGCGCGGCAACTGGCTGGCGCGGTCCGACTTCTCGATGATCCGCCGCCCTGGAAACTTCTCGTACATCTACGCCTGGCTCTCGACGGCCAGCGTGGGCCGGCAGCTCGGGCCGAACGTCCGGTTGATGGGGGAGGTGCTCTTCGATCGCCACGGCAGCCGCGGGTTCGAGGGGTTCCACCTGACACGCGAGAGAGCCCGCGTCACGCTTGTCTGGACCCCATCCCGGCGTCGGGTCGGGTCGAGCGATTCCGATCAATGAAGTGAGTGAAGCTGCACTTTGCGATTCTGCTCGTGCTGGTCCAGATGGCCGATGCGGCGCTGCTCCGCCCGGTCAGGCATCCGCGCATCTGGCTGACACCGACGCTGCTGACGGCGCTGCGAGCGAAAGCTGGATCGGGAGATCGCGATTGGCTGCGCGTGAAGGCCCAGGCGGATCAGCTCCTGACCCGCCGGATGCCGCGCTTCACGGTGACAGCAGCCACCAATTCCAGTCCCGTCCGGTTCACCATCGCCGAACCGGTGCCGTGGCACGGCTCGACGTCGGTGTTCATCGGAGGAGGGACCGGCGCCTGGGCGGCCGTGAACGCGGCCGGCGACCGGCCGCGCCCGATCGCCGCAACCCGCGTCGGCACCCGGACGTTCACCGTTCCGATCGACTCGACCGCATTCGGAAGCTTCACCGGACAACGCCTCGCGCTCTTCTTCAGCGAGGGCGGGTACTCCGGATACGGCTACCAGGGTTCGGACTGGCAGGCGATGCTGGAGGTGCTGGGCATTGCGTATCAGGTGACCGGCAACCGTGTGTACGCGTCGAAGGGCATCGAGCTCGTCGACTACATCGCCTCGCTCGGCGTCGCGGGCATGCTCGCTCCGGTGGCAATCGATTCCGGCTTTCCCTCGCGCAGCGCGATGTACGGTCTGGCGCTCGGCTACGACTGGCTCCACGACCGGTTGACCGCGAAGCAGAGAGCCGCCGTCGCCGAGGCGCTCAATCTGTGGTTCGACTGGTTCAGGCGCGCGGCGTTCGAGAACGATGGCCCCGCGTACAGCAACTACTTCGGCGGACACGTGATGGGGTTCGGGCTCGCCGGGTTCGCGACCGAAGCCGACAACCCGCGCGGCCCCGAGATCGTCGCCTACATTCGCGATCTCTTTCAGACCCACGTCGCACCTGCGTTCGCCACGGGCGGGTTCGCTGGTGGATATCCCGTCGAGGGCTATGCGTACGGCGCCAATCATTTCCAGCGCCTGCTCTACTACATGCTGGCCGTCGAGACGGCCACTGGCGCCGACATCATCTCGAGGAGCGGCTACCCTCAAGTAATCGCGCGCCATCTCCTGTACACCCTGAAGCCGAACAACTGGCAGGTGAGCGACGAAGGCGCGTTTCCCGGCGATGACACGGGAGTTCTACCGCCGTCCCTGCCGATCGTGCTGTCGTCGCTGCTCGCCGGCACCGACGAAGGCAGGTGGATGCAGCACCTCTCTCAGAACCGGGCTGCCGCACCGCACGCCGGTCGGGTGGCCGATCCGTTCGTGCGGTTCCTCTTCTACGATCGCGCGCGTCCCGCCGCCGACTACCGGCTGACCCAGCCGACCTGGTTTCACTCGCCGGGCGATCAGCACCTCTATCGCCGGAGCTCCTGGCAGCCGGATGCCGTGTGGACGTCGATCGCCGGCGGCACGACGCATTGGGCCGGCCACCAGATGCGGGGAGCCGGCCATATCGCGATCCAGCGCGGAAACGACTACCTGCTGGTGAATTCCGGTCAATGGAAGGGCTCCAGCGGCGTGTTCGGCACACCGCAGGCGTTCGATCTCCGGTCGTGGCGAGGCAACACGCTGTACGTCGACGATTTCGGCGACTACCTGTTCACCGGCGTCGACTACCTGGGCGGTCAAGGCTCATGGGGCACCAGCCGCGTTCTCGCGCAGGATGGCGGAACCGACTTCGGCTACATGAAGGCCGACCTCACCACCGCGTACAGCGTCGGCGACCGCAAGCCGTGGGCCAGCCGTTCGGTGCGCTATTTCCATCGAAACTTCCTGTCGATGGGAAACGGTGTGGTCGTGGTGTTCGATCGCACGCGGTTTCTCGAGGCGAACTACGTCAAGAAGCTCTATTTCCACCTCAATCCGGCGGGTGGACCGCCGGTGATCTCGCGCGACACGGCGTCCATTCGGGCAGGCAGCTCCGCTTTGTTCATCCGCACCCTCATGCCTGCCGCGCCGGTTCTCGCCGCGGCGGCTGATCCCGTCAGTGACGCCGACACCCGAACGATTACCTACCGCCTCGAAGTCTCCGATTCCGTCGCGAGCACCACGTTCAACGCGCTCACCGTGCTGGTCGCCACCGCATCCTCGACGACCTCGATGCCCGCAACAGTCCGGTTGGAGTCGACGAACGGCACGATGGTCGGCGCCATGGTGACGGATGGGAGTGTTCAGCGCGTCGCCCTGTTCTCCGCCGATGGAGCGCCGCAATCCGGCGTGCGTTACACCGCGACCTGCGCGTCGAATCGGGCCAGTGTTCACGTGCTCGCCGACCTGCTGCCGAATACGCGGTACTTCATCGCGCGCAACGGCGTGAGCATCGGCACCGTCGCGACGTCGAGCCAGGGCGTCTTGACCTTCCGGTCTTCGGAGGGTGGGGTATTCGCGGTCCGCGGTCGAGACACCGCCGGAACGCGTTGGCGCGAAGCCCGAGCCAGCCCACCGGAATGACTGTGGTCACGACATCAACCCTGCGGCAGCGCGCTGTCCGGGGTGCAGCGTGGGCGCTGCCCACGAGCGTCGGCTCGAGAGCCCTCGGCCTGGTGGGCACGCTGCTGCTCGCGCGGTACCTGGCGCCGGACGAGTACGGCGTCGTCATGGCGGCGTCAATCGCCGCCACGACGGCCACCAGCGTGACGACGTTCGGCGTCGGCATCTATCTCGTGGCGAACGCCCGGATCTCGCGCGCCGAGATGTTCCACGCGAGCTGCTGGTTTCTCGCCACCGGCGTTGCCGCATTGATTGGCACGATGATGATCGGTGGCCCGCTGGGACGCTGGTCGGGCGCGCCGGGGCTCGCGGAATTTCTGCCGGTGCTGATCCTGTCAACGCTCCTCGAGCGGATTCTTTACGTGCCGGAGAGAGTTCTGGTCCGCCACCTGCGATTTGGCTGGCTTTCGCTGGCCCGTGCCGTGGGTGAGCTGACCTACACGGTCGTCTCCGTCACCTGTGCCGCGCTCGGCGGAGGCGCGATGGCCGTTGCCTGGGGCAGCCTCGCGCGTTCGGCGGTTCGATTCGTCGCCATCGTGCCCGCCGTCGACATCCGCGACTGGCTCGAGCCGCATCGATTGCGCCTCGCGACGCTCGTCAGGATTGTCGGGTACGGATTGAACGTCAGCGTGGCGTCCATCGTGACGTTCGGGATGCGCCGGTGGGACAACCTGCTGATCAGCCGGTACTTCGGCACCGGGCCGATGGGCGCGTACAACTACGCATACAACCTCGCGGACACGCCGGCGACCGCCATCGGCGAGCAGATGAGCGACATCATCGCTGCGTCGTTTCCGCACGTCGATCAGCGCAGACGGGCCGAGGCACTGGTGCACTCCTGCACCATGGTCTCGATGATCATGCTCCCGCTGTCGATCGGACTGGCCGCCGTGGCTCCAACGGTGGTCGACACGTTCTTCGATCCGAGATGGTCGAACGTCGGGGCCATGCTGATGTCTCTCGCGGCGCTGTCCGTCGCGCGCCCGCTTGGAAGCATCCTCGCTTCGTACTTCTACGCGTCGCGCCGGCCGGGCGTCGTGCTCTGGCTCGAGTGGGTGAGTCTGATTGCGCTCGTCGCCGCTATTTCGACGCTGGGTCGCGTCGGCATCAACTGGGCGTGTCTGTGTGTAGGCGTCGTGTTCGTCCTGCGCACGCTGGCGGCGATGTGGATGGTCCGCCGGCAGGATGGCGTCCCGATGTCCGCGTTCCTCCTGCCGATGACGGGACCGCTGGTCGCCTGCATCGCGATGGCCGCCGGCGTGAGCGCCGCACGGCTCGGGCTCGGCGGCCTGACGCCTCCGATCCGGTTGCTCGTCGAGATCGCACTGGGCGCCACGATCTATGTCGGCTCTGCGCTGCTCGTCGCCCGGTCGGGCTGCGACGAGCTCCTGCGGGCGGTTCGCTTTGCGCTCCGCAACGGCGCCATGAACCTCCCGAAACCGGCGCCGGGGAAGGCGGCCACCCCAAGGGTGCTCAGTCTGAGCACGGAGTTTCCGAATCCCCGGGAGCCGGGGAAGGGGTTGTTCGTCCGTTCACGGCTCGAGGCGATTCGGTCGCGAGCGCCTCTGTTCGTCGTCGCGCCCATCGCCTCGCTGGACTACGCGAATCCGCAGCGCAATCTGCTGGCGGCAGTGGGCATACCGCGCGAGAGGGAAGAGGGCTGCCTGCAGGTCCTGCACCCTCGTTGGCTCTATCCGCCGTACGGCGGGTGGACGAATGCCTTCTTCCTCTTTGCAAGGCTGCTGCCGGTACTGGCCAGGCTGCGGGCGCGGCGCCCCTTTGACGTGATCGATGCGCATTTCGCGCACCCGGAGGGGATCGCAGCCGTTCTGCTCGGCCGGATCCTCGGCCGCCCCGTTCTCGTGACGCTTCGTGGCAGCGAATTGCGATATTACCGTCAGAGGTCGAAACGTTACTGGATGTCCTGGGCTCTCCGGCGCGCCGATCGTGTCATTGCCGTCTCGAACGGTCTCCGCGACCTCGCGGTCGACCTCGGTGTCGACCCGCAACGCGTCACGACCGTGCCGAATGGCATCGATGCCGATGTCTTCTTTCGCCGCGATCGCCTTGCGTGCCGCTCCAGCCATGGCATCGCCCCCGCCGACCGAATCATCCTCAGCGCGGGCGACCTTGCCGAACTGAAGGGGCATCATCGAATCATCGCGGCGGTGAAGAATCTGAACGATCGCGGCGTGCGTTCGAGGCTGCTGATCGCGGGGGGAATCGGGCGTTCGGGGCGCCATGCCGAAACGCTTCGGCGGCAGGTGACGGCCAATGGACTTGGCGATCGGGTCGCGTTCCTCGGCGAGGTCACGCAGGAGACGCTCGCCGAGCTGATGTCCGCGGCCGACGTCTTCTGCCTTGCGAGCTCGACGGAGGGTTGGCCCAATGTGGTCAACGAGGCTCTTGCCTGCGGGACGCCGGTGGTCGCGACCGATGTCGGCGCTGTTCGACAGATGATTGTTTCCGACCGATACGGGTTTGTGGTGCCGATCCACGATGGCGAGGCGCTTGCGGAGGCGCTGCGCGCGGCCTTGAGCGGCCAATGGGACCACGAGGCGATCTCGGCACGAGGACGTTCGCGCTCGTGGAGTCAGGTCGCCGAAGACGTGCTCGAGCAGATGCGCGCGGTCATGGCGGAGCGCTCCCGGAAGCACGCCGACCTCGCCGAACCCGCAGACGATGTAGGGTCCCGGCGCGCCCTGCGTTCCAGGTTCTTACGGATGGGGCGGGCGTAGTGGCGAGCCTCGCCGTTATCGTCAACGCGGACGACCTTGGGATGAGCCAGGAGGTGACCGAGGCCACGTTCGACCTCATGTCGAAAGGCCGGATCTCCTCGGCGACGATCATGGCGAACGCGCCTGCGACGCGCGAGGCAGCGCGCCATATTGCGAGGTTCTCGCGGTGCTCGTTCGGCGTGCATCTGAACCTGACCCAGTTCGAGCCGCTGACGGGAGGCCCTGGCGCGCGGCTGCTGGTCGACGACCGAGGGCAGATGTCACGTGCGAACGAGACGGCTCGGCCAGCCCCGGAGCGGCTGCGTGCGGTCTACCAGGAACTATGCGCCCAGATCGAGCGCGTGGCATCGCTTGGCGTGGCCATCAGTCATCTCGATTCGCATCATCACGTACACACCAGGCCACTGGTCTTCCCCGTTCTGAAGGAGGTGCAGAGACGTTACCGGATCCGCAAAGTACGCCTCGCCAAGAATTTCTATTCGTCCGGCCGGCCATGTCCGGTCTCTCTCCTCTGGAAGAAGCGCGCGTACAACTGGGCACTGAAGTCCATGTACGCGACGCACACCACCGACGCGTTCACCGAATTCCTCACCTATTACCACTCGGAACCCGCCAGAAAACAGTCGGTCGGACGGATAGAGCTGATGGTCCATCCCGGGGCCGCGGACGCCGCTGAAGAGACCGCAATCCTCCAGCGCGACTGGCCCGCTTGCATGGGTCTGGCGGTGCGGCTGATCTCCTACGCGGAGCTCTCGTCTTCGCGGCATGTTTTGTTTCGACGCGCGCTCGTCAGTCGGGATCTGCGACCGTGCGCGTGATGTTCTGGATGTCCGTCGGGCTCCTGCTGTACACCTACTGCGGCTATCCCCTCATCCTGATCGTTCTGGGAAGTCTCAAACAGTTGAAAAGCGATCTCCGGTTCGGGCTGGCGCGGCGCACCCGGCGTATCAGCCGGGACCCGGCCGATTCTCCACGCGTCTCGATCGTGTTTGCGGCGCACAACGAAGAGGCGGTCATCGCGCAGAAGATGCTGAACTGCGCGCACCTGGAGTACCCGGCCGAGTCGCTCGAAATCCTGGTCGGCTGCGACGGATGCACCGACGCGACCGCTGCGCGCGCGCGCTTCGCGGCGCCGCCGAACGCGTCGGTATACGAATTCCCCGAGCGCTGCGGGAAGCCCACGGTCCTCAACAAGCTGCTGCCGCGGGCGCGGGGCGAGGTCGTGGTGTTCTGCGACGCGAACACCGAGTTCGAGCCTGATGCCATTCATGCCCTCGTGCGGCATTTCACGCGGCCCGAGATCGGTTGTGTCTGCGGCGAGCTCCGGTTGCGATCGCGCAGCGGCCAGGCAACCGGCGAACAGCTCTACTGGCGATTCGAGACCCTGCTGAAGTTTCTCGAGAGCCGCTTGAACATGCTCGTCGGCGCCAACGGCGCCCTGTTCGCCATTCGACGATCCCTCTTCGTCACGATCCCGTCCGATGGCATCGTCGAGGACTTTCTCATCGCCATGAAGGTGCGTGCCGCCGGCTATCGCGTTGTCTACGAGCCTGAGGCGATCGCGTGGGAAGACGTCGCGCCGAACGCGCGTCAGGAGTTCAGGCGGCGCGTGCGTATCGGGGCGGGCAACTTTCACGCGTTGCGTCACACCTGGCGCATGCTCAATCCGATGGCTGGCGCCGTCGCGCTGGCGTTCTGGTCGCACAAAGTGTGCCGATGGCTCGTGCCTCTATTCCTGGCCGCGGCGCAGATCTCGGCGGCGATGCTGACGCGCGAACCGGTGTACGGCGCCGCCGCCGTGCTGGGCGGGGTGCTGGTGCTGCTCGCCCTGCTGGGACATCACCTCGATCTCCGCGCACGATATTGGGCGCCGGCAAGCGTTCCTTACTACTTTCTGTCGATGAACCTCGCACTCCTTCTCGGGCTGGTCGCCTTCGGGCGTGGGACGCAGTCGGTCGTCTGGACGCCGACCGCACGGATTGCTCCGTCGCCCCTGGCCGAGCGGGTCACCGCCGCGGCGCCGCATACAGGCGCCCATGTCGCGTCCGATCGGCGTGTTCCTCCGAGCGTCACGAGACGTGCGGCGGAGGTCCTGTGAGGCATGAGAGACTCGAGCCCGTACGCACGCTGCATCTGTGGCTGCCCGGATGCGTCGCCACCCGTCTGCGCGACATCGCTGACAGGCAGAAGCCGACGATCACGCGAGTCTGGGTCACCATCGCGGACCATTTCGAGCCGTGGTGGCGCCGTGCGGACGATCGAACCGCGCTCGAACGCGTACGGCGGTGGGTGAGAGGCTGGCCGCGAATCGCCCGACGGCATGCGGACGACGCCGGACAGGCGCCCTGCTACACCTTCTTCTATCCGGAAGAGCAATACCACCCGGCCGCGATCGACGCGCTGTCGCGATTGGCCGGCATGGATATCGCGGACGTCGAAGTGCACCTGCATCATCACGCTGACAGCGAGGGGGCATTCGTCGATCGCGTCGGAAGGTTCATCGAGCGTCTCCACACCCGACACGCGCTCCTGCGCCGCGATGACACCGGCATCAGATTCGGCTTCGTCCACGGCAACTGGGCGCTGGACAACTCCTTGCCCGGTGGCCAGGCCTGCGGGATCGACAACGAGATCACGCTGCTATGCAGGCTGGGCTGCTACGCCGACTACACGCTGCCGGCGGCGCCTTCGCCGGCTCAGACACGTATCGTGAACACGATCTACTGGGCCAAGGACGATCCGGCCCGGCCGAAGTCTCACGATACGGGAGTTCCCGTGACGGCGAATGGCGCTGTCGCCGGCGACCTGCTCATGATTCCCGGTCCGTTGACGCTCAATCTTCGGGAGTGGCGGCGGCCGCTCGTGCCGCGCATTGAAGTCGGCGAGCTGGCCGGGCACTGTCAGCCGACTCGCCACCGCATCACGCTGTGGAAGCGGGCGGCCCCTCGGATTGGGACCGACCTGTTCGTCAAGCTGTTTGCGCATGGCGCTCCGGAGAAGAACGCCGAGCCGCTGCTGGCGGATGATGGCGTCCTCGACCGGACGCTCCGCTATCTCGCCGAAGATTGCCGACGTTCGGGGACGCAGCTGTTCTTCGTGTCGGCATGGCACATGTGGATGGCGATCGATGCGGTCCGGCGGGGCTTGCATCCCGTGCACTGCGTGAACGAGGGTCGGCGTGGGAGCGTGACGCGTGTGGGAGCCGCATCGTGATGTACACCCGGCTGCTGGAATCGGTGCTTCTCCCGGCGTATGACCGCGCGCGGGGCCGGCAGTACATGGAGCGGCGGACCTTTCTGGAACGCAGTCAATGGTGGAGCGCGGAGCGCGTCCGCCAATTCCAATGGACCGAGCTGAAGAGGCTGCTCACGCATGTGTTCGCGTCTGTTCCGTATCTCGGACACAAATATCGAGCCGCCGGAATCGCCCTCGAGGATCTGCAGGATTGGACTGATTTCCGACGGCTGCCGCCGCTGACGCGAGCGGAGGTCAACGCGCACGGACCGGATCTGTGCTCGACGGCGTACAAGGGCCGATTGCTCCCGCACGCGACGGGTGGATCGACCGGCGTGCCCACCAGGTTCTTCCGGACCTACGAGAGCTACGACTGGCGTACGGCGGCGAAGGACCGGGCGTATTCGTGGACCGGCTGGCGGATGGGAGAGCCGGCGCTCTACCTGTGGGGCGCACCCGTCGGGTCCCCGCCGTGGCGACAGGCGTTGAAAACGCGCGCATACGAGGCGGTTCAGCGTCAGCTGATTGTCAACACGTTCTCCCAGAGCGATGAGCTCTGGAATGACGTGTACTTGCGTGCGCTGAAGTTTCGACCCGTGCTCGTCGTGGGTTACGTCTCGAGCCTGGAGGCGTTCGCCGCACACCTTCGCCGTACGAAGCAGACGATTCCGGGAGTCAAGTGCGCGATCGCCGCAGCCGAACCGCTCTTCGAGGACGCGCGCCGGCGCATCGAGCAGGGACTCGGCGTGCCGCTCGCCAACACGTACGGATCCCGAGAGTTCATGTCGGTCGCCGCCGAATGCGAGTGCCGGGACGGTCTGCACATTCATGCCGAAAACCTTGTCGTCGAAACACGGCATCAGAATGGCGACGCACCGTCGGAGATTCTGATTACCGATCTTCACAACTACGGAATGCCATTCGTTCGGTACGAAACCGGCGACATGGGGCGACTGGCGGACGCACCCTGCCGCTGCGGCCGCGGCCTCCCGCGGCTCGAAGCCGTCGAAGGCCGGCTCCTCGACGCGCTGCGCACGGCGGACGGCCGGACCGTTCCGGGCGAGTTCTTTCCTCATCTGCTGAAGGACATCCCGGAAGTCGCGCACTATCGTGTGGAGCAGACGAGGATCGATCGCCTCGTGATCTCGGCCGTCCTGAGCCGACCGCTATCCGAGCGCAGCGAGAGGCTGCTGCGCGGCGAAGTCGGGAAGATATTCGGTTCTGGCACGGCCTGCGAACTCCAACCCGTCCCGCGTATACCGAGACTGAGCTCCGGCAAGCGGCGAATCACCGTCGGGATGGGCGCCTGAGGTACGAAAGATGGTCATCGCCCATGTCATCGACAGCCTCGAGGTCGGCGGCGCGGAGACGGTTGTCGCTGCGTTGTGCCGGTCGCACGCTGCCGCAGGCCATCGCGTCGAAGTGCATTGCCTCATGACGGCCGGACCGCTCGCAGCGGAGGTCGAACAGGAAGGCGTGCCGGTGTACGTGCACGCCTCAGCAAGCGCGTGGAGATCGGCCTGGAAACTGTTTCGAGCCTTCCGGCTGTCTCGTCCTGACATCGTCCACTGCCACAACAAGACCGCCACCATCCGCGGGGCCGCGGCCGCGCGGTTGACGGGAGCGGGCGCGATCGTCAGCACGCGGCATGGCATGGGACCATTGCCGTTTCGGCTCTGTCCCGAGCTGAAGTTCTGGATCGCGGCGGCGATGCTCTGTGACCGCGTGGTCGCGGTGTGCGATGCCGCGCGGCGCAACCTGGCGACCGGCGCGCGGCCCGTCGCGCACAAGGTCGTGACGATTCGCAATGGCGCGCATCCCCCACGTGCCAGCGGGGAGGAGGTGGCCCGGGAGCGGGGATTCACGCTGGTGAGCGTGGGGCGACTCGTCCGCTCGAAGGATTTCGACACGCTGCTGCGCGCGGTGGCTGGGGCGCGCGCGGCGGTGCCTGAC
>CAZDLW010000057.1:0-5715 GCA_964505975.1 uncultured Bifidobacteriaceae bacterium | reverse complement strand
GGCCCGGCATTGCGGCAGGTGTGCGCGAAGCTGGACCTCGCGTCAGCCGTGCGGTTCTGCGGCGAGCGCCGCGACGTGGGGAACTGGCTGCGGGCAGCGGATGTGTTCGTGCTGTCGTCGACGACCGAGGGACTGCCAATCTCGATGCTCGAAGCGATGGCGGCCGGTCTTCCGGCGATCGTGACCGAGGTTGGCGCGCTGCCGGAGCTGGTGGCGCTGTCGGGGGCCGGCACGACCGTCCCGGTCCGCAGCGTCGACGGCCTCGTGCGTGCGATTGTCGAGTTCGCGAGCCGCCGGGACGAGCTGGCGGCGCTCGGCGAACGGGCCTCACGTTGTTATCGCACTCACTTCACAACCGATCGAATGGCCGGGGACTACCTCGCGCTGTACCGCGCCTGTCTGTGCGGAGGCGCGCCAACCAGGCGCGCCACGGCCGGGTCTGAACCATGACCTTCGCGCTGTTCATCCTGTACGTCGTTCTCGCGTACGTCCAGCCGGGCGAGATCGTTCCGGCGCTGGCGCCGTACCGCGTCACGTATTGGGTTGGAATGGCCGGCCTGGCCGTCGCGATCGCGTCGCTTCTCGGGAGACGAGACGATCTGGTCGCGAACCTTCAGCTCTGGGCATTGATGGTCTTCGCGGCTGTGACGTGCCTGTCGCTGATGATTGCCGAGCGCTGGCTGGGCGCTCCGATCCTGGTCGGTCAGCGACTCGGCCCGTCCCTGACGATTTTCGTGCTCGCATTGTGCAGCGTGACCTCGGTCGCCCGGCTGCGCATCGCGGCCGGCTGCATCATTGCACTGACAGTGATACTCATGCTGCAGGGCGCGGTCGCCTACCACCTCGGCTACAACACGCGGCTGTTTCTGATGGACCGGACCGCAGGGAGCGAGGAGCCTGCTGCTGACACGGTCGAGGAACAGGCGGATTACGACGCGATCGATCAGGCGTGGGAGAACACGGCCGAAGACGATGACTGGCGGGAGCCCCCGCGGATACGTGCGCTCGGGTTCATGCACGACCCGAACGATCTGGCCGTGGCCATGATCGTCGCGCTCGGGCTCCTCGGTGGAGCGTGGAGGCCCAGGCTGCTGCTCCGCAACGTGCTCCTCGCCGCGGCAGCCGGTGCTCTCGTGTACGGCATCTACCTGACGCGCTCGCGTGGCGGGGCGGTGGCGCTCGTGGTAGTGCTCTGGAGGTTCGCGGCCAGTCGTGTCGGCCGCGCCCCGGCGCTCGTCGTGCTCGTGGCGCTCGGCGCAGGGTTGCTGGCGCTCGACTTCGGCGGCCGGTCGTTGTCCACCGAGCTGGATCCATCGGCAGCCGAGCGGCTGGTCGCATGGAGAGAAGGCCTCGAGATGCTCAAGACCGAACTGGTTCTGGGCGTCGGTTACGGGCGGTTTCTCGATCACCACGCGCTCACCGCGCACAATTCGCTCGTGCTGTGCTTCGCGGAAACAGGCCTGCTCGGGTCCTTCTTCTGGGTCGGCTTATTCGTCGTCACACTGCTCGAGCTGCATGGCGTGAGGAATCTTCCCGGTGACGAGCCGTTCGATGACATGGCCAGGCAGTGGGCTGAAGGGCTGCAGTTGTCCCTGTTCGGGTTCATGGCGGCGGCCTTCTTCCTGTCGCGCACATTCGTGCCGACGCTGTATCTGATCATCGGCCTCTCCGCAGCGCTGGCGGCGATCGCCCGCCACGCGGGCAGGCCGATTCCGCTGCCTGCGCCCCCCGCCCTCGGGATGCTGGTGCTGGCCTGCGAGCTTGGCAGCATCGGCGTCGTCTACACGATGGTGAAGCTGCATGTCGCGTAGTGGCCCGCCCATGATTGCTTCTCAGCTCTCTCCCGGGGCCGTCAGCGCGAGCGGATCGATCCCGCTCGGCCAGTTCGCCATCATCTACTTCGGCAACGACTGGTGTGCCGAGAATCGAACCAGCAGCCATCACGTCGCCGAACGCCTCTCCCAGCACACGCGTGTCCTGTATGTCGACTCGCCTGGGCTTCGGGCGCCGAAGGCGAACGCCCGCGATCTGAGAAAGCTCTGTCGCAGGCTGCTGTCGGCCGCACGGCAGCCGCGGTGCGTCGGGGAACGGTTGTGGCAGATGAGCGTGCCGCAAATTCCCTTCCGGCGCCTGCCGTTCGTTCGACGAGTAAACGTCGCCCTGGGCAGGTTCCTGGTCAAGCGGGCGTTGAAACGCCTCGGATTTGCACGAACCCTGTCGTGGTTCGCGGTGCCTCACCCCGGCTTTCTGGCGAACGCCTTCGACGAGACCGCGGTCGTCTACTATTGCATCGACGACTACGCCGCACTGCCGGACGTCGATGCGCGAGCCGTCGCGCAGATGGACGCGCACCTCACGAGCCGTGCCGATCAGGTGTTTGTCGCCTCCTCACTGATGCTGCAGGCCAAGCGGCGGCTGAAGCCCTCGACCGTGCTCGCGCCGCACGGAGTGGACGTCGCGCTCTTCCGGACGGCATCGGATCGGCAGCTTCCGATCGCACCGGGCGCCCGCAATCTCCGGCGGCCTGTCGTCGGTTTCTACGGATTGATTGAAGAGTGGATCGACCTCGACCTGATTGCAGACCTCGCCGTGCGCCGCCCTCGATGGACGTTCCTGATGATCGGCCGGCTCGCCGTCGACCCCGGACGGTTGAAGGCCCTCCCGAACATCGTGTTCGCCGGGCCACAGCCATATCGCAGCCTGCCGAACTGGGCGAGGGCGTTCGACGTTGCCATCATTCCGTACCGCCTGACCCGTCAAGTCGTGAACTCTGCCCCGCTGAAGCTGCGGGAATACCTGGCGACCGGAAAGCCCGTCGTGGCGGTACCGGCGCCCGAGATCGAGCGTTTTGCCGGATTGGTGCGGATCGCGCGGGGGCCCGAGCAGTTCATCAGGGAGATCGAAGAAGCGCTGTCCACCGACACTGACGCGGATCGCGCCCGCCGGATTGAAGCCACCTCCACCATGACATGGGACGCTCGGATCAGCGAGATCGTCGAAATCGTCGAGCACAGGATCTGGCAGAAGGAGCACAGCGAGCTATGAGCACATCCCGAGAAACCCGTGTTGCGCTGGTCGGCGCGGGATACGTCAGCGCCTACCACATTCGCGCTTTGCAGACACTGCCTCACATCCGCATCGTCGGGATCGCCGACACGTCCGTCGACCGGGCGCGCGCTCTGGCCCGGCGCTTCGCGATCCCGGGCGTGTTTGCCAGCCTTTCGGACATGGGCCAGGCGCTTCCCGACGTCGTCCACGTCCTGACACCGCCGGCCTCGCACGCCAGGCTCGCGGTCGAAGCGCTCGAAATGGGTTTCGACGTGTTCGTTGAAAAGCCGATGGCGCCGACGGTCGCCGAATGCGACGAGATGATCGCCGCAGCGGCACGAGCCGGACGCAGGCTGTCGGTGAACCACTCCGCCAAGGACGATCCCGTGGTCGTGCGCGCGCTCGAGCTGCTCCGCCGGGGGGCGTGCGGCGACGTGCTCGCCGTCGACTTCTATCGCACCTCAGACTACCCGCCGTATGCCGGCGGCGCGTTGCCAGCCGCTTTCCGACACGGCGGGTATCCGTTCCAGGACATGGGCATCCATGCGCTCTACTTGATGGAAGCCTTCCTTGGGCCAATCTGCGACATCGACGTGCGCTACCGGTCGACCGGCAAGGACCCGAACGTGTTCTTTGACGAATGGCGCGGCACCGTCGCGTGCGCGCAAGGTGCCGGCGCCTTCTATCTCTCCTGGTCAACGCGACCGATCCGCAACGAGCTCTTCGTTCACGGGACGCGCGGCGATATGCACATCGACTGTTTTCTGCAGACGTGCACGGTGCGTAAATCGCTGCCCGGCCCCAAGCCAATCGCTGCCAGCCTAAACGCGATGACGCAGGCGGCCGGCACGATCTGGCACGTGCCGAAGAACGTGTGGCGCCTTGCCAGTGGATGCCTGCGGCCGTCGCCGGGGATTCATGCCGGCGTGCTGCGGTTCCACGAGTCGCTCGCTCGGGGAGCCCAGCCGCCGGTGACCATGGACGAGGGCCGCAGAATGGTGGCGTGGCTCGAGCCGTTCTGCCGGGAAGCCGATGCACATCGCGATCGGGCGCTTCGCGTGAACGAGTCCCTCGAACCTCGGAGGACCCTGGTCACGGGCGCATCCGGGCTGCTCGGTCGGGCATTGCTGGATCGGCTGCGCGGCAAGGGCGAATCGGTCCGGGTCCTGGTTCGACGACGCTCACCGGAGCTCGAAGGTTTGCCCGGTGTGCAGGTCGTGTATGGAGATCTCGGGGATACGGAGGCGGTCGATCGCGCGATCGCGGGCGTGCAGCTCGTTTACCATCTCGGCGCCACGATGCGCGGCCGCGGCTGGGCCGACTTCGAAGCGGGCACGGTGTGCGGCACGTCCAACGTGGTGCACTCGTGCCTGAGGCACAAGGTCGAGCGGCTGGTCCATGTGAGTTCGGTCACGGTCCTGGATTACGCGGCCCAGTCGCCCCACGCGGTTGTCGACGAGAGCGCACCGCTCGAGCCCTACCCGGAGAAACGAGGCTCCTACACGCGGGCCAAGGTGCTCGCAGAACGAATCGTCGTCGAGGCATCACGCGAGCGCGGCCTTCAGGCCGTTGTCGTGAGGCCTGGCCAGATCTTCGGGCCGGGTTGCGAATCTGTTTCGCCATACGGCGCCATGACGCTGGCGGGGCGATGGATCGCGATCGGCTCGGGACGCTTGAAGCTGCCCCTCGTTCACGTGAACGATGTGGTCGAAGGGTTGCTCGCCGCGGCGACGCGACCGCATGTGTGCGGCTCCATCTTCCACCTGGTGGACTCGACCCCCGTGACGCAGCGCGACTACATCACCAGGTGCCAGGAAGAGGCAAAAGGAGCCCTCCAGGTGAACTACATACCCCGGACGGCACTCCTCGCGGTCGGCGCTGCTCTCGATCTCGTGGGCGGACTGCTCGGACGGAATCTGCCGCTGACACGCTACCGCATTCGGTCCATCAAAGAGCTGACCTTCGACTGTTCCGCTGCCCGGCGGCAACTTGGGTGGGACCCGATGACCGGTGTTTCGGCCGGGCACGGTGCCAGCGTCGAGCGAACCGGGCGCGCCACGCTCGCGCTGGGCCACTAACCGCGCTGTGGAACGAATCTGTCACTCGTGCCGTGCAACCACGGCCTAGCGGCCTCACCCGCGTGATGGCGTGATCAATGGTTATTGGGTGTCTCCTGCGACGTCTTGATCGCCTCGTTCGAAGCGGAAGAGCTGGAGACCCCTCGCACTCGTCGGGTCACAGCCGGCGCTGAAGCCGGAAGCGCCGTGGGAATCAGCTCGCGAGCGTCTGCGCGGCAGTCCGGGCGACCGCCGGCCGTCCGAGCGTCTTGATCAGGATGTCGTGCCCTCGGTTTGCCGGCCGCGGACCGTGAGCCAGCGCATCCCGCCGAGGTCGAGATCGCCGCTGACTCCAGGCCGAGCTTGCTGGCGCACTGCGAAGACCCGGATGTGCGGGATGGTGAGGCCGTTCCACATTCCCGGGATCGTGTCGATCCGGCTGCACCCGGTTCGTATAGATGGCGAACAGCCGGCATGGTGCCGGCGATGCACGATGGAGAACGCGCGATGGTCCAGTATCTGCTCAGCATTTATCAGCCCGACGGTCCGCCACCACCGCCCGAACAGCTCGGGCCGGTGATGCAGAACATGGCGGCGCTGCTCGAGGACG
>CAZDLW010000056.1:0-24316 GCA_964505975.1 uncultured Bifidobacteriaceae bacterium | reverse complement strand
AGCTGAATGGCGGCCGTCCCCACACCGCCGCTGGCCCCGTGCACCAGCACCGTGTCGCCGGCCCGCGCGGCTGCCCGGATGAAGAGTGCCCGCCACGCCGTTCCATAGGAAACGCCCATGGCGGCACCCTGCTGGAACGAAATGCCGTGCGGTAGCTGGTGAACCTGCCACTCCTCGCAGACGGCAAGTTCCGCACACCCGCCGTTGACCGCGTGCGCGTAGACCCGGTCGCCAACTTTGACACGCGACACGTCCGCACCTGTCGCCTCCACCACGCCGCCGATGTCGGTGCCGGGCACATAGGGAAGCCGGGGCTTCCTCGCGTACGTACCGGACCGGATGTACGTGTCAACGGGGTTCACGCCGATGGCGTGCACGCGAATGAGAACCTGATCCTGTCCTGGCGACGGTTGGGGGATCTCCTCGAGCGTCAAGACCTCGGGCGGGCCGAACTCGCGGACGACGATACCCTTCATCAGGCCGTTGTTCATCAGTCCTCCTTGGCGTCCGATTCTATGCAGACGCGGCCGGCAGACGGGTCCTGACACAGCCAGCCACCAGGATCATCTCGGTCCCAGAGCTTGCTCGGGGTCGTCAGGCCCCCGGTGTCCAGATCCGCGACTTGGGACCGGACAACGCGAGCATCAGCTCGTTGAGGCGCTTGACGAACGTCGCCGGTTCTTCGAGCTGGCCGCCCTCGGCCAGCGTGGCCTGGTCGAACAGAATGTGACTCCAGTCCGAGAATCGGTCGGGATCCGACTCGTCTTTCAACCGCTCGACAATGGGATGACTCGGATTGATTTCCAGCACGGGCCTCGACACTGGTACCGTCTGCCCGGCTGCTTTGAGCATCCGCTCGAGGTTCGTGCTCATGCCGTGTTCGTCGCTGACCAGGCACGCAGGTGAATCCGTGAGCCGGTGGGTCACGCGCACTGCACCGGCCCGTTCTTTCAGGACGTGCTGGATACGGTCGACCAGCTCCTTGTACGCGTCCGCGTGCCGCTCCTGTTCCTGTTTGCCGGCTTCGTCACCGAGCTTGCCAAGGTCCAATCCGCCCTTCGCGACCGATCGCAGGGGTTTGCCGTCGAACTCGGTGAGGGCGGAAAGGACCCACTCGTCCACCGGGTCGTACATCAACAGCACTTCGATACCGAGCTTGCGGAACACTTCGAGGTGCGGACTGTTCCTGGCAGCGGGGAACCCGTCGGCAGTGACGTAGTAGATCGCGTCCTGCCCGTCCTTCATGCGGCTCACGTACTCGGGCAGCGATACCGTCTGATCGGACGAATCGTGGTGGGTCGAGGCGTACCGCAGGAGTCTGGCAATGCGATCGCGATTGGCACGGTCGTCGACCACCCCCTCCTTGAGGACGCGGCCGAACTCCTTCCAGAAGGTCGCGTACTTCTCCGGATGGTGCTCCGCGAGGTCTTCGAGCAGGCTCAGGACCCGCTTGACGGACGCCGTGCGGATCATTTCCACGTCCCTGGACTGCTGCAGGATTTCGCGTGACACGTTCAGGGGCAGATCGCTCGAATCGATGACGCCGCGCACGAATCGCAGGTACGCCGGCATGAGCTGTTCGGCGTCGTCCATGATGAACACGCGCTGGACGTAGAGCTTGATGCCGCGCCGGCGCTCACGGTCCCAGAGATCGAAGGGAGCCCGCTGCGGGATGAAGAGCAGCTGCGTGTACTCGTGGCGTCCTTCGACCTTGTGGTGGCTGTGGGCGAGGGGGGGCTCGAAGTCGTGTGCCACGTGCTTGTAGAACTCGGTGTACTGCTCCTCGGTAATCTCGGACTTCGGGCGCGCCCAGAGCGCCGAGGCCTGGTTGACCTGCTCGTCCTCGTCGGTCAGCACCTGTTCCTTGGCCGTCGAGTCCCACTGCTCCTTCTTCATCAGGATGGGGACGGTGATGTGGTCGGAGTACTTGCGGAGAATTTCGCGTAGTCTGCCGCCCGAGACCAGGTCGTCCTCGTCGGGCCGCAAGTGAAGCACGACTTCGGTTCCGCGACGCTCCTTGCTCACGGTGTCCACCGTGTATTCACCCTGGCCCGTGCTCTCCCACTGGACGCCGTGGTCGGGGGTCAGTCCAGCCCGCCGCGAGGTCAGCGTGACCCTGTTGGCGACGATGAACGCGGAATAGAACCCGACCCCGAACTGCCCGATGAGGTGCGCATCCTTCGCCCGGTCCGCGGTGAGGCTCTTGAAGAACTCGCGGGTGCCGGACCTCGCAATCGTTCCAATCTGGTCGATCACCTCCTGCCGGGACATGCCGATGCCGTTGTCCGACACGGTGATCGTGCGCGCCTTCCGGTCGTAGTCCACGCGAATCTTCAGATCTGGATCGTCCTCGAAGAGCGCGGAGTCCGCCAGCGCCTCGAAGCGAAGCTTGTCGCCGGCATCGGAGGCGTTCGACACCAGTTCCCGCAGGAAGATCTCCTTGTTGCCGTAGAGGGAGTGGACCATCAGGTCGAGGAGCTGTGTGACCTCGGCCTGGAAGCCGCGCGTTTCCCGGGTTGTCGTCGTCTCACTCATACGCTGCCCTCGTCCTCCTTCCGTGGCGAACTCCACGTCATAGCGAAGGCCATTGTACAAATCAGCCAAGGGGCTCTGCCCCTTGATGTCCCCGCAGAGCCCCTTGGCTGTTGGCCAGTATCTCTTTGCCGCGCTCCGCGCGGCTGGAACTGATCCGGCGACGATGCGAACGAGAAGCACTGAGAGAGGGATCGCGCGCAATCGCACGGCCCGATCAGCCGCCCTGGTCCGCCAGCAGGCGCCTGGCCTCCTCGACGCCTTGCTCCACGCTCGTGACCATTCCATCGAGCTGCTTCTCGTACACCTGCTTCAAGATCGCGCCCATCCTCGGGCCCGGCGCGACGCCCAGCGCAAGCAGGTGCCGGCCCATCAGGAGCGGAGCCGGTGGGCGGTGCTCCACGCCCAGGGCGCGCGCTCGATCGAGGAACCAGTCCATCGCCGAGCAGTCGAACGATCCCGTGCGTCCCAGACAGTCGGCACGCGCCAGCCGTGCCAGGAGCTCGAGGTCCACTTTCTGAGCCAGGCGCCGGAAGGCGCCGTCGCCGACGTGTCGGGCCTTGTGGAACATCCCTGGCCTCAAATGGTGCGCGACGAGACCGACGACCTGCGTGCGCACGTCGAAGCCGTCGATGGTGTGAACGTTCAGCCGATCGAGCAGCCCGAGCGTCGGCGGTACGCCGGCTTCTTCATGGTCCAGGGAACGGAGCCGGCCGTCGATGAACGACGTCGTGGCCGGTTTGCCCAGGTCGTGGCAGACCGCACCGAGCATCACGGTGATGAGCCTCGGACGGTCGAGATCCCCGTTCAACGCGCGGGCCTTGTCGATCACCATGAGCGTGTGCGTCCAGACATCGCCTTCGGGGTGCCATTCGGGTTCCTGCGCGCAGCCCACGAGCGGGCGCGTTTCTGGAAGCACCTGATCGACCACGCCGAGGTCCAGTGCCAACGCAAACCCAATCGAGGGGCGCGGCGCATGGAGCAGGAGCTTCTCCACTTCGCCCCAGATGCGGTCCGACGGTAGATCGTCCAGAGGGATCCGCCTGCACAACGCCGCAGTACTCGCGTCCAGCGTGAGATCGAACCGCGCCGCAAACTGCACGGCGCGCAGCACGCGCAGGCTGTCGTCACCGAACGTCGTCTCGTCGACCGCACGGAGCACCCGGCGCTCGATGTCGCCGCGGCCATCGAAGGGGTCTTCGTACGAGCCGGTGAGCGGATCCCAGGCGATGGCGTTGATCGTGAAGTCCCGCCGCCGCGACGCCTCTTCGATTGACATGAAGGGATCGCCCTGAACCTGGAATCCCTTGTGCCCCCGGCCGTGCTTCGACTCGCGGCGCGGGAGGGCAATGTCGAGCTCGCCCCCTTCAGACGTGATCAGCTTGTAGACGGGGAAGCTCTGGCCCACCGGCTCCAGACGCCCGAACGGCGCCAGCAGTGGGCTCAAACGATCGTGCGGAATCCCGAAGATCTCGAGGTCGATGTCCTTGGACGGCAAGCCGAGGACCCGGTCGCGCACCCAGCCGCCAACGATCAAGGCGCGCCCTCCGGCGGATCGAATGGTGGCGGCAACCTGTCGAGCTGTTTCGAGACTGGAAGTGGCGTCCACGAGGACAATTATCTCGCTCGTCGGCGGGCGCTCGATGCGCGCCCGACGCGTCCCTCGCATCGACCGCGTCACTGTCGCGTGGCGGGCGCCTGAAGCACTACGGAACGTACAACCAGGTCGTGGAGCGTCTGCCTGCGCCCGGTGAACGCCTGCACGAGGAAGCCGATCCCCAGCGAGTAGTAGGACAGAAGCAGCGCCAGTTGCCGCCCGATGGCACGGAGCAGCGAGAGTCGCTCCCCGCTCGTGTCGGTCGCGACGATCCCGGCGGCACGCATACCGAGTGTTGCCATGTGCCTGGACGACATCGTCAGCGCCACGTACAGAGTGTTCACCACGAGGAGGATGGCGTACACGGCCACAGCCGCGGCGTCGCTCATTTCGCCCTCGTCGTCGCCCAGCAGGTCTTGAACCGGCCAGTTGATCGTGTCCGCGAGCGCGGCGACGATCGCAATGGCGAAGAACAGCGCGAGCAAGACCCCCAGATCCACCACGTAAGCGAGTCCTCGCTTCCAGAAACCCGCGTACACCGTCCCGAGGGCCTCTGACGCAGCCAACGGCGGGGGCTCCGTGACGGGCAACTCGTGACGCCGGGCGACGGCGTCGGGCACCCGCGCGAGGACCTTCGGGAACGCAAGGGCGCGAAACGCGCGCTTGCCCCAGTAGATCAGCGCCATGCCCGCGAGCACGAACGGGATGGCCGGCAGCGTAATCTCGAGGACGAAAGCGAGCCGGCGCCCGATGAGTGGAATGCCCGCGACCAGCGTGTCGGCGAACCCCGCGATTTCGGCGTTCCACGAGCGCGTCGCCCACATGTACAGCGCGAACAGGAGCAGCACGCCAGGCACCACGCACCACTGGACCCATCGCCGCTGGAACTCGATCTCGGCAGCCGCCCGATCCTGAGCCGATTTGCTCTCGTGGATGAACGACAGCGTCGTGGAGAGGTCTCCGCCATAGAGGTCGGCCCACTCGGCGCTCGGCTGCTCCCTGGCCCGCCAGTCGAGCGCGAGCTGAAGATCCGGATCGCGCCAGAGCCCCGCCCTGCCTGCGGCGTGAAGCGCCGCCGTGTCGTGAATGCGCCGGTACATCCGTGCCGATTCCGCCTCCTCCCCCGTCCAGTCCTGCAGCCGCCTCCAGACGCGCATCAGGCTTTCGTGGGAGATGTCCACGATCGTCTCTGGCGCCAGCGCTTCCGGAACCGGCGGCATGAGGAACGAGCGACTCGGCTTCCGGAATACGTCGATCACCTCCACCACCTCGCGGCGCTCTGCGCCCGCGATAGCGCACAGTCGCGCGAGCGGCGTGGGCCGCCGAATTCCGCGTGCGTCGGTACCCTTGTCCGTCAGCGCCTTGAACACTCTTTCGCAGATCGTCCGCTCAAGTTCGGTCCGAAGCTCGTGAAAGGCCTTCTCCGCGTGGCGATCGAGCGCATGCGCCATGGTGCCGATGGCTTCGTACCACTCGACCGAGATCGCGCCGAGCCCGCCGCCTTCGTTCTGCCAGCGCGCCCAGGTCCTATTGAGCGCATGCTGCAGGATGGAGAGCTGGTCCTGGTTGTCGCTCGTGTCGTTCACGAGCCTGGTCAGCAGCACAGGGTTGATGTCGGCACCGACGACGCCGACCGGGCCGGCGATGGCCGCGCGGCGCTCGTCACGTGTCATCCGCGGCACGAGGTACTGGCTCTCGTTGATGGCTTCGGGCAGGCCGTAGAACTGTGCGCAGTCGCCGAGGAAATCCGACCGCATGGTCAGCACGACGTAGATCGGAAATTGCTGCTGCGCATGGGCCGCCAGCAGGAGATTCACGAGGTTCGTGGCGTCCTCGCCAACGGCGTGCGTATCCCGTTCGCCGGCGATCTGCCGATAGCGAAACAGCTCTTCGAACTGATCGACGACAACCAGCAGGTTGGTGTCATCAGGGACGCGCGCCTGCTCATGGAGATCCACCAGGCCGAGATTCGACATCCGCAGCGTCGCTTCGATGAGCTGCTCGAGCGGCATCCCCGGCGTGCTGCCACCGGGAAACAGCTGGCGATCGAGCGCCAGCGCCCGTGCCAGGCCCTCCAGCGGTTTCACGCCAGGCCGGAACTGTACGATCAGCCAGGCCGTACCGGCCCCGGCCATCAGCCCGCGCCTCAGCGCGGGCCGTAATCCACAGTTCACGAGCGACGACTTGCCGCTGCCCGACGTGCCGACGACCGCCAGAAAGCGCGTCGCCGCAAGCTTGTCCACCATGCGATCGACTTGGCTCTCGCGCCCGAAGAACAGATGTTCCTCGTCCTCCCGGAAGGGTCGCAGACCCGGGTACGGATTCGCCGGTGCGACGACGGGCGTCCCCGGCATCATGCACTCCGCAGCGCCTGGAGGAGTGGCCCGATGTCCACGTCCTCGGGTGACTGGTGAAGGCCGTTGAGCAGGTGCGACTCGTCGAGCTCGAGGAGTTCCAACTTGTCATCGGTGGCCGGTGGCGCCACATACGTGAACCGCACGACCGGGCTCTTTTCTCGCCGGGAGGCGCGGGCCTTCCGAACGTCGTTTTCCACCGTCTGCTTCCACGCCTCGTCGCCGGCACCGTAGAACAGCAACACGGCGTCGCATTGTGCCAGCAGGTCTTCGTTGGCCCGCCGCACGGTAGCGGCGTCGCCGGTGAACACGGGAATCTCGATCTCGAAACCTGCCCGCTGCAGTACCTTGCGGAGCGGCACGGTGTCGCGGCGATCCCTTGGGTCGCACATCAGATAGATCAGCTTCGACACACCGGCCGATGCCCTGCTCCTGCCGGCATCCGTCGTGTCAATCCGCTTCAATGCGTCGCGCACCGCTGCCTTGACCATCTGTACGTCGCCGGTGATGAGATCGGCACCAAACTGTAATCCGGCGGACGAGTGCAGGTCCTGGATGAACGCCTCCTGTTCAGGGCTGCGCGACTGCGTGCCCTCTGGAATCCAGATGATGCGCGACAGTCCACGCACCCGGCTCTGCGCGGCCGCCAGCTCGTTCTGGAGTAGGACGACCGACTGCTGGCTCGGGCCATCGGGTACTGCGCCATACAGGCTACCCACCAGATGCACCGAGAGCGCGCACTGTTGGAGGAGCCGCGTGACCTCCGCCCGATAGGCCGACTCGTCGCGCGGCAGCGCCACGTCGGGGAGCACGCCGTAGCCGTGCATTCGCAGCTCGGATTCCAGCGCCTCTCGCGCCTCGCGCCGGTCGTAGCTGCACTCGCTCAGATAGACGAGGAGTCCCGCCGCCCGCTTGGGTGCGGCGGCGCCAGCCGATTCCAGCTTCTTGATGAGCTGCGCGATGTCCCAGGCGAGCTTGGCAATCTTGAGGTTGTACCGTTGCGCGATGTCGGTGCCATAGACCGGGTCGAGCTCGATCGGCGTCTGGTCGTCCGTCATCGTGAAGAAGGGATAGCCGAGCACCTGCTTCATCACGGGCGGCAGGGGATCCTCGGAATCGATCGGCGTCTTGATCACCTTGATGATGCGCGACTTGTTCTCGACGAGCAGCGTCGACGACCGCTCGGCCGCCTCACAAAATGCCCGCACCTCGCGCGTGCACCAGTCCGATTCGACATATCGTGGGCTGAGCACCGACACGAGCACCGCGGTCTTCGGAAACTGCGCCAGGATCTCGTCGGAGAAGATGTCGTTCCCTGCGAGCTTCGCGTCACGCCAGATCTCCGCTTTGCGCCCGATTCGCATGCTGAGCATCGCTTCGAGCGCCATGTGGAAGCGCGTTACCCAACCCTGCTGCTCGGGTGTGAGCGGTTGGTTGTCGATGTGGGCGTAGCTGATGAAGAGGTGCCGTTCGAAGCCTGCTTCCAAGCTCATGCGAGGGGCATTGTGGCACAGGACCTACGGTTCGAGCAGCCGTTTGGACACGACGCCCTGGATCTCGGCGCGCCGGCGGTCCCTCGCCTCGATCTCGTCGAGTCTCGTCCAGGACTGGTCGTGCTCGTACCGGTAGCTGGCGACGAACCCGACCGCGGAGCCGCGCTCCTGCGGCGACAGCATGGAGAAGTAGCGCTGGCGATCGGGCCGCTCGTAGAGGTGGTAGATGCGGCCCGGGACGCGCCGGAACCGGCACTCCACGTGGATCAGGTCGACGTCGCGGGCCGCCTGCTCGATGATCTCGCGCGCGCGAGCCTGCAGCGCGTGCATCTGTTCCACGATCACTTCGAGCTGCGCGTTGGTACGCACCGCCACCTGCGCCGACGCCGCTTCGATGATCTTGGCGGCGTCCACGAGCGACATCGGCGCTCCCAGCCGGCTCACCGGATACGGCGACGCATGATCCGCACCCCGGAAGTTGTCGCCGCTGTATTTCCTTTCCGTGCCTTCACTCACCGCGTTCCGTCCTCACCAGTTCGACCTACTGGGGCCGCGCCCTCCAGCTTACCGTGTGCGTCGGAGGCGCTGGACGGTCGCCGGCGTCACTCGATCGTGAAGGCCAGGTACATCAGTTCTCCCCGGCGCTCCAGCTGCAGGACGACTGCATCGCCCGTGCGCAGTGCACTCAGGGCCGCACGCAGCTCTGCAAGTCCGCGGACCGGTCGGCGGTTGACAGCATAGACGACATCGCCTGGGGCGAGCCCTCCGTCGCGCGTATCGATCGCGCCGGCGATGGTGGATGCGACGACGACGCCGGATCGAACTCGAACGACGGGCAGCATCTCGGCGATTCGCGGGTCCAGATCCAAACCGAGGATTCCCAGACGCGAGACGAGGTTCTGTCGAACATCGATTGAATCCGACAGGCCTGCGAAGAGATCGCGGCGCTCGGACATCGCGACGCGTACGTTCATCGTCTGGTCGCCCCGCAGGACCTGCAGTGAGACGATATCGCCGGCCAGGCGGCGGTAGAGGGTGACCTGAAGCTGGCGACCGTTCTCCATCGGCCTGTCATCGACGGCGAGCACGAGGTCGCCGGGCCGGAGCCCGGCCAGCGCGGCGGGACTTCCCGGGATGACGTCGGCCAGCACGACGCCGTCACTGCGCGCCAACCCAAGCCCCGACGCGAGCACGGGGGTGACGGTCTGCGCCCGAATACCGATATCGCCACGGCGAACCCGTCCGTTCGCCCGGATCTGCTCGTATACCGCGCGAACGATGTTGCTGGGGGCTGCGAATCCGAGACCCTCGCTCCCGCCACTCTGGGACACGATGAGCGTGTTGATGCCGACGATGTCGCCCCGCAGATCGACCAGCGGTCCGCCGCTGCTGCCAGGGCTGATCGACGCATCCGTCTGCACGTAGATCATCGGCGACTCGGGCTCGAGCTGTCGGGCAATCGAGCTGACCACCCCCAACGAGACAGAATTCTGCAGACCAAGAGGGCTGCCGAGGGCCAACACGATCTGCCCGGCCCGCAGATCGTCGGAATCGCCGAAGAGGAGAGCTGGCAGGCCCTGTTCTTCCACCTTGATGACGGCGAGATCGGTCTCGACGTCGACGCCAACGAGCCGGCCATCCAACGTGCGCCCCCGTGGCGCGAGGATCGATTGACCCATGGTCCCGGGGGGAATCTCGACGCGCAGTCGCTGCGCGCCGCGCACGACATGGAAATTCGTGACGATGTAGCCCTCTGGATCGACGATGACGCCCGACCCGGACGCGCGCTGGGTCATGACGAGATCCGCGCTGTGCGGAACGAGACCATCACCCGGCGTGTAGGCGGTCGTGAAGATTTCGACAACGGCTGGGCTGACACGCCGCACCGTCGTTTCGAGGAGCGTGCTGATCTCGGCGGCGGTGGCGGCCGCCGCGGGAGCCGGTGTCTGTGCGGCCGCCGCAGACGCCCACGAGGCGAGCCATGCGCAAATCAGCGCGAACGCGACCATGTGTCGTCCGTCCGTTGACATCGGAGTCCCCCTGGCTAGACGGCTTGAACGGCCAGAATCCTTACGAATGAGTCAAGTTTCGGACCGGGCGTTCAAGGCGTCTCCGCCCGCACGGAGTGCGGGCAAGAGATACTGCCAACCTTGCGAGGCGGTGCCGCTCCGACATGCTTGCCGGTCCGAGGCGCCGCCTCGCTAGGTTCGCAGGTCTGTTCCCGTCGTCCTCACGTATGGACCGCGACGCGGGCCGAAGCGCGACCTGCGGACCTGTTGCAGCGACCGCATAGCGGTCTGGCCGCCGCGGTGACGTTCGGCACGAGATACCGGCACCCAGCCACGGGGCCCGCCGGAACATCGCCACTCAGCGTCCTCGGCATCTCGAGCGACCGTCGATGGTCAAGGGGCGGAGCTCGGTGGCTGGTTCGGTGGCGTCGTGACTCTGGTGCTCTGGCTCGCAACGCACTGCCAGCGTCCGTCCCGTATGACGAACACGTCGATGTAGCGATACGTGATCTCAACCGGACGGCCCTGGACCGGGCCAACCAGGTGTTGCGTGAACCAGACCACGGCCGTGTCCCGGTACACCTTCACGATGAAGTCGTCGACGTGGGAGGAGTCGACCTGCTGGTTGAACTCGGCAGCGAGAGTCAGTTCCCGTTCCTTGTCGCCGCGACTGCCGTCGCCGTAGGTCGCAATGAACTCGTCCGCCAGGACGTTCCGGATGAATGCCAGATCCTTGCGAAAGAACGCTTCGTCCCAATCTCGTTCGAGTTGAATCAGAATCTCCTGATCGGAGCGCACCGTCGACTGCGCGGCTGCGCGCGCGGCCGGGACGAGGGCCAGCAGCCCCAGCAGTCCTTCGCGCCTGGTGATGGTCATGCCACTCCTTCGGGAATCTCGGGCGTCCACGTTCCCCCGAGCAACGGCGCCGATTATCGTTCCTTCAGCCTCCAAGTCAAGCGCGGGTGTTGTCCGTGGAGCCGGCCCGGCGCGCGAAACGCGCCGGAAGCGACCAGCCAAGGGCGCTGCCGGGACATCGAAGGCAAGAGCCTTGGCTGGCTGGTTGAATACGCCGTGGACGTGTGCTCGTTCAGCGTCCTGCGGCTGGCGCTGCCAGCGAGAGGCAACGGTCGGCGTTCGCAGCCGGGTCGCCAGGTACGGGCGGTCCACCGCGGCCGGTCACTCTCCGGTCTCGATACGCACGATGGCAGTTGAAGCAGGCGTCGGACAGCAGCCCTGTGGCGTCCGAAACCGCCTCCTGGCTGCGGGATTGCGATGCGGTGTACGCGACACGCGCCGCGTCGTACATCTCCTGCGTGTATCGAATCCAGTCCGGATCGGCCACCGGCACGGGGCGCCCGTTCTCGCACAGCCGGCCGGGGGTCATCATCAGCGTCGAGGCATCGGCGAGCGCCGCCGCCGCATTGTCCACGAGCTGCCAGCCGGTATAGATGCCCGCTCCCCAGTCGACGAACGAGAAGCCGGCTGCCGTGGACAGGTCCGACGGTGCCGCCGCGGGCGGTGCGCCGGGATCGCGCGTCTGAACCGTGAAGATCAGGTTGGAGTTCGTGAAGTAGACGGCGCGCATCAGTTGCGCCATGTTGCTCGCGGGCGGAAACTCGACGGATGGCGACGCTGGTGTCTGGGAAGGTGCTCGAGCCGTCTGACCTTGGGGCGGCTGCGCATCGAGCGGGACGACATCCAGGCTGGTTCGCACGGGCGATTGTGCCTGCACGGAGAACGCCAGCGCGGCGACCGCCCACGCCATCATCGTCGCGCCGAGTTGCCGGCGCCCGCGCCCGCGCCACCGAGCTCCGCCCGTGGCTCCCTTTGCAGTGCGTGTGGATTGGCAGGGCGTATCGGTCGGCATCTCGCGTCCTCCAGGCTCGTCTCGAATGTGGGAGTGGCGGACAGCATACCTCGTGCGCGGCCGAAGGCACAGTGCTCGTTGCGCTGACGCTTCGCGCCGGACGGGTTGTTTCCAACGCTGCAGATGCGTCGAGACGGCGCGCTACCGACCGAACAGCCGGTCGAAGTTCCCGCCGAGAATCGCCGCCTTTCGTTCTGCGGGTACGCCCAGCGCGTCCAGGGCGGCGACCTGCTGCTCGTAGATGCCGCGCTGCCAGCCACGAGGAAAGAACGACGAATCGGTGCCGAACAACAGCCGATCCGGACCCGCAACGGACAGCGCCGCGCGAAAGACGGCCTCCAGCGTGAGCCCGGGCGCGTACCGGATCCAGCCGTTCGAGCTCGACGTGTCCAGGTAGACGTTGGGACACGTATCGGCGGCCATGAGGGCTTCGCGCAGCAGACCCGCGCCGAAGTGGGGAATGATGAAGGGGACTTCGGGAGCCGCAAGTGCCAGGCGCGCTACGGCCAGTGGGTCCCCGAGGCGAAGGTCGAACCGGCTCGGGAGGCCGAGCTTCTTCCGGACACCCACCGACAGCACACCGCAGTGAACGAAGATCGCAGTTCCACGGTGTGCCGCGGCAATCTCGACAATTGCCCGCACGCGGTCGTCGTCCAGCGGGACGTGATGCATGGCGGGAAAGAGGCAGAGAGTACGCAGCCCCAATCGCGTGATTGCCCGTTCCGCCCGCACCTGGGCATCAGGAGCCGAGCTGTCGAGCATGAAGAAGCCAACGAAACGTTGAGGATGCCGCGACACGGCTGCGGCCACTGAGGCTTCGTCGCCGGGCACACTTGCAATGAGAGCCGCACGGCCCACGCCGTGCGCGTCCAGCTCGCGCACCCATCGATCGGCGAGCACCTCGGGGACGCCGGGATCGTCCCATTCGAGCTCACCGCAAATGTCCGCCGCAGTCGCGGGCGTCTGGCTGCGCTGTCGAGCAAGCGTGGCGAAAAACTGCGTCGAAAAAAAGTGACAGTGGACGTCGTTCGTAAATCTGGTCACGGATGCCGCTCCTGCTCCCGACACGCTGAGGCCTGGGAATCAGCAGTGTGACACAGGAACTAACGAGGCTCCGCCTCGGACCATCGAGCACGTCGGCAGCGGCTCCACCTCGCTAGTGGGCAGCGACCTGTCAGAAGGTCAACCTGAAGCCAACCTGACCGGCACGCTGCTCCGGCTGCATTACATCGCCGGCATAGGCGTTCGGCTGCATGAATCCGGCGTTGGGTACAGCTCCGGCGCCGAGCCGGGTCTGCGTGAGGTGGAACGAGGGGTTCTTCGCGTTGAAGAGATTGAAGACCTCGGCAATGGCATCGATGCGCATCGTGCCGACCAGGCGGAACGACCGGCTGACTCTCAGGTTCATCTGTGAGAACGGGGCGCGCCGGCTGCAGTTCACCGTGCTGCATGGCCCGGCCTCCTCGTACGTGGCCACACCGCTTTCGGTCAGACCGGTGTAGCGATAGGCCATCGCCGTACGGTCGTTTGGATTGCCGTCCCCGTTGAGATCGATTCCCTCCGCCGTGTGAACGGGCAAGGCTGAGCGGTAGAAGAACACCGGGGCGATGTGGACTCCTCCAGGCGCTTCCACGACGGCGCTCATGGACACCTGGTGTCGCGAGTCGGTTCTGGCAGACGGTGCCTGTTGGACGGGCCCGAACGCGTCGGTGATGTCCTGAATCAGGTTGAGGGCAATCTCGTCGTACGCGGAGCCCACGTTGCTCGTGGCGCGTGACAGCGTGTAGGACGCGCTCGCATCCAGCCCCCGAGAGAGACGGCGACGCAACCCCACGATCATGCCGTCGTACTGGCTGCTGCCCTTGCTCACCGCGACCCGGAAGTTCACGTCCTGCGGGAACACGGGGACGTCGGCGAGATACCGGACCCCGTTGACGAGCACGTTCGGGCGGACCCGCATGTTGAGGTTCCGGGCGTGCACGCGGACGTAGTCGACCGAGAGCGCGGTGGTCGCATTCATCTGGTGGGCCCATCCGAGGCTGCTTTGAGAGCTGTACGGCTGTTCGAGTATCGGCGACACGACTTCTCCGGCTCGCGGCGTGGACCCCGGGGGAACGGTATTCAGCGACGCGATGCTCGAGAGCGGGTCGGTCACCAGGAAGAACGAGCCATCCGGTTTCCGGAGGCCGGTGGCATTGACCGCAGAGAACACGATGCCACCGCCGCCCGCGGCGTCGAAGGACGCGGTGAGCGCGTTGGCGTTCGTGTAGGCGAAGTCGGTGTAGATGCCCCATCCACCCCGGACGAGGTGACGTCCGTCACCTCGCAGATCGAGTACGGCACCGAGCCTCGGCTGAATGTTGTCCTTGTCCTGACGTGGATCCGTGCCGAAGTCGTCGAGGAGCGTGCCCTCGAATCGCCCGCCACGGCCCGCCGCCTGCATGGCCTGAAAGTTCTCGCTCAGGCTCTGATCGATCGGCATGCCGTCCACGTAGTCCCACCGCAGGCCGAGGTTCAGCGTGAGTCGATTGTTCACGCGCCACGTGTCCTGCACGTACACACCGTAGAAATCGAGAGGGATGTTCGAGCTCGTGGCCCCGCCGATGACCAGCACGCTGCGCACCGGGCCGTCGATGGCGTTACTGGCCATGCTGAAGATGCCACTCGTGCCCTGCCCGGTCAACGCGAAGAGCCGCGGCTCGTGAATCCAGCTCACGCCGGCTTTCAGCTCGTGCGACAGCCCGCCGAGCCGCCCCGTCGTCCACGACAAGTCGTTCCGGACCTGCCATTTCGTCTGTTCGGTACTTTGAGGGGCACCGAGATTCGCGCCTCCCCGGACGCCGTTCGGGAACATCAGGCTCGGTCCTTCAATGGTCACCGGCACGTCGTTGACGAGGTCCGAATACTGGAACACGAGCTCGTTCAGGGCGGATCGCCCCGCGATCCAGTTGTGGTTGACGTTCATCGAGTTGAACGTATTCGAGCTGGTGCTCCACGACGAGGGAGCAAACCGGAGACCCGCTCCGCTCGGCTGCCAGTTGTCATCGCGCCCGTACCGTAGCGAAAGATAGTGCGAAATCCGCGGACTCGCCGTGACCTTCGTCGTGAACAGGTTCTCGCGGTACGGGAGCGGGTAGACCCCGTCCTCGCTCGGGTACAGACCAAGCGTGTTGACCACCTGGCGGCGGTTCTGCTGCGTCCGCTCGTACGCCGCGAAGTAGTGCACGCGGTCGCGCACGATTGGTCCACCGGTGCTGCCGCCGTACTGGTATCGACGGTACTGCTGCTTGCCGACGTTGCCGATCCGCTCGCTGAACGTCTGCGCGTTGAGCGCATCGTCGCGCACGAGCGTGAACCAGCTGCCCCGTACATCGTTGGTGCCGCTCTTGGTCACCACGTTGAGGACCCCGCCGCTGCTGCGTCCGTGCTCGGCGTCGAACCGGTGCGTCGTCAGGACGAACTCCTGGATCGCCTCGAGTGGATAGAGCTGCAGCAAGCCGCCGACCGTGTCATCGTTGTTGTCGCCGCCGTCCACCACGTAGTTGACGTTGCGGCCGTTCCCGCCGCTGATCTGCGGAACGTACTGGGCATTCTTCGTCGGATCCGAGTGAATGCCGATGCCCACGCCGGGGACGGTTGCTGCGAGATTGGCAAACTGCCGCCCGTTCAGCGGCAGACCCTGGATGCGCGACAGGTCCACGACCTCTCCGACGGACGACGATGACGTGGAGATGAGGGGGCGGGGGGCGGACACGACGACACTCTCGAAGACTGGCGCCACCCGCAGCGTTACGTCGATGGTGAGCGTCCGGGAGAGGTTGATCACGACTCCCTGATTGTCCACCGGGACGAAACCGTCACGCCGGGTGACGATGTCGTAGGTTCCGACCGGCAAGGCCGCAAGGCGGTACGTGCCCTCGGGACCGGTCGTATCCTGGCGAACCAGACCGGTCTCGGCATTCGTCGCCTGAACCGTGGCCCCGGGCACGGACGCCCCGTGTTCGTCGATGATGCGCCCGGTGACCGTGCCGGCGGACACTTGCGCGTGAGCCGGAACGGCGGCCAGCACGAGAACGAACGAGTGGAGGATGACGGCCCGCAGTGTGGTCATTGGTGCTCCTTCGCGTACGCACCGACGGGACTGGGTGTCGTCCACCGGCCGGGTTTGCGCGCGTCGCGTCGTTGTTGCAGAGGTAGCGTGGCACGCCATGTTCACACGCCCCGTGTCGTCTTATCGGATGTGACCCCTGACAGCATATGGCCGGCCCGAAAAAAAGCCCGACTGTTACCATGCGGGAGTGAGCATTGTCCTGTCGATCTACGCCGTTGGCGTGATTCTGGGTCTCGTCTTCGCCGACACCCGGCTGCTGGTCCGGCTGACGCTGGCACTGCTGTGGCCCCTCGGGCCTCTGGCGTTCGTCGCGACAATGCTACTGCTAATAGTGGTGGCCTGTGTGGCCTTTCCACCGGTGGGGGTCATAGTCGCACTGGGTGGGGCAAGCGGGCTCTGGTGGCTCTTTGCGTGACCGACCGGGCGGCCCGGCCGTCGTACCTCCGATGGGCCGAGGACCGGAGCGGGTCTGGCCGTCCGTAACACAGGCACAGAACGCGTCACTCCACATGGGCACGAAACCTCAGTCGTAGGGGCCGCCTTTCAGGCGGCCCCACGCGGAGGCGCCTCGCCAGGCGTGGAGGAGTTTCGTCTTAGTCGGGAGCTTCACCGCGTACCTGACGCTCTCGCACACGACGTCAGTCGTTTGCCAGCTCCGTATAGTGCCGTAACAACACCTGCTGTGCGTTGAGCCGTTCGGGTTCAGGCTGTGGTCGTTCGTATCGCCCGGTCGAGTCGAGCGTCATGGCCCGATCGGTGTCCTGCAGGTAGGCCTGCAGGACCACGTCACGGAGATGGGCCAGGAGGTCTGGGTCGCGGACGGGCGTCAGCGTTTCCACCCTTCGATCGAGGTTTCGCTCCATCAGGTCGGCGCTCCCGATGTAGACCTCGTCCTGTCCGCCGCTCCGGAACCAGAAGATGCGCGAGTGTTCGAGGAAACGGCCGACGACGGACCGTACGCGGATGTGCTCGCTCACGCCGGGGATGCCCGGCCGGAGGCTGCAGATCCCGCGCACGACGAGGTCCATCGAGACGCCAGCTTGCGACGCACGATAGAGCACGCGAATCATCTGGTCGTCGGTGAGCGCATTGACTTTGATGACGATGCGCGCCGGTCTGCCGGCCCGCGCGTGTCCCGCTTCGCGGTCGATCAGCTCCGTGAGCTTGGTGCGAAGCTGGACGGGTGCCACGAGCAGCGCGCGGAACTCCTTCTGGCTGGAGTAGCCGGTGAGATAGTTGAACACGTCCGAGACGTCGGCGACGATCTCAGGATCTGCGGTGAAGAGCCCGATGTCGGTATAGACCTTTGCGGTCACGGCGTTGTAGTTCCCGGTTGCCGTGTGCACGTATCGCTGAATCCCGTCCGGTTCCTGCCGCACCACGAGGCAGAGCTTCGCGTGCGTCTTCAGATCGGCGAATCCGTACACCACGTGAATACCATGGGCTTCGAGCCGTTTCGCCCAGAGGATGTTGTTCCGTTCGTCGAATCGTGCCTTCAGCTCCACGAGCACGGCCACCTGCTTGCCTCCCTCGGCCGCCTCGATCAGCAGGTCCACGAGAGGCGAGTTCGCCCCAATCCGGTAGAGCGTCATCTTGATGGCGACCACGTGCGGGTCCTTCACCGCGGCGCGCAGGAAGGCCTCGACCGACGTGAACGAATCGAACGGGTGGTGGACCAGCTGATCCTGATACCGCAGCTGATCGAAGATGACCTCGGGATCCTCGTCGGATCGCCAGAGCGTGCGAGGCGAAAACGGTGGATCCTTCAGATCGGGCCGATGCGCGAGCGTCAGTTGCATCCAGTCACCGAAGCCCATTCGCTCCGGCGTACGCACGACTACGTCGTCGGTCACCTCGAAGTTCTCGACGAGGATGTTGAGAATGCGCGCGGGCATGCCCGCCTCGACGTGGAGCAGGGCGATGGCCCCGCGGCGGAGCTGCTTGAGGCTGCGGTCTACGCTTTCGAGCAGATCGTCCGCTTCGTCCTCCTCAATTTCCAGGTCGGCGTCGCGGACAATGCGGAAGAGGTGCGCACCCTTGACCTGCGTGCCGGGAAACAGCTCCTGAACGTTCGCACGGATGACATCTTCGAGGAACACGAAGGTCAGGCCGGGCCCCGGCGCGAGCGGCTCGGGGACGGGAACGAACCTCGGCAGGACGTCCGGCACTTTCACCCGCGCGAACTTGGTGCGCCCGCCGTGACGGACCACGACGGCGAAATTCTTGCTCAGGTTGGAGATGAACGGGAAGGGGTGGCCCGGGTCGAACGCCAGCGGTGTGAGCAGCGGGCAGATCTCGCGTGAGAAGTGCGTGGCCAGGTGCTCCCGAAGCTCCGGCGTCCATGCGTGCGGCTCGAGCAGAGTGATGCGCTCGGCTTCCAGCAGACTTCGCAGTTCCAGCCAGCAGGCCGGCAGATCCGCCAGCATCCGGTGGGCGCGCGTCCGCATCGCCTCGAGCTGCTGCTCGGTGTTGTAGCCGTCGGGCGCCACGTTCTCGATGCCTTCCCGCAGGTTCTTGAGCGTCGTCGACACCCGAATCATGAAGAATTCATCGAGATTCGTGGCGGTGATGGCCAGGAATTTCACGCGCTCGAGCAGAGGATGGGCCTGGTCTCTGGCCTGGGTCAGGACGCGCTCGTTGAACTCGAGCCAGCTCAGCTCCCGATTGATGTACAGCGCGGGATTCTTGAGGTCCGAGGGGTCGATCTCGCGTGGCGGCAGGACGCGAAGCGCAGTACCCGGCGCTGGGAGACGACGCCGACGCCGGTCAAGGTGCCGGCGGCGCTCGGCCGCCGTGTCTCGAGGGGTGTTCATGGCCAAAACAGCCGTTGTTGCTGCGAGCTTTCGATCATAGCAGACCGATGTAACACAGCTGATCCGGCACTGGCAGACCGCGGCCCCGAGAATGGGGGCGGGGCCAACCCATAAACGTTTGCTGAAGTGGTACGGTTAATTGAATGCACACCATCAAGCCGGCGGCGCTGAAACCGGGCATCGAACCCGAGCATCTGCCCGGCGGCGACCCCGACAGCTCGAGTGGTACCGAGGCCACCCGGCTCGTCCGGGGGCGGGCGCTCATCTTCTGGGACCGCAATCTGGCCAGCCCAGGCGCGGGGAAGAAGCTCGACGCGATCGATACGGATCAGATCACCCCTGCAGCCGACTGCGTGTCGGAGAGTCTCGAGACGCTCGACGAGCGGTGGAAGGCGGGAGCCTTCCGGTACCTCATGCCGGACTTCCGCGCCCGTGTGCACCGCGGGGAGACCTTCCTCATCGCGGGAGACCGCTTCGCGATCGGGTCGTCGCGCGAGATGAGCCCGGCCGGGTTGAAGGGGATCGCCGAGGAGGCTGGTCTGGAGTTGGTCATCGTCTGTGGCCGCAACATGGGCGATATCTTCCGGCGTAACGCACTGAACCTTGGCCTTCACGTCGCGCAGAGCCCGGAAGCGGTTGCAGACGTCCAGGACGGCGACGAGCTCACGTTCGATCCGGTGTCGCGGCGCTTGACCAATGTCACACAGGGCAAGTCGTACGACCCGATCCCCCTCACGGCCAAGGAGGAAGACATTTGCAGGAGTGGTGGCATTGTCGCGGTCGGCCTGCGCGAGCTCCGCGCATCCGTCGAGCGGCAGCCAGTCGTCGAGTTCCCGGACGAATCGATCGCCCGTCACATGACCACCACCGAACAGATCGTCTGGGCCCATCGGGTGGACAAGGATCGGCGCGCGTTGAAGCCCGGCGATACGCTGCGCGTGTTCGCAGACCTCCTTCCCGCCTCCGATGGGACCGCCCCGTTCGCCATCCACACGTTCAACACCATCACCAGAGGCACGCTCCATCCCCGACAGGCCGCCATCGCCAACGACCATTTCGTGTTCACTGGACGGGCGGACGACGAGCGGCAAACGAACATCGGGCGCGCGTTCGCGCTCGAACATGGGCTGGCCACGCCCTACTACGCGACACCGGGCGACGGCATCTTTCACTTCTACTTTCCGGAGCAGGGCCTGGTCCTGCCGGGACAGTTCATTCCGGGCGCCGACTCGCACAGCCGAGCCTACGGTGCCTACGGTGCCGTGGGCATTGGCGTGGGGTCCACGACACTTGGTTTTGGATGGGCGACCGGCTACATCTACTTCACGCTCGCGCGGCCGCGACGCGTTGTGTTCACCGGTGTGCTCCAACCATGGGCCAGCGGCAAGGACATCGTGCTCGAGTTGCTGCGGCGATGGGGGGCGGCACAGGCCCAGGGCATGTCAGTGGAACTGGTGGATGCGAACCGTCAGCTTCCCATTGCCTACCGCAACACGATTGCAAACATGATGGCCGAAGCGGAGGCGCAGAACGGGATCTTCGCCGCCGATGCCGTCACGGAGGCGTGGTATGCGGCCAAGGGTCCTGGCAGATCCGGTGTCGAGGCCGGGTTCCAGTACCCGTGTGTGGCTCCCGGCGCGAACGCGTCGTTCGAAATCGACGAGGAGCTGTCCCTGAGCGACGTCCGTCCGATGATTGCCAAACCCTTCAGTCCGGGCAATGCGTTTCCCGCCGAAGAGGTGGCTCGCGAGCGACTGTCGTTCGACAAGGCGCTCATTGGCTCCTGTACGAATGGCAGTTACGACGATCTGCTCCAGGCCGCCCTGGTGCTGCACAACGCGCGCGCGGCGGGCACGACGCGCACCGCGCGCCCGCTGGTGGTGTTTCCGGGCTCGGGAGGCGTGCGGCGTCAGATCGAGCGGCCCGACCCGAGGTTGAACGGCGAGTCCATTGCCGACGTGTTTCGATCGGCAGGCGGCGAGATTCGGCAGTCCTGGTGCGGGCCGTGCTTTGGACAAGGACCGGACGCCCTGCAGCGCGGCGAGCGCGCGATCACGTCGTTCAATCGGAACTGGCAGAACCGGATGGGCGTCGGCGGCGAAGGGTACCTTGCCAGTCCCGCAGTCGTGGCGGCATCCGCGCTGGTCGGGTATATGGCCCCGCCGTCAGAGCTGGGGCTCGCGTGGATTCCCGAGCTGTACGGGGTTTGAGGCGGTGTACGGTTGCGGCGCCGGTGCGGCGCCGCGCGCCGTGCTGCCGACCCGGATTGCGGTGAACAGGGACGCCACCTGCAGCAGCGCGACGGCTGTCAGCGCGTCCCCGAAGCGGCCCGCATCGAGCAGCGGTCCGAAGAGCACGGGAGACACCGCAAGTCCGGTGTCCAACCCCGAGTACACGAAACCATAGACGCGCCCGAACGAGGTCTTGCCAAAACGGCTCGTTGCGGCACGGCGGACCAGCAAATCCCGTGCGGGCCCGGCCACACCGACACCAAATCCCAGGGCGGCCATGAGCGGCCATAACGTCAGCGGTGCCATGGCCCCCGACGCCAGCAGCATCGCCATGACGGCTGCGAACCCGAGCGCAGCGGCCACGACGCGATCGCCGCGGGGAGCGAGAAACCCGCCCGCCACCATCCCCGCACCGCTGCCGAGGAGGTACGCTGTCAACCCGCCGCTCGCGAACACGAGCGATACGCCGTACACCTCGCTCAGAATTGCCGGCGCGTAATTCTGAAGAATGCCGAAGGCGGCTGTGGTCAGGAAGAAGAAACCAAAACACAGCCAGACGGCGCCGGATGACAGGAAGGCCAACTGGGTGGTGGGTGCAGGATCGTCGCTCCGTGCGTGCGAGACCACTATCTCGTCCGCTGCGGGGGCCAGGGCCCTCCGGCGCGTCCACAGGAGTGTCCAGACGACGGCCCCAACCGTGGCCGCTGCGAGACCTGCCGCGTGCCACCCGGCGAGGCTGGCCGTGCCCGCCATGAAGACCGGCGCGGCCGCCCACCCCAGGCTCCCGGACAACCCATGGACGGAGAACGCGTGTCCGAGCCGCGAGTGCGTCACCCGCTGGTTGAGCAACGTGAAGTCCGCGGGATGGAAAATGCTGTTGCCCACTCCGGCAACTGCGGCCGTCAGCAGCAGCATCGGATAGCTGTTCGACAGCCCCAGGACGATCCCCGAGAGCGCCAGCGCCCCGATGCCGAAGAAGAGCACGCGCTCGGCGCCAATCCGGTCCACGATGAATCCAGCGAGCGCTTGCCCGACGCCACTGATGACGAAAAACGTCGTCGTCAGGAGCCCCACGTCCGTGTAGCTGAGGTCGAAGTCCTTCATGAGCCACGGGAAAAGTGGCGGCAGCATCAAGTGAAAGAAGTGCGAGGTACCGTGAGCCAGGCCGACGAGCCCGATGAGTTCGGCATCGCGACGTGTGCCGGTGTCGGACCGGGCAGAGCGCATGACTGTATTTTCCCTTTTCTGGGTGCCGCCGTTCGCACTACCATCCGGGCGGGGTGTGCCGATGAAGAGACTGTGCATCATCCTGATGGGCATGGCTGGTCTGGTCGTCCCGGGCGCCTGGGCCCAGACCTCCGACCAGGAGCCGGAGCTGACGTTTCGTACCGGCGTCGACGTGATCTCGGTCGATGTCGCCGTGGTGGACCGCCGCGGCCGCCCGGTGGAAGATCTGCTGGCCCCGGATTTCGCCGTCAGGATCGACGGCGTGCCGCGCCGTGTCGTGTCGGCCGACCTCGTGACGTACGACATCGAGGCTGCACGACGGCAGGTGGCTGACGCCACCGAAACGTTCTATACGAGCAACCTGTCACCTCCACAAGGACGGCAGATCGTCATCGCCGTCGATCAGGTGCACATCAGGCCCGGCAGCATCCGCCACATCATGACGGCAGCTGCTCAGTTCGTGGAACACCTGAGCCCCCTGGACCAGGTGTCGTTCATTGCCTTCCCAGAGCCCGGGCCACGACTCGGCTTCACACGCGATCGGCTGCGCCTGCGCCTCGCCATGGAGCGGCTCATCGGTCATCAGCCGCGATGGGGCCAGTACCAGCACAATATCGGGATCACTGAGGCACTGGACATTGCCGGCCGGCGCGACCAGCTCGTGCTTGCCACCGTCTCCGAGCGGGAGTGCCGGCGTCTGAGCCTGCAGGCGCGCGAGCAGTGCGAGCGCGACATCATCCTGGAAGCGGATCAGATGGCCCGGGCCGTTCAACAGGACGCCGAGGATTCTCTGGCCGGTCTCCGCAGGATTCTTCAGGACCTGGCACGAGTGGAGGGCCACAAATCGCTCGTCCTCATCTCCGAAGCGCTCGCAATCGAAGACGAGAACCATCTACGCGGCATTGTCAGCCTTGCCGGCATGGCGCGGACGTCCATCAACGTGTTGCTGGTCGACCGGCCGCTTGCCGATGTCACCATCGCGGAGCAGCCACCCACGGAGACTCAGGATCGCCGCATCCTCACGCGTGGACTCGAAAGCCTCGCGACAATGTCGCTGGGGGCCCTGTTCCGCGTCGTCGGAACCGGCGAGCCGATCTTCGACCGGCTGGCATCGGAGCTCTCCGCCTACTATTTGCTCGGCGTGGAGCAGCAACCGGGCGACGCCACCGGCGACCGCCGTCGAATCGACGTCGAGGTGCGCCGCCGCGATGTCACCATTCGATCGCGACAGGCATTCGTGCTGTCGCCCACGCTCAACGCCCGCCGCTCGCCGCAGGACAACCTTCGGGACGCCCTGCTGTCGCCGTTCGGGACCACAGGCGTTCCGTTGCGCGTCACGACGTTTGCGCAGCAGGATCCGTCGACGGACAAGGTCCAGTTGCTCATCGCCGCCGATGTCGCGGAGCCCGGTGCCGAGCCGGCACCGTATCTGGTGGGACTCCTGCTCGTCGATGACGAGAATCGGATCGTGGCGAACCTCAGTGGCCGGCACACGCTCAGGCCCTCTGGCACGAGTGCTGCGGAGCCGCTGGCGTTTCTCGCCAGCGCGACGGTCGATCCGGGCATCTATTCCCTGCGGTTTGGCGTGGTGGACGAAGAAGGGCGTCGGGGAAGCGTCGTTCGCGAGGTGAGCGCATGGAAGATGCGCGGCGAGGCGCTGGCCACGGGTGATCTCGTCATCGGCAACCTGCCGTCCGCTGGGGAAGGCGTGCAGGCCACTGTCGAGCCGCACATCGCGGACGATGCACTGGCCGCGTATGTGGAGCTCTATTCCACCTCCGAGGCACTGCTGGACGGGACCGACGTGACGTTCGAGGTCGCGGCCGACATGGATGCCCCCGCGCTGGCAACGCTGCCGGCGCAGCTGCGGCCTGGCCGGCAAGACACGTGGCGCGTGGCCACCGGGATGGTCGGGGTGCATATGCTCCCGCCCGGCCACTACGTCGCGCGGGCGCGCATCATGCGCGGCGACGACAAGGGGAAGGAAGGGAAGGTCCTTCAGGTGTACCCCAAGATGGGCCGCATCAAGGTGGAAGGGATCAACATCGTGAAGAAGCACCGCAAGGCGCGCACGGCTGAAGA
>CAZDLW010000055.1:0-24396 GCA_964505975.1 uncultured Bifidobacteriaceae bacterium | reverse complement strand
GGTCGCCCAGATCGCGACGCCGAAGACCAGCAGGAAGTACATCGCGATCACCACCCAGTCCAACGTCGAGATTAGCCCGACCACACGCGCCTCTTCCGGCTCAGGGTCTATGAAGCAGGATCCCACGGACGGTGGGAGCGCCGGCTTCGGCGTTGAATTGCATCAGGATTCCCGGCCGCGCGAGCCTCTTCAGCGAAGCGGGCGGAGGATCTGGAGCGTGTCGTCGTTGCGTGCGACGACGATGAGTCGGGCGCCCCCTGCAGCTCGCAGCAACCGCATGCCCCGCACCTCGCCCTCGATCACCAGATTGCTCGCCTCGAGATCGACCGACTCGAAACGACCTGCTCCGTCACCGCGCAGCAGCAAGCCGTAGCTCGCATCATATCGACCGCGGACCGGCGTCACGCCATCGAAATTGCCCGCGACGATGATATCGGTGTGTCCATCGCCATCAAAGTCGTCCGCCAGAACCGCATAGATGGGTGCGAACTGGGCTTCCATGGGAAGAGGCTGGAGCTCGAAGGTGCCGTCTCCCCTGTTCAGCGCCAGAGAGCTGGCGAAGAGGTCCGCCTGCCGGATCGTCGCCTGGCTCAACTCTGAGGCGTTGAAGATATCCTCAATACGACTGGCGCCGAAATCGGCATACGAGACGTACCTGCTGCGCAGGTGTGGCATCTGACGGACCAGTTCATCGCGACCGGCGATCGGGTAGCTCACGCCGTTCTTGTAAAACGTGAGGATCTGCTCCAGAGCCCCGTTGCGAGAGAAATCGTGGACATACAGACGGGCCGGCTCCGTAGGAGAGGCACGGATGTACGAGTTGAGCCCCAGGTTGCCGAGAACCAGATCCTCGCGGCCGTTCCCCGTCAGGTCGGCGGCCATGACGGTGTTCCACCAGCCACTCGTTCCCGACAGACCCGCCTCGGCCGTCCGGTCCACGAACCGACCATGCTGTTGTCGAAAAATGCGGATCGGCATCCATTCGCCGACCACGATCAAATCGAGTTGTCCATCGCCGTCATAGTCCACCCATGCGGCGGAGGACACCATCCCGGCCTCGCCGAGCGCTTCGGCCTTGTCGAACGTCACGTCACTGAACCGGCCCGTCCCATCATTCTGAAGCAGATAGCTGCGGGGTGTGAGGCCGTAGTTGCGAGCGACGACGCGGCCGCCTACGAAGAGATCGACATGGCCGTCGTCGTTGAAGTCGCCGGGCACCACACGGGAGCCGTTCTCGAAAAAATCAGGCAGGGCATCCTCGGCGCGGTGGAAGTGGCCCCGACCGTCATTGACATAGAGTCGGTCCCGAAGCGCCTCGTGATCCCCCCAGAACTCGTTGCCGCCGCTTACGACGTACAGATCCAGATGTCCGTTGCCGTTGGCATCAAAGAAGACCGCATCGACGTCTTCGTGCAGGCTGTCCGCGCGGAAGGTGGGCTGATCTTCGGCCCGAAACATCCCGTCAGGTTGCTGGATGAATAGCCGCGCGGGCTGCCACTTGGCGCCGCCGACGTAAATGTCATCCAAACCATCGCCGTTCACGTCGCCGATGGCGAGGGCAGGACCTTCGGTCGAGAGCCGGTGCGGAATGAACGGCTCACGGTTGTAGTCGAAGAAAGTATTCTCTTCGTGCTTGAAGTCGATGCCCAGTCGGTCGGTGACGTCGGCGAATAGCGGGCGCGTCGCCGGACCTTCCCCATAAGCATATCTGCCGGCGGCATCCTCCTGGGAGAGCAAGACGATCTGGTCTGCTGCCACGTCCGTCAGCACCTGATACCGATGGTCTGGCCAGATGACGATCAGTGAATCGACGTTCTCCGACGAGCCCAGTCCGAAATGCGGCCGCGAGTCGACGGAGGACTGGAATCCGCGAGTTGGCATCTGTTCCAGCGCCTGCATCATCCCGGCATGCTTGATGACGACCTTGGCGCCGATGCCCGCGGTGTTCGCTCCGGCTCCACGCAGAAGCACCTTCAGATAATGGTGCCCGTTGATCTCGCGGGCACGGTTTCTGTAGACGGCGGCGGGTGCGTTGATGTTGCTCACGATGAGATCGAGCGCGCCGCTGTTGTTGAGGTCGGCGTAGACGGCGCCGTTGGAGAAGCCCGGCTGCGCCAGCCCCCATGCCTCGGCCATGCCGGTGAATGTCAAGTCACCATTGTTGCGATACGCATGGTTCGGGATGGGAACACGCGGCATCTTCTCGAGAAGTGTGAGGTTCTCTTCGGTGATGCCTTTCTCGAGTGAAGCCTGGACGGCATCGTTGCCGATGTAGTTGATGTAGTCGAGGTCGTTCGGCCGGCGGTAGATACCGTTGGTGATGAACAGGTCCTTGAAGCCGTCGTTGTCGAGGTCCGCGAAAAGCGGGGCCCAGCTCCAATCCGTCGCATGAACGCCGGCCAGATAGCCGATCTCGCTGAAGCGGCCACGGCCGCGGTTCAGCTGGAGCGTGTTGCGCGCGAATTGAGGTCGATAGCCGGCCTTGAGCTTCAGGTTGTAGACGTTGAAGCTCTCCGCGTTGGCGGAGGTCTTCAGTATGTCCTCCCGCTCCGGGAGCATGTCCAGCACGATCAGGTCCGGCCGGCCGTCATTCGTGAAGTCAGCGGCATCGACGCCCATGGAGAAGCGGCTCGTGTGGCCCATGGCCGTGGCAATCGACTCCGTGAAGGTGCCGTCACAATTGTTGAGGTAGAGAAAATCGTTCTCCTGAAAGTCGTTCGCCACGAACAGGTCGGGGCAGCCGTCGAGATTCAGGTCGCTCACAACGACGCCAAGACCATATCCTTCGACACCGCCGAAGATCCCGGCTTCGTCACCGACATCGACGAAACGATTGCCCTCGTTCCTGAGGAGCCGGTCACCCGCCCTCGGATGGCGCCCGTCGCGCTGGGGCCGCGAGCTGATCGTGCGCTCCGTGTGCGTCGAATGGTTCAGCAGGTACACGTCCAGATCGCCGTCTCCGTCATAGTCGAAGAATGCGGCCTGCGTAGAATAACCGACATGCTCGAGTCCGAATTCCTTCGTCCGGTCGGTGAACGTGCCATCGCCGTTGTTGATATAGAGCACGTTCCTGCCGCGCATGGTGAGGTAGCTGACGGCCGAGACGTAGATGTCGACGTGCCCGTCACCGTTCACGTCGGCCATCGTGACGCCGCTCGTCCAACCTTCGAGACCGGCCACGCCGGCACGCTCCGTGATGTCCTCGAACTGGTAGTCGCCCCGGTTGAGATAGAGCCGGTTGGGACCCAGGTTCGAAGTGAAGTACAGATCCGGCAGTCCGTCGTTGTCGATGTCGCCCACCGCGACGCCGCCACCGTTATAGTAGTAGAGATAGTTTAGGATGTTGAACTCGGCCTCTTCCGGCAGCTCGTTCACGAACGTGATGCCGGTCGCTTCCGGCGACAGCAGTTCGAAGAGCAACAGGGAATCGTCTGACGTGGTGCAGCCCGCGAGTGCGACCGCGCCTGCGGCAACGGCGAACGCGGACACCACGCGGCGGCGGATCCTCGGCGAAAATGAAGCGCTCATGGCAGTAGTCCCGCCATCCGCTAACTTGCTGGTCGCAGCCGAATCGCTTGCCCGCCCCCAGGAGCCAGCACGAGGGTCAAGCTCGAACTCGCGTCGACGGCTCGCTCCGAGATCTCGACCGGGAGCGGGTTGTGCAGCCAGTGCGCTCCCTCGCCATCCGCATAGATCTCGGCCACATAGCTCCGGCCCTGCGGCAGGAAGGAGAGCGGAATCTCCAAGGTCCGCCCTTCCTCGTCCGTGATCGCGCCAACGTACCAGTCTTCGCCGCGACGATCCTGGCGCGCGACGACCACATAGTCGCCGATCTTCCCCTCGAGCACGCGAGTATCCGCCCAGTCTACCGCTACGTCGCGAATGAACTGGAACGCGGGCTGATTTTCATAGCTCTCGGGCAGATCGGCCGCCATCTGCAAGGGGGAGTAGAGGACGACGTAGAGCGCCAGTTGCTTCGCGAGCGTGGTCCGCACCCGTGGCTCCTCCGGTCGGCGGGGCGTGCCACTGGCCCGCTCGATCAGGATGTCGAAGATCCCCGGCGTGAAATCCATGGGGCCGGCGAGCAGGCGAGTGAAGAAGAGGATCGCTTCGTGCTCCGGCGGATTGCCACCGTCGCCGGCCCAAGCATTGTACTCCTGCCCCCGCGCACCCTCCCGCGTCATCATGTGCGGATGGGTACGGCGTTCTCCGGTGTCCTTGATCGGCTCGTGCACGTTCAGCATGATGCCGTATCGGGCTGCCACGTCAATCACCCTGCGCCAGTGTCGCACCATGTATTGCCCATGATGTGCGTGGCCTTCCCGGGTCCGGTCGCCCACATAGCCGGTCTTCACAGCCCTGATTCCGAGCGATCTGTAGAGACCGAAGGCGTCCTCCAGCTGCCGCTCGTAGTTCTCGATGCCCATCGAGGTCTCGTGATGTCCGATCAGCTCCACCCCCTGTTCGCGCGCGTATGCAGCGGCGGCATTCAGGTCCAGGTCGGGGTACGGTTTCGTGAACGAGAACAGCTCGGCGTTCTCCATCCAGTTGCCATCCCACCCTTGGTTCCACCCCTCCACCAGCACGCCACCAATGGCATTCGCGGCCGCGAAGTCGATGTAGCGCTTCACGTTCTCCGTCGTCGCGCCGTGCTCGGGCCCGGAGCCCCACGTCATCGTGCCGATGTGCATGCCCCACCAGACACCGATGTACTTCATCGGCTTGATCCAGCTCGTGCTCTCCAGCCTGTTGGGCGGGTTCAGGTTCAACCCGATCACTGAGGGTGCCAGATCCACCGCGCGGTCGGCCAATTGAATGGTGCGCCATGGGCTCACGAAAGGCGTGCGACCCCGAACTTGAACCCCGTCCGCATAAGGAGCCAGGAACGCGCGCAGCACCCGATTCTGCTCTGGTCCGCCGATCAGGTTCATCGACGCGTAGTCGGTCAGGTCGGCCTCGTGAATCACGACGTGCAAGCCATCTCGCATCTCGAGAGTGAGGGGCGTGTGCACCGTATCCAGTGTGCTCACCGGCGAGGATCGGTACAGGTACTCGTATCGGTTGGGGCGAAATGACGGAATCCACCACGCCCGCGCATCGTCGGCCAGAGCGAACTCGGTCAGCTCCTGTGTGATCTCGAAATCCGTGAGACCCGGCTGCTCCGGGAGCTCGTAGCGGAAGCCTACACCGTCATTGAAGAGGCGGAACACCAGGGCGAACTGCCGGCCGGGAGCAGGACCTTCAGTGAGAGCGACCTTCAACTCGTTATGGTGATCCCGCACTTGCGCCACCTCACCCCACGGCTGAGTCCACGTCTGATCCACCGCGTTCTCCGCCGTGCTGGTCACGCGCAGGCCGTCGCGCAGCGGCTGAGCCGTCCGGAACTCGAAGCCGAGTCGTGACGGCAGAAGAACCGCCCGGCCGTCACGGTGAACGCTGTAATAGACATTCCCATCGCGGATTTCGACGGTGACCTGGTTCCGACCGTCGGGCGAGGCAACGCTGACCTGGTCCTGCGCATGAGCGCTGACTGCAATGAGCCCCGCGCCTGCGACGCCGAGCGCGAGCGAGCGGGTCCAGCGGTGCATCCATACGTGCATCTTCGTTCCTCCATACGAGCGAATCAGACCCCCGCACCGTCCCGTTCCGTGTGTCCACGGACCCCTTCAGGCATCGCGCGGTATATAAACTGTACCCTGTTCGTGGTTGGTTACGGCCTGGCGACCTCCAACCCCTGTGCCTCAATGACCTCACTCATCCACTGCTGTCGCGGCCTGCTGGCCTTCGGTGTCCTGTCTGCCATCGCGTCGGGTTGCACGCACGCGGGCCGATCAAGCGAGGGGGATCCAGGTCCGTCTGGCGGCTCTGCCGTCACAGCGGACGACATCCGGCGCAGCCCCGTCGAGCCCATCGAGAAGGCGCTGATGAGCCGATTCCCCGGAGTCCAGGTCAACCAGACTTCGGATGGCGGCATAGCGGTTCGCATTCGTGGTACGACATCGATTCGTGGTAATAATGAGCCGTTGTATGTGATCGATGGCGTTCCGATTCAGCCCGGACCAGGCGGCAGCCTGACGGGGATCAACCCGTACGACATCGAATCCATCGAGGTGCTCAAGGATGCCGCGAGCACGGCGATCTACGGCGTGCGAGGCGCCAACGGCGTCATCATCATCAAGATGAAGCAGCCCGGTCAGTGACCGAGTCGGGCTGAGGCCGGCTCGGAGCCTCCGGCCGCTGCATCCTCTGCGAGTGCGCCCTCCACACGCGTCCGTACTCGACGGACCACGTATTCGCCCAGTCTACGACCTTGGACGCTACCTTCCTCGATGGCCATACGATAGTGGATCCCGCCGTACAGGCGACTGATGGCGGCCTCGGCGGCGGCCTCCTCGAATGAGGAGAACGATCGTACCGGAATCCCAAATTCGATTTCCGAGTCATCCTCGAACGCGAAACCAGCGCCGAACTGGTCCGTCAACACGGCGGCGGCGGCGGCGGAAATAACGCTGTGCCCACTCGTGTACTCCGGGAACGGCGGAGTCTGCAGCAACGGCTCCCACTGCGGGTCCATATAGGCGTGGATCACCGTCTCGGGACGGACGAGGCTGCTCCGGTATTTTTCCTCCCAGCAACTGATGAACCCGTCGGCCACGACCATGGCGGTGCGCGCGTAGGCTTCGGCCGTCTGCACGAGGTCGGCGCCGGCCGTCCGTGCAGCAATTGCCGTGATCCCCATCCAGTGACCGCCGGGTGTCACCTTCTTGGTCGCGAACATGGCATGGCCCCGCACGTGCATGACGTAGGGGTTGTCGTCCCAGAAGGCGACGATCTCGCGCTGGTCCTCACTGAGCTGCTGAGTCGCTTCGTAGACCTCCAGCACCTGCCTGAAGAACGGGCTCCCTTCCGTCATGTCGAAGGGGTGGGGAGGCTTCGGCCGGAACTGGCTGGCGGAGTCCATTACGAACGGGCGCACCATGGCCCAGCTGGGCTCGACCGCGTCCATGTACGCCGGTGGCGTGGGAACCCAACGACCCGCGTCCGATGTGACGGTGAACTTCGGGTAGCCGCGTGTCTGAATGAAATGATCATCCCTCGCCCAGGCGAGGATGTGCTGCGCCACCTGATCGCCAAATGCGACCGAGCGCTCGAATACGTCGGAGGGGACACCCATGCGTGCGATCCGCCGGTGCATGACGTCGCGCAACGAGTCCATTCGCTCTTGCGAGAATGTGAGCGCCCGGCCGACCGTCATGAACGCGTGGACGGCGGCGAGCGGCAGGACATAGTCGGAGCCGGATTCCGGCGCGGGCACGGGCTTGAGTCCGTTCACCTGGCCCGCCAGCGTCCGATAACCCGGGTGACCGTGCCGGATCACCTCGTAGGCGGCGATGCTCGCATAAGCATATGCACGGCTGGCTTGCGGCGGGCTGAAGATGTCGTAGACGATGACTCCGGTCAGCTGCTGCATCGCCGAATGGAGCAACTCCGGGTCCGACGACAGCGCACGATAGTCGGCGCGTGCCTTCGCACAGCCCGGCGCCACTGCGAGTCCCACCAGCACCACCAACATGAGATACTTACTCATGGCCGCAACCAGTCGTTGGAACAACGATGCCTCCGTTTGCGGCGGAGCGCCCGCATGAAGCGAGACGGGCTGGCCGCGTGGCGCGAAAGACCAGGGCGCGATTGTCGTTACGGGTCACCACGTACAGTTCGCCCTGGCGGGTGCTGATCCGCTGGATGTCGCGCGCCTGACCGGGAACGAGAAAGCCGCTCTCCGAGGTGGGCACGGGAGTGAAATTGCCCGTTCCGTCCCCACGCAGGAACAGGCCATAGCCGGCGGTCATCCGTCCGATCTCGGGCTTGACGCCAGCGAAATTCCCGGCCAGAAGCAGATCGGAGTTTCCATCACCATCGAAATCGCCGGCGAGAATACCGTACACGGGGGCGATCTGCGCCTCGAGCGGCAGCGGAACGACGGTGAAGGAGCCGTCACCGTTATTCCTCACCAGCGACGTCGCAAAGGTGTGGGCGGTCTTCAGCACGGCGTCGGCCAGCTGCTCGGGCGTGAAGATGTCCGCTACCGTCTGCCCGGCGAAGTCCGCGTAGTTGAGGTAACGCGACTTCAGGAAGGTGATGGATTTTATGAGATCATCGCGCAGCACGAGCGGATAACTCGTGCCGTTGTTGTAATACGAGACGATCTGTTCGACGAAACCATTGCCGCTGAAATCCTTCGTGTACATCGTCGCCGGTTCGTCCTCCGCGGCACGCAGGCGGGTGTTGAGCCCCAGGTTGCCCACGATGAAATCGGTGTGGCCGTCACCCGTGAAGTCGCCGGCGATGATCCGGTTCCACCAGCCGTGGCTCCGCTCGAGGCCAGGCGTCGCCATCAGCTCGAGCGTGCCGGTTCCGGTGTTGCGGAAGATCGAGATCGGCATCCACTCACCGATCACGACGAGATCCGGCCGGCCATCTCCGTCCACGTCGTGCCAGAGCGCATCGGTCACCATCCCGATCCGCGCTAGCGCGGGCGCCACCTGCGCGGTGACATCGGTGAAGCGGCCGCGGCCATCGTTCCTGAGCAGGACGCTCGGCGGATCGATGCCATAACGCCACGGAACGACGCGGCCGCCGACGAACAGATCGATGTGGCCATCCCCGTCGAAGTCGGCGGCCGCCGCCCGCGATCCACTGACGTTCATCGATGGCAGGTGACCCTCCGCCTTCCGGAAATTGCCACGCCCATCGTTCAGGTACAGCCGATCCTGCAGTGCGGGGGCCAGATCCGAGAACTCGCTGCCGCCACTGACCACGTAGAGGTCAGGAACGCCGTTGCCGGTGGCATCGAAAAACACGGCTCCCAGGTCTTCCGATACGCGATCTCGCTCGAACATCGCTGCGTTGGTGGGCACGAACTGCCCGTCCCGCTGCTGGATGAGGAGCTGACCCGGCTGGTCCTTCGCGCCGCCGATGAACGCGTCCGACAAACCGTCACCGTTCACGTCAGCCACCGCCATGAACGGTCCTTCGGTCGACAGCAGCTTCGGCATCAGACGTTCGCGGTCGAAATCCACGAACTCATTCTCCTGATGCACGAACGTGAAACCGATCTCGTCTGTCATGTCCGTGAACAGCGGCGCGACGGTGGGTCGCTCGACGGGCTCGGCCATGGCCGCGTCGGATTGCCGCACGATCAGACGCTGGTTGGCGGCCACGTCCCGCTGGATACCGACTCGCCCGTCGGGCCACTCGACCATCACCGACTCGACCGCATCCAGCCCGCCGATCCCGAAAGTGAGGACGTAATCCACACTGGACTGAAATCCGCGGGAGGGCATCAGCTCCTGGAAGAACATTCGGTCGCCGCTCCGGAGCGTCACCTTCGATCCAATGCCGAACCGGTTGGATCCGTCCCCCTCGAGCTTGATCTGCAAATAGCGGTTGTCGAGCAGCGTACGGACGTTGTTGCGGTAGATGAAGGCTTCCTGATTGATGTTGTTGACGACCAGATCCAGACCGCCGTCGCCGTTCAGATCACCGTAGGCAGCGCCATTGGAAAAGCCCGGTGTGGCGACCCCCCAGTTGGCGCTCTGATTCTCGAAGGTCAGGTCGCCCTTGTTACGGAACGCATAATTCGGCAAGGGTGTGGAGCTCATCGCCTCGACGAGCCGCAGGAAATCGACGCGTTTGCTGCGGCTGGCCGCCGCCATGGTTGCGTCGTTCGCCAAGAAGGAAATGTAATCCTGTGAGGTCAGGTCGCGGGGCATACCGTTGGTGACATAGATGTCCTTGTGGCCATCCTGATCGAAATCGGCGATGAGCGCGCTCCAACTCCAGTCCGTCCGCGCCACGCCGGCCATCTGGCCGATATCGCTGAACGTTCCATTGCCATTGTTCACATGGAGCATGTTGCGCATGAACTGGTGGTGGTAGTCGTTCTTCAGCTTGGTCTGATACACATCCCAGCTCTCGAACGCGGCGGTCGTCTTGAGGCGGTGGTCATCCTCCGGCAGCATGTCGGTCACGAAGATATCGGGCCAGCCGTCATTGTTGATGTCCGCGATATCCAGTCCCATCGAGAAATAGCTGATGTACGGCATCTGGCGGTCGAGCACCTCGGTGAAGGTGCCATCGCCGTTGTTGATGTAGAGATAGTCCCGCTCGAAGAAGTCATTCGCGACGTAGATGTCCGGCCAGCCATCGCGATTGACATCGCCCACGGCGACGCCCAGGCCGAAGCCGATCTCGCTGCCGTAAATGCCGGCCTGCTCGCTCACGTCGACGAAGCGGCCGCCAACGTTGCGATAGAGCTTGTCGCCACCTCGCTCATCGCGCACGTGCCGGATGTTGCGCAGCCCGAAGCTGCTGACCGGCCGAAACGAATTGTTGACCAGGTACAGGTCCAGGTATCCGTCACGGTCATAGTCGAAGAATGCGGCGTGCGTCGAATATCCCTCATCGGCGATGCCATACGCGGCCGCCATCTCGGTAAAGGTCGGCACACCCCGCGCGTCGAGGCCCTGGTTGATGTAGAGCTCGTTGGCCCGCCGCTCGCCCGCGACATCGCCAGCATAGGATACGTAGATGTCCAGCAGTCCGTCGCCGTCGATGTCCACGAACGTGGCTCCGGTTGCCCAGAACCCGTTTCCGGCGACCCTGGCCTCCTCCGTAACGTCCCGGAAGCGGTACTCGCCTTCGTTCAGATACAACCGGTTAGCGTCCAGATTCGACGTGAGCAGAAGATCCGGCAGGCCGTTGCCGGTGAGGTCGCCCAGCGCCACGCCGCCGCCGTTGTAGTAGTTGCGATAGGTGAAGACGTTCAGCTCGCGCGTATCGGTGAGGCGGTTCTCGAACCTGACGCCGGTGTAGCTCGAAGGTAGCAACGTGAAGAGCTGACCGTCGGGCGCGGGCGCTGTGGCCAGAGGATATGCCGGTGCGGACCGGTCCGCATCAAAGCAGCCGGCGCTCAGACATAGCGCGCAAACCACGCACTGAAAGAAGGCGCCATAGCCTGACCTGAACGAGATCAGGCTGTGGCGCAGAACGACCCTACGTCTCCTGGAATCAGTATCCAGGGTTCTGCGTGAGCAGTGGATTGGCATCCAATTGCGACTGCGGAATCGGCATCAGAATGCGGTACGCCTCGCGCTGCTGCTTGAACGACCAGGGCAGCGTGTAGCGGTCGTGCCGGATCAGGTCCTGGCGCCGCTTCGCCTCGGCGGTGAGCTCGAAAAGCCGCTCCATGCGGATCTGCTCCCGCACCTCCGTCTGCCCGCCGCCGGCGATCGGCTTGTCCGGGTCGAATACGCGGGCGCGCAAGGTGTTGACCAGGGCGACGGCCTCGCCGGTGCGTCCCAATTCGTTGAGAGCCTCGGCCTTGATCAGATAGATCTCGCCGAGTCGGAAGTACGCGTAATCATTGCTGTGATGCGAGCCGGCGCGGTCCGGATCCGCGGGCCATTTGTAGATCCGCACGCCCTCCCTTTCATGAGCCTGCTCCGCATCTCGGATCTCCGGCGTCAGGAACAGCGGTACACCGGTGCGGTCGAGCACCGGCTCACCCGTGTCGACGTTGCGATGCTGGCCGGCCAGGAAGATCTCGTGCCGCTTGTCGTTCGAGATGAGCAGGTTTGCCGTGGTGTTGGTGCCGGGTACGGGCTGCGTTTCTACGCGCAAGGTATCGAACGCGAAGTAGGTCTCGGCGAGGGTCGAGAAGCCGTTCCATGCGCCGCCAGCACCGGAGTTGTAGTGCAGCCCGCGATAAACCATCTCGAAACCGAGTCCGTCCTGGTTCAAGTGTTTGACGACGAGGATGTTCTCGGGTGACAGATGGTTGTCCGCACGGAAGTTCGCATGCCAGTCGGCTGCCAGGCTGTACACGCCGGAGTTCAGGATGCGGTCCGCGGTCGCGATGGCTTCCTCCCAGCGAGGCGCGCCGCGCTGCAGGCCGGCCGCAGTGACCGTCCCGGTGAACACTTCGGCGTTCAGGTACATGCTCGCCAGGATGGCATCGGCAGCGCCTTTGGTCATGCGACCGTTCATGCTCCCCGGCCACTGCAATGGCAGCACTGCGCGGGCCGCCTCCAACTCGCGTTCAATGAACGCGAACACCTCGGCGCGTGTGCTTCGCTCCCGCGGCACGATCTCGGTCGTCTCCACGATCGGCACGCCGCCGAACAGATCCATGAGGAAGTAATAGTAGAATGCCCGCAGCGTGCGGATCTCGGCCTCCACGACGTCCTTGTTGGCCACGGCCACATCCGGCAGCACACTGAGCAGCACGTTGGCGCGCGCAATGCCGGTAAAGGCATCGTTCCACGCGCCAATGATATCGTCCCCTGCGGTGCTGCTGGTCGCCGTCCAGGTCTGGCGGTGAAGCTCCAACCAGCGGCCACCATCGAACCAGTCCCCGCCCCGCGTGGGCACGATGATCTCGTCCGTGGTGACCTCGCTCAGGTTGTAGTAGCCCCAGAGCGAGCTTTTCAGCTGAGCGTAGATCGCCGCGAGGCCGCCGACCACTTCTTCCTCGTTCCGGTAGAAGTTGTCAGGCGTAATGGCACTCAAGGGCGATTCCGCCAGGTCGGTGCATCCCTGCAGGGTCGCCATGATGGGCGACGCGAGGAGCACCGCGTAGAGCCCGGCGGCTCGGGCCGGCTTCATGAAAGCTGGTATCCTCATGGCTGCAGATCCCTGTAGGAGTGATCCGATATTCTTCAGGTTCCCTGACTTCAGCCGGTTCGGCCGGCGTCCGAGCGCGAGCAACGTGCACACCTCAGAACGAGACACGCACACCTGCCGTGAACATGCGTGGCCGAGGATAGTTCAGGTAGTCTACGCCTCGCACGGCCAGTCCTTCGGCTGCCGTGTGCACTTCCGGATCATAGCCGGTATAGTCGGTCAGCAGGATCAGATTGTCGGCCGAGAGATACACGCGGGCAGGCCGGGCCTGAGCGCCAAAGCGAGCCAGATTGAACGTGTAGCCGAGCGTGACGTTCTGCAAGCGCACGAACGAGCCATCTTCGATCCAGAGCGACGAGTAGATGGCGGGCTCGCCGATAGCAATTCCATCGTTGAGCGCCGAGCGCAGGAAGTTCCTGTTCGCTGTGACGTTGGTCTTTGTCGCGTAGACCAGTGCGGTGTTGTTGAAGACGTCATTTCCGATCTCACTACGGACGAGGAAGCTGAGATCGAAGCTGCCTAAGTCCACCTGGCTGCGCAGGCCGAACGTGAAGTCGGGATTGGCATCCCCGATGATGACGTAGTCGTCGCCGGTCGGCTGTGTCGTTTGCCCGTTGACGCAGCTTGCATCCGCGCGCTCGCAGCTGAACAGCTGGCGCCCCTGCGCATCCACGCCGACGAAGCGGGGGCCGAAGAACGTACCGAGGGGTTGGCCCGGGATGATGCGCTGCGCCCACGTGTCGCTCTGACCCTGACCGCTCGCCCGCGCACTCTGGAGGAAGGAGCGGCCACCGAGGTCGACGACTTCGTTGCGCTCGGCCGAGAACACGAGACCAGCCAGCCACCTCAGGTTGGGCCGCGTGATCATCAGTCCATCCAAGGCGAGCTCGAGGCCCTGGTTGCGAACCTTGCCGATGTTCTCGAGGCGAGTCGACACCAGTGCCGGCTGCGGCACCGGCACATCGAGCAGCAGGTCGGAGGTGTTCTTGACGTAGTACTCGATGGTGCCGGTGAAACGGTTGTTCAGCACACCGTAGTCGAGCGCCACGTTGAACTGCGACGTTTCCTCCCACCGCAGGTTCGGGTTCGGGTTGCGATTCGGCACGATGCCGGTCACGGGCTGTTCGCCGAACACGTAATTCCCGCCGGGCGTGAGCGTGATGAGGGAGGCATACGGTGGCACGGCCTGATTGCCCTGCAGGCCGAAGCCGGCGCGCAAGCGCAGGTCCGAGAACGTTCCCCCCTGCATGAACGGCTCTTCGCTGATCCGCCACGACGCTGAGACCGCTGGGAAGAGGGCCCACTTGTTGCCCTCGCCGAAGCGAGACGAGCCGTCGTACCGCAGGACACCGGTCAGAAAATAACGGTCGGATAGGTTGTAGTTCGCGCGGGAGAAGAAGGAGACCAGCCGGCTGTCCTCCCGCCACGAGAAGGGCCGGACGAGGACGTTCCCGCCACCGAGGCTGTGAAAGCTGAAGGCATCCGTCGCGAAGCCGCGGCCTTCGGCGGCGAACTCGCCGGTCGTATAGTCGGCGAACTCGTAGCCGCCGACGATATCGAAGCTGTGAGTGTCCGCAATGCGGTGCTGCAGGGTCAACAGACTCTGCAGCGTGAGGGCCGTGTTGTCGCGGCTCACCTGCCGTGCGCGACCCTCGAACTCCGCTCCGACGGGGCTGATCCTGGGAAGATACGTGCGGCGGATGTGCTCGGAGCGGTCCACACCCACGTTCAGCTGCGCGGTAACGCCCGGCAACAGGTCCAGCGCGGCGGTGACGTTGCCGAGCGTGCGGGTCGTGTTGCCGACGTCCGCGACCTGCTCGGACATGGCGACAGGGTTGCGCTGCTCCTGTCGGCCGGGGCCCCGTTCGAAGAAGACTTCCTGGCCCGTGGCCGGGTCCGTCGTCCTGACCGGCCGCGTCGGGTCGAAGATGACCATGTTCGTGAACACCCCGCCTTCGAAGCCGCCCGTGTTCTCCCAGGGTAGGTAGTCGCCGATGATGTGCGAGGCGGTAAGATTCAGGCCGAGGCGCAGCCGGTCGCTGAACGCCTGGTGCGATGCGTTGAGGCGGCCCTGAACCCGCTCGAAGCCGTTGTTGATGACGACGCCCTCCTGATTCATGTAATTGAGCGAGGCGCGATACCGCGTGTTCTCCGCCCCGCCGGAGAAGGCGAGGTTGTGGTTGTGCGTCATCCCTGTGCGGGTGAGCGCACGCTCCCAGTCGGTGTTCGCCTGCCCGAGCCCGGCGAGGCGATCGGGTGCGTTCTGCTGCACGAATTGCCGGTACTCGTCACCGGTCAACACACCCAGATACCTCGACTGGTTGGACAGCGCCGCGTAGCCGTCGTACTCGACTGCCAGCCCGCCGACCGCGCCTCGTTTCGTCTCGATCAGGACGACGCCATTGGCCGCCCGACTGCCGTAGATGGCCGTCGCCGATGCATCCTTCAGGATGGTGATCGACTCGATATCCGAGGGATTGATGAGGGTGAGCGGGCTGCGCGCGAGAGGCGGGTCACTGTTGATGCCGATCCCGCGCGTCTCGCTCGGCACGTTCTCGATCGGCACGCCGTCGATCACGTAGAGCGGTTCGTTGCTGGCGCTGATCGACGTGCCGCCGCGAATGCGGACCTGCGAGCTGGCGCCTGGCTCGCCGCTGTTCAGCGTGATGTGCACGCCCGCGACGCGGCCCTGGATCATGTCGTTGGCATCCGAGATGACGCCGACGTTCGCCTGAGCGGCGTCGACCTTGGCGACCGATCCGGTGATGGCCAGGCGACGCGTCGTGCCGTAGCCGGTCGCCACGAGTTCGTCGAGCTGCACCGCCTGCGGCTCCAAGGAGAACGCCACGGTCGCCGACTCGCCGGCTGTGACGGTGACCTCCTGCTGCTGGGAGCCATACCCGAGCTGACCTGCGCTCACGCGGTGCGTGCCCGCGGGGACCCCCGTCAGAAGGAAGTTGCCGTCGACGCGCGTCAGCGTTCCGAGCTGCGTGCCTGCGATCGTCACGGTAGCGCCGGAAATGGGCTGCTGGGTGGTGGCATCCACGACTCGGCCGGCGATGGCGCCGGTCGTCTGAGCGCCGACGGGTGCCGCCGTCAGCAGGCCAACGAGCAGAGCGTGGATCGAACTACGGAGCTTCGGCATGCATGCCCTCCAGAGCAGGGAGTGGAATACGCCCGTACTCACCGCGGACGCGAGGTCCCGGCTGCTTCCCCTCGTTTTCGGGTCGAGCTTGTGCGTGTAACCCGTTGCGGCTCGTGATCAAGCCGTGAGTCGACCGTAGCCCGGCAGGCTCCGGCAGTATGCCGAATCAGACGTGTCGAGCATACCATTGCTCGTGCGCATACACCGCAACCGGAGCTGGAGACGGGATGGATACACGGCGCGGGGTGTTTTGGCCGCGCCGCAATCGTTCATCCTGATCGCGAGCGATTCCGGCTTGAACAATGGCCCATTCACGCCCTGCGGCGGTTGACGCCGCGAGAGATGCTCTTGTGAAGATCCTCTTCGGAGATTGGAATGTCAAGAATCGCCTTGCTGCGAGTTGCTGCGGCCATGCCCGCCGACGCGCGCCAGCGGCCGACGCAGCGAAGGTTCTCGGAGTTCGCGCGCCGGCGGCGCGCCGCACGGGTCGCGGATGTCGTGATGCAGCCCGCCCCGCCGCGCAGTGCGCGGATGTCCTGCAGGCGAACGACATCCTGCTGCCTCGTCCTCACCCGATCCTGGGGTTACCCCTCCGCTCGTTGATGGGAAGCGGCATGCAGGTGGTGGTGCCGTACTCGGCGCCAGTCTGATCGAGTCCGTTCGGATGGATCGAACCGGGCTCGCCGAGGAACGGAATGTTCCACTCCGTGCCGCGGAAGCGAAGCATGTCGTTGAAGCGATGCCCGCCCTCGACGAACAGGTCGCGGCGCCGCTCCTCGAGCACGAGCGCCAGCATCTCCGCCTGCGTCGCCGGCAGGTTGAACGTCGGCAGCCCGAGCTGGGTCCGCCGCGCGTTGATCACGGTGCGCGCGCGGTCCAGATCATTCATGCGGACCGCTGCCTCGGCGATGATGAGCTGCGCCTCCTTGGACGAGGCCATTGGTACAGGCGTGGAACGAGACGTGTACTTGTCATGGAACCAGTGGATCGTCGCGAAGTCGGCGGCCAGCGCGCCGGTCGTCTGGGCCTTGACGCGCGGATCCGCCACACCGTCGTTCTGTGTGGGCCGGCCGTCGGCGGCGATCGTCAGATTGCGATAGTGATCCGAGATCGAGCCATGCTGGCGGAATCCGGACGTCGCATTCATCCGCTCGAAGTGGTAGTTGTGGCGGCGCGGGATGCTCTCGTCTCGTGAGGCGTTCTTGACGTACCCCGCCGGCACCTCGGCCGCGTCGGCGATCGCGCCCGCATAGTTGCCCAGATTGAGGCGGACCCTGGCGCGGCCGATCCGCGCCATGTTGATGATGTCCGCGCTGTTCGCCTGCTGCGCGAGCGTGAGCGCCTCCGTGAGCCGGTCCTCCGCCAGCGCGAGCACCTGCGCCGGCGTCAGCAACGGACCGGGCGCACCCTCCGTCTCCGGCACGCTGACCTCGCAAAAGCCCTCGCCCATGGCGATCAGCGGCCATGCGCCCAGCGCCCGCACCGTCGCCTGGTGCTGGACACGACCCGGCACGTCGTCGAATTGCGGCGCTGAGAGCCGGCGGAAGATGTCCTCGGCCTGGAAGCGCGCCGTCTGGAGCGGCTGGTACATGGGGAATCCCCACGAGCCGCACACGTCGGTTCCGAAGCCGGCATCGGTCTCGATGATCTTGCGACTCGCCCAGTCCCGCATGTGACCGTTGCCGGAGGAAGGGATGTATTCATCTGAATGGATCGCCGCGCCGCCGGTGTACTGATTCCACGCGCACTCGACGTCCGCGAGCACGCTCCGCACCAGCACTGCGGCCAGTGTGGGGTTGTCCAGCGATGACTCGAGCACCTTGCCGGGGATCTCGACCTCGAGCACGCTGTCGAGCCCGCTGCACGCGGGGATCGAGAAGAGAACGCACAGCAGCGGCAGCAGAGGGCCGGCCACGCCACGCCGCGTCCCGGGATGACTGACCTCGCTCATGAGCTGCATGGTTTCCTCCTCAGAACGAGACGCGAAGGGTGGTCACGAAGCGACGCAGGGAGGGCCAGCCCTCCTGATGGAAGGCATTGAGTCCGGCCGTCGCGCCGCCGATCTGGTTGGAACGCTCGATGTCCATGATCCGATGACCGAACAGCTCGGTCGTGCCGCGCCAGAGCGTCGCGGCGTTGTCCATCGATGCGGTCAATGCGATGCGTGAGCCGCCGATCCGGTCGGTCCAGCTGTCCGGGAAGGTGTACGTGGCGGACACGGTCCTCAGCTTCGCAAAGTCGCCGCTGTGAATCCCCGTCTGCTGCACGCCGGTGCCGCCCAAGATTTCATAGCCGAGCAGGATCGGATCCGTACGCTCGAGGATCGCGCGCGAATTGAGAAAGAAGCGGTGGTTGGCCGAGACGTCGCCATTCAGGATGGTGCGGCCACGGATGAAATCGACCAGCCCGTAGAGCTGGAGATTCCGGCCGAGCGTCACGGTAGAGTGGAAGCTGCCTTCCCACTCTGGGACCGGCTGGCCCCAGTAGACGTCGGGCGCTTGCTCACAGGGCACCGGCGCGCCACCCCCGCGCGAGAACGGCGTCCCCGGCACGAGTTCGCCGCCCTCGCACATCACGTTGGTGGCGACGTTGCGGCCGTTGACCTGCGTCAGATCCGCCGAGACGACACGGCGGAAGAAGATGCCGCCGAGGGGGAAGCCCTCGACGTGGTATTGGCCGAAGACCGCCTGCTGTACCACCGGCGGCTGGCCACCGAGATCCACGACCTCGTTCTTGTTCGAGGAGAGCGTGAACCCGAGATCGACACCAGCCGAACGACCACGGTACGCCTGCGTCTTGATCGCCAGCTCGATGCCGCGATTGCGGACCTCGCCGATGTTCTGGAACTGGACGCCGGGGAAACCGAGCGACGGGATGGTCGGGACCCGCACGATCGCGTCGAGCGTGCGCTGGCGGAAGTAGGTGAACTCGACGCCGAGCCGGTCGCCTACCAGACTCGCGTCGAAGCCGACCTCGAGCTCCTCACCGACCTCCGGCTTTAGATCCGGATTGCCCAGGTTCTCGGGCGTGACCACGGCGCCGTCGATCCCGATCGTGGGTTGGTAGGTGCGCAGCGCGTCGAACACATCGGGTTGCTGGCCCGCCCGGCCCCAGGCCGCGCGCAGCTTGAGGTCGCCGAGCCAGCCGATGTTCTCGATGAACGGCCGCTCGCTGACCACCCAGGAGGCGGACAACTTCGGGTACACGACGAAGTCGAAGTTCTCGCCGAAGGCGCTGTTGTCATCGCCGCGGACGGCACCGGTGAGATACAGCTGATTGGCCCAGTTGATCTGCTCCTGGACGTACACGCCGAATGTCTTGTTCTCGAAAAAGTCCTCGGTCGCAGTTCGCGAGGACCCGGATGTCACCGTCTCCAGCGCCAGCACTGGAAAGTTCTCGCCCTGCGCGAACGTCGTCTGGTCCATGCGACGGTAATATTGCAGCCCCCCGGAGGTCGTGAACGCGAGGTCGCCCGGCGCAGCGAGCGTCGCACTCGCACCATAGTCGATCGAGGAGTAGCTCGTGCGCAGATTCACCACGCGGCGGCGGCCCTGCGGGTTGAAGTTGCCGAGACTGCCCGTCGCGCGCCACAGATCGGAGTTGCGCGTGCTCGTGAAATCGCCGCCAATCACCAGCCGATGGTTGAACCAGGGAAACGGGCGGTGCTGCGTGGTCACGCCGAGCGTGGTCCGGTCCAGCTCCTGGAATCCTTCGATCTCGTTCTGGTAGACCTCCGGAAGGTACGCGATGTAGCCGCGATACGGGCCATCCAGTGCGTTCGGCTGACCACTTCCAGGCTCACAGCCCGGCGCCGGGCAGGCCCAGATGATCGCCGTGCTGAGCGGCTGCTGCGTCGAGGCCGACTGTCCCTTGCCGCGCACAGCGCCCAGGCTCATGTCGACACTCACGCGCTCGTGCGGCGCATAGCCCAGGTTCGCCCGGCCGGAGAATCGGTCGTAGAAATTGTACGGCAGCGCACCCTGGTCCTTCTCCATGTTCGCCGAGGCGAAGTAGTTCACCGTCTGCGCGCCACCGCTGATCTCGGCGGCGTAGCCCTGCATGTGACCGGTGCGGAACCAATCGTTGCCGTAAATGTCGCGATCGATCTTAAGGACATTCACCTCCGTGATCTCGCCCGCATTGCATTGCAGCGCCGCGGGCACGTTCTTCGACGGGTCGCGCGAAACGCCACTACACTGGTAGTAGACCGGAGGAAACATGTTGTAGACGTCCGGATACCAATTCGCCCCCTGCTTCAGCGTCACGTTGACGCGCGGCGCTCCCGTGCGTCCCTTCTTCGTGATGATCTGGATCACGCCATTCGCCGCCTCCGTGCCGTACAACGTGGCGGCTGCTGGACCCTTGATGATCTCGATGCTCTCGATGTCTTCCGGGTTGATGTCGTTCATCCGCGATGGCTGGTGCGTCACGCGGAAGCCTATGCCGCCCAGAGCGGCCGCGTTGTCGGCACCATACACGCGCACGCCATCCACGTAGAGCAGCGGCGTGGCCGCCAAGGTGAGGCTGCTCACGCCCCGAATGCGCGACACACCGCCCGTGCCGACTTCGCCGCTCGTCGCCATGATGCGCACGCCCGGCACGTTCGCGCTCAACAGCTTCTGTACGTTCTGCGCGGGCGACACCTGCTGCAGGTCCGAGACCTGCAACCGCCCCACCGCATTGCCGACCGAGCGCGCAAGCTGCTCACCCGCGGTGCCGGTCACCACGATCTCGTCCAGCCCGATCGCCCGCTCCTGGAGCTCGATCACGACGTCCGTCGCGCCAACCCTCACCGTCTGCGTGGCCTCGCGCATGCCCATCATCACCACTCGCACCGTGACCTGATCGCCCGGAACGTTCTGGATCAGAAACTGGCCGCGCGCGTTCGTCACGGCTCCCAGCTGCGCACCTCCCGCCGCGATCACGACCTGCGCCCCCGCGACCGGGCGGCCGGTGTGGTCGATGACCCGACCGCCGACCGATTGCTGCGCCAGCGCGTCGCTCACGAACGCCGCCGTGCACAACAACACGACCAGCACCAGCCGGAAACCGCCGGCCGCGCCAGCCGCATGCCCTCCAGCGCTTCGATCCGCTACGCTCGCGAGAGATCGGTCCGGCGGACCCGATCGCGTCCTGACTATCGCACCACGCATGGCAGGCCTCCTCGCTGGGAAGTGGAACGGACGTCGGCTGCGCCGACCTGGATCAATGGCGCCACCCCCGATGCCACGCATGACCGGCGCGCGTATCGCATGGCACGCGGTCGTGGCGGAATCCGGATGGTACAGTTGAGGCTAGTGCGCTTGGTGTGCAATATTGCATACGGTACGGGGCCGCGCCAGATCGGTTACGGCCCCGACCGGAACAGATTCATCGCATCGTCCACATGGGCACAGCGGCTCCTCACGCGCCGTTCTGATCGCGGCGCTTGGTGCTCGCACGGCCATCCATGAACCATCAGTTGGCGTGCCTGGCCTGCGCCTCCTCGACCGCGGTGAAGAGGTGATCGAAAGAGTCGACGACGAAGAGGACGTCCTGGTATCGGTCGATCTCGAACGGTTGTGCCATGACGTCGGATAGCGAGAAGGGCCTCAGTTCGCAGCGGTCGGAGAGCGCGTTTGCGGCGTCGCCGGCCGAGGAGATGAGGCCGCTGCCGTAGACCTTGATCCGCCCGTCCTCACGGATCAGGCCGAATTCGACCGTGAACCAGAAGAGCCTGGCCATGCGTTCGGTCGCCTCGCTGGTGCGCGCGCGCGAAGCGACCGCGCCGAATCGCTGGAGGAAGTCCGCGAACACGGCGTCGGCGTGGAGCGGCACGTGGCCGAATACGTCGTGGAAGATGTCCGGCTCGGGGAGGTAATCGAGCTGGTCCAGGGGTCGGACGCTAACGGTAGTCGGGAAGCGGCGCTGGGCGAGGCATTCGAAGAACTGCCCGGCCGGGATGAAGCCGGTCACGGGCACGGCACACCAGCCGGTCCGTGCTTGGAGGCGCGCGTTGACCTCGTCGAGGTCGGGTACGCGATCGGGACGCAGGCCGATCGCTTCCGCACCCCTCAGGAAGACGCGGCTTCCAGTGCTCTGCAGCTCCCGCATGCGGCGGGCGTAGAGGATGCGCCACACCTCGTGGTCGGTCGGCGTGTAGGCAGCCCAATCCTGTCGGGTGAAGACGGACGTCGCGGCGGCTTGGCTATCGATGGCTTGCATGGGGGTGGTTCTCCCGGCACAGGGTCCAAAAAAAAACGGCCCGTGGAATCCACGGGCCGCTCGAGCGTCCAGAGAACGAGGTGCGCGTCACTCGCGCATACGCCTCCGCGCGCGGCCCGTGCAACGGGTCGCGTAATAGCGATAGGCGTAGGAGCTCTGGCGTCGGTTCATGGAGGAAAGGCTAGCCCTTCAGCCGGTCTCGTGTCAATGCCGGTGTGCACCGGTCAGGCGAAGCGCCGGTCGATGGCGGCGCGGATCTCGTCGAGACTGACGCGTCGACGCCGGGGCGCGGCTCGGGATGCCCGCGCGCGGCGATCCGGGCGAGGGCGAGCTGCGGCCGATTGTGGACGAGCAGGGCGCCGATCGAGCCGGCGAGACCTACGAGGAAGCGACGCCGGGCCGAGCGTTCGGGCAGCATCAACGATCCGGGTTGGGCCCCGCGGGCGATCCATCGCTCTCGAGCGCCGGCCGGGGCGCTGGATCTCCGAGGTGCTTGTGAAGGAATTCGACCATCCGCCGTGCGGCATCCACCGCGTTGGGCCGACTCCAGTTCGAGATCACGTGCCCCTGGCCGTGGTAGCTGGCGAGCTGCGCGGGCCGATCGAGACGGCGCAGCGCCGTGAACAGCTTCTGCGCATCATGATACGCCATGTCCTCCGTGCCGTGTACCATCAGCAGCGGCGTGAAGATCTTGTCGGCCTGATAGTAAGGCGAATTGTCGAGATAGCGGCGCAGGTTGGCCCAGGGATGGCTGCCCATGCGGGCCTGCCCGCCCTCCGACCAGCCAATGAAGAAGGAGGTCCCGTCGGCGCCGATGTGGCCGTACGTGCCCGCCAGATCGTAGATGCCGCTGACCGCGATGGCGGCGCGGAAGAGATTCGTGCCGCTCACGACCGAAGCCGTGCCATAGCCGCCGAAGGACTGGCCACCGATCGAAACGCGCTCGACGTCGACGTAGCCCAGCTCGGCGGCGCGGTAGACCTGCGGCAGCAGAACGTCGACCATCTCCTTGAGGGGGTTACCTGCTTCACGGTTGGGCCCCAGCTTCACGTGCGTGACGATCACGGCGAAGCCACGGCTGGTGAAGACCAGATTCGGCACCGTGATGTCGCCACCGCCGCCGAAACGCGCGACCGCCTGCGTCCGATCCGAGCCGGGGTAGATCATGGCGATCGCCGGCAGCCGGTCGCCGCGCTTGGCGCCCTTTGGTAGTAGGACGGCGGTGCGCACCCGCTCGACGGTGCCGTCGTGCAGCGGCACCACCGTCTCGAACACATCGGCCGTGCCGACGGCGACCTGATCCAGCCGCGGGTCGATGTGCGAGACCCGTTCCTTACTGGCGAAATCCGCCGCGAAGCGGTAGACGTTCGCGGGCGTCGCGATGTCCTCGTACGTCCCGATCATGAAGTCATGACTGCCGCCCGCGGTCATGTTGGTCATGCGGGCGTGACCCTTCCAGAGCACGCCAGCGCCTCCGCGGCCGGCGTCGAAGCGCACGAGCCCACGCTCGCCCGTCGAACGTTCCGTCAGCAGCAGCGTGACCGATGTGCCATCCGGCTGCCAGACCGTGCGCGGGTCAGCTTTCAAGATGTCGTTGTACATCCAGCCCTCATCGATCCGCACGCGCGCAGGCTGGCCGCCGTCGAGCGGGACGACGGCGATCCCCTGAGGCCGGACGTCACCGTAAGCCCGATCATCGATGGGATCCGTACCGACGACGACGCTGCGACCGTCGCGCGTGAACCAGCTGATGGTGGGGGCCAGCGCACCGAGCTCGACGCCAAGGCGGCGGGGCGACGAAGGACCGGCAGAGCCGAAGTCCACCAGCCAGAGCTGACCATCCTTCAGGTACACCAGCCGGTCTTCGCTCGGGTGCCACGAATAGTTGAGTCGATGGTAATCGTCGAGCAGCGGAAGGTCCGCCACCAATGTACGCACGGGCCCGCCGCCGGACCGCACGTAGCCCAGATCAATGGTGCTGACCTGGTTCGTCACGCCATGGTCCTTGAAGACCGACAGATAGCTCAGCCAACGGCCCGAAGCCGAGATGCGCAGCACGGAGGGCCGGGGCGTCGTCTCGGCGGGCACCAGCACACGCGTCTCGCCAGTGGCGACCTCGATCGCGCCCAGCGCCGCGTTGTTCTCCCGGAGGAAATGCTCGAGCCGCGCGTTCGAACCGGGCTGCGTGTCCTCCGCTGCTGGGTCACTCTCGCTCCCACTCTTCAGCACCGTGACCGACGCTTCTCGCGAGGGCGGCGCCTCCGAGCCCCGCTCCGTTGGCTCCGGTAGCCACGCGCCCGGGCCGGCCTCGGGCGCCAGCGGCACGTACGCCGTGCGGCCGTCCGGCGACCACTCGGCTTCGT
>CAZDLW010000054.1:0-24649 GCA_964505975.1 uncultured Bifidobacteriaceae bacterium | reverse complement strand
GCAACTGTGGCCTCCCAGTCCGCCGTGCCGGTGGCTGTTCCCGAGCCCGATCGGTTGCTCGACCAATACACGCCCGCGACTCCGATGTCGTCCGTGGCCGTCCCGCGGAGAACGATTGAGGGGCTGCTAATGCTGTATGTGTCCGACGTGGTGGGGGACGTAATCGTCAACACCGGAGGCGTCGTATCGACCCCTGTGGATACGACCGACCAGGTGAACGTCTGGCTGGTCACGAGTGTGCCGTCCGTCACGCTGGCAGTGACCGTGTACGTGCCAGCCGTGTGCGCCGCTCCGGCGATGAAACCGGTACTGGTCGTCAAGGCGATGCCCGGTGGCAAACCCGTAGCCGCGTAGGAGACGGGTTGGTTCTCCGGATCCGACCCCTGCAACTGCAGTGTGACCTGTTCACCAACGGCGCTGGTGTGGTTGCCGGGGGGCGATAGCAGCGGGGGCGCGTTACTGAAGGCGCACACTTCGCTCGAGTGGGGGCCTAACAGAGGGCCGGCCGTGTAGGCGGCCACGGCAAAGCAGTACAGCTGGCCGGGGACCGGATTCGGCAGCGTCCACGAGGTGGCCCCCCCGGTGTCGTGGGCGTCGGCATACGAGCCGGGCTCCCTGCCGACATAGACGACATAGCCGATGACGTCTGGAGTCGTGCTCGGCTCCCAGGCGAGCGTCAGCGTGGAGGCGGCCGTCCCCTGAGGGGCTGCCAGGAGTGCGAGCAGGACCCAGGCGGGGAGTCCAAGTGTGAAGACCTGCCGTCTCCGGACGCCCGAGAGAGGCAGCCGGAGGTGTCGAGTATGGATGGTGGAGGATAGGAACAGCGCGAGACGTTGTCGTGCCGATTGAATTGTGTGTGTCATGTCTTCGATAGGAGGCTCTTCTCCCAGGAGCGGCCCGCGCTGCGTGCGGGCCGCGAATATGGGACCCCGCAAGGGCCCTGTGAGGCGCGCCTCTGGCACGGGCCAGAAAGCGGCTCCCCAGTGGCGCTTTCGGTGCCGCGTCTTTATCCGAATGTCATGGAATCGCGCGGGCCAATGCCAAACGCCGTGCCAGACGGTGTGCGGCCCGAGCGCAGAAAATTCGAGGAAATTCGCGCCTCGGCAAATGTGCAGGTACGCGCCTGCGTGTAACCGTGTAGATTCCACTTACCAGCCACGTCGGGCAGGCCAGGCATGCGGGGGCGACTAACGGGCGGCCTATCGCGAGAACATCGGGATAATGTCTGGCTAAAGTCTGAGAACACAGAGACTTTTGAAAGTGATTTCTGGTTCGAAATGTGCCAGTAAGGCATTGAATTATTGAGCCTTATTCCTCGTTCTGTACTGCTGCCCACCTCCGGAAGGTCTCTTGCTCTTCGATGTCCCAGGTTAGGTCATCGACATCATCCGAACAGGGTGATGCAGCGCTTGAGACGCTCGGCTCGCCCCGCGATCCCTGATCCATCCCGACGCTGAACGACTGGTCAGTTGCCTCGATGTGACTGAGGGGGCGAAGCTACATCCGGGTGCCGCGATGGCCGGGGCTCGATATTTCTCTAGTGCCCTGAACGCTCCCGTGGCGGTATCCTTGCACGAGCGGACCCGTGAGGTCGCCAGAGACCTCGACGACTCAGGGCTGAGGCGTGTTCGCGAGGGGAAGGCGACGTGTTGCCACGGAAAAGGTATGGGCCCGACGAGGTCGTCCGGATTCTCGCGCGCCGGAAATGGCTGGTCGTGATGCCACTGGCGGCTGGAGTGTCGGCGGCTCTTTCCCTTTCGACGCCCGCCGGCAGTCAAGTTTGGACGATGGTTGCTCTCGGTGCCGCTGGGGGCACGATGGTGGGCCTGGGGCTGGTGGCGCTCTTCGAATACAGGGACTCGACCTTCTCCGATGAGGAAGACGTGGTGCATGCCCTGTCGCTCCCGGTGCTTGGAACCATTCCGGTGATGATGGCCGGCGAGCAGCATCTGCGCTCTCGCCGGGTGGCTGTGGCCGTCGGGTTGGTCGCGATCCTGCTTGGACTGGCGGCCTTCATTTTGTCGAAGGTAGACGGCTGACGTTCGTATCCCGGATCACCCGTTCAGCGTCGCGCCTCATGTACAAAGACTTTTACGGCCTGCGCGAGCTGCCGTTCGAATTGACGCCCAATCCGAGATACCTCTATCTGACGCGGAGCCATCACGAGGCGCTGAGTAATCTTCAATATGGGTTGTCGGCGGGCAAGGCCCTCACCTTGTTGGTGGGCGAGGCGGGGACGGGAAAGACCACGCTGCTTCGAGCCGCCGTTGCGTCCGAGTGGTGCCGCCACGTGCGGTGCGTCTGCGTGAACAATCCAACGCTGACAAGGGACGAATTCATCGAGGTGCTCGCCCGAGCGTTCGATCTCGGCCCCCAGGCGTCGCGGTCGAAGACGACGCTGTTGGCCGAAATCGAGCAGTTGCTCCGCGAGCGCGGCTCCCGGGGTGAAACGACGGCGCTGGTCGTGGACGAGGCGCAGAGTCTGAGCGCCGAGCTGCTCGAAGAGATTCGCCTCCTGTCGAACCTGGAAACGGCCACGGAGAAGCTGCTCCCCCTCGTGCTTGCCGGCCAGCCCGAGCTGAGCGCGCGTCTCGAAGAACCCGGCCTTCGCCAGTTGAAACAGCGGGTCGCGCTGCGGTGCGAGCTGACGCCCTTCGGCCTGAAGGAGACTGCCGGCTACATCGCGAGCCGGATCCGCACGGCGGGCGGGGAAGCCTCGCGCATGTTCACCAAGGAGGCCGTCATGCTCGTTCACGAGTGCTCCCACGGTGTGCCCAGGATGGTGAACGTCATGTGCGACAACGCGCTCGTGAACGGTTTTGCTCTGGGGCGCCGCCCGGTGGATCGGGCGATTGTGCTCGACGTCTCGCGCGATTTCCGACTGAGCAAACAGGGTGACGAGGGCCTCACGCCGGAGACTGCCGGCGCTCAGAACGGGCAGGCGGCCCCGTCCGTCAAGGTGGATTCCGAGGGGAAAGCCCCGCACGCTGTCACGTGGAGTCCCGGGGCGGAGCAAGCCTCCAGACCCCGGAGATTCGCGTTCTTTGGTTCGCGGCGGTCCTGAATGGATCAGCATGCTCACGCTAGCCTGTTCTGAATGAGCCGGATCGCGGACGCGCTGAGGCGGGTGGCCGAGGGCGACGGTGGCGAGTCGGAACGCTCGACGCCCGCCGATGTGCCCGTGCGCCCGGCCGACGACGTGCCGTTCGAGTCCTATCCGGCTGAAGGCCAGGGAGGACCACATCGGCCTGACGGCGCGAGCCTGAGGCCAGTCGTTCGCCGCGCGTCGATGGCTGCGGGAGCTCCCCGAGCGGGGGTAACGCTCCTCAACCGCACGCCGGCGACGAACGCGAAACTCATCGTGAGCCCAGAGGCCTCGGCGGCCTCGGTCGCGGAGTACCGAAGGCTGGCCGATGCTCTACAGGACATTCAGAACCGGAGCGTGTGGGAAGGGGACGGTAGTGCCGAGCGCGGTCTCAAGACGCTGCTCGTCACGAGTGCGCGTAACGGCGAAGGGCGGACGCTGACGGCCGTCAACCTCGCGCTGACGCTCAGCAGGGCCCTCGAACGCCGCGTGCTCCTGATCGATGGAGATGTGCGGCGCCCGGCGGTCCACGAGCTGCTGGAGCTGCCCAACACGGCCGGTCTGCTCGATGTGCTCCGGTCGGGGCGCCCGGGGCCGCCGCTGCACGAGGTGTCGCCCTTCTTGTCCGTCATGTCGGCGGGCCGTGGCGATCCCGACCCGGGCCAGGACCTGGCCTCGGATCGGATGCGCGCGGTGCTCGATGCATGCAGCCCTCGGTTCGACTGGATTGTCGTGGACGGTCCACCCGTTGGTCTTCTGCCGGAATCACGGGACGGTGCGCACGTCATGCGCGCTGTGCTATTCGTGATCGGCAGCCGAACGACCCTTTATGAGGATGTCGCGGCGGCAATCGCCACGCTCGGGCGTGGGTGCATCGTTGGAACGGTCCTGAACCGCGTGGCCGATTACTGAGGACCGGAACGGGAAGATCGTGGACGGGCGGACGAAAGTCCCGTCGTGGGGCAGATGATGGCGGATCTCCCTGGCGCGCTGCCCGGAGCGAGCACTCCCCAAAGTGGCATGGGCGCCCATTTGAGAGGCAGGCCCGTAGAAATGTCGGTGGGAAGGTTTCTTGCTAGCATTCAATCGAGACCGCTCCGAACCGGCACGACAGGAGTGAGACCATGACATCTCCGAGGGTTCGATTCCTCGTGCTGCTCACGATGGCGCTGTTGTCCGCCACGGTGGCGGCGGGAGCCTTGCAAGAACCTGTTTTCCGCGAGGCGGACACACAGGCTGCTCCTGTCCGGGGGGCGACTGATTACGTGCTGGGCCCCGACGACGTCATTGCCATCAATGCCTTGGACGCGGAAGAAGTCAGCAGTCCCTCGATCCGTATCGATCCAAGCGGGTACATCAGCCTGCCCCTGCTGGGCCGCTTGTTGGCGGCAGGCCACACGGTAGAAAGCTTGGAGAAGGATCTCTCCACGCGCCTGAAGGTCTACGTCAAGGAGCCCGTTATCGCCGTCACGATCGTGGAGTATCGGAGCCAGCCGGTGTCGGTGATTGGCGCTGTGAATCAGTCGGGCGTGCACCGGCTGGCCGGGCGCAAGACGCTGATCGAGATTCTGGCCGAGGCCGGCGGACTGCGGCCCGAAGCCGGCAGCCTTGTCAAGATCACGCGCACGGCCGAGTGGGGAATGATTCCCCTGGAATCGGCGGTGATGGACGAAACCGGCCAGTTCAGCGTGGCCGAGGTCAGCCTCAACGGCATCATCCAGGCGACGAATCCCGAAGACAACATCATCATCTTCCCCAACGACGTGATTTCCGTGCCGCGCGCCCACCTCGTATACGTGATCGGCGAAGTCAGGCGCCCTGGCGGATTCGTGTTGAACGAGCGGAGGACCGTCTCGGGACTCCATGCGGTGGCCATGGCCGAGGGGTTCACGGCCGCCGCGGCTCCGCAGCGGGCGATCGTCCTCCGTCCTTCGGGAAACTCGGAGCATGTCGAAATCGCCGCAAACCTCAGAGACATCCTCAACGGGAAAGCAAACGATCTCGAGCTTCTGCCGGACGACATCCTCTTCGTGCCGAACAGCGCGGCCCGCACCGTTCTGGGGCGCACGCTGCAGACGGCCCTCTCTGCCATTACGTCTACGGCTATTTATCGGGGTTTCTGAGTTCCATGGCGCATTTGCCGATTCATCGACGATCGTCTGACGATAGCCAGCGCGCCGACCTCGAGAACGTCCTGCGGCAGTTGCCATCCGGGCCGCCTGTGCAATACGTGGAGATCGAGTCGGGCAATGACGCCGGCGACGAATTCGCCAAGTGGTTGCGGTACTGGCAAGTCCTGAGCCGCCGCAAGCTCTTGCTCCTTGCAGCATCCGCGGTTGGCGCCCTGTTCGCCTTCATCCTGACGCTGTACCAAACTCCGATCTATATCACCGGCTCTACGCTGGAATTCAGCCAGGCCAGCGATCGCCAGCCGTTCGAAGGGATTTCCTTTCTGAGCAGTTGGGATTCCTCGCAGTTGCAGACCCAGGCACAGCTTCTCAGAAGCAGCACGCTCCAGTCCCGCGTGCACGCGAAGCTGTCGGCAGAGCCGCCGGAGGAAAGGCTCGTGCCGCTGGATCCGTTGGGTTTCGCCAGGCGGTGGCTCGGACTTTCGTCACACGCTGGAGCATCGGAGTGGGAGGACGGCCTGTGGGCAGCACGCAGTGGCGTGACCGTGACTCCGGAAACGGGCACGCGCATCGTGCGCATCACAGTGGAGTCCACTATTCCTGAAGCGGCCGCGAGCTACGCCAACACGCTTGCACAGGAGTTCATCGAGCAGAACCTGGAGGAACGGTGGCAGCTCTATCAGAGCACAGGCGCCTGGCTCGACAAGGCGAAGGAATTGTTGAAGTCGCGACTCGAAGAATCCGAGAAGAAGCTGCTCGACTACGCCGGTGCGTCCGGCCTGATCGTGACATCCAGGGTGGAGAATATCGCCGAACAGCGGCTGCTCGACGTGCAGGCCGAACTGTCGCGGGCGCAGGCGGAGCGCATCGGCAAGGAGTCCGTGTACCGCACGGCGATGGCGAGACCGGCGGCGCCTCTTGGCGAGTTGCTCGATGGAGGCCCGATGGGCCAATACGAGGTGCGGCTCGCCGACCTGCGCCGCGAGCTGGCCGAGGCGACCACATCGCTCACCGACGCGCACCCCCGAGTCCGGCGGCTCCAGGCGCAGATTGACGAGCTGGAAGCAGCCCAGTCGCGCGAGCGAAACAACATTCTCAGCCGGATCCGCTCCGAGTACGAGACGGCTCTCCACCGCGAACAGCAGCTGGTTGCTCGTTTCGAGAACCAGACTAAGGTGCTCTCGGAGCAGGACGAGAAGTTCATTCGGTACCGCATGTTCCAGCGAGAAGTGGATACCTACCGCACGCTGTACGACACGACGCTGCAACGCGGCGAAGAGGCCAGCCTGGCTTCGGCCCTGCGCCCCGTCAGCGCGAGGCTGGTCGATCCGGCATGGCCGCCGCTCGCGCCTTCCAAGCCCAACCTACCGCGAAACATGTCGATGGGAGTCTTCGCTGGCCTGATGCTCGGCGTCGCGCTGGTTCTCGTGCGGGATCGCGCCGACGCGAGTATCCGCGAGCCGGGCTCGATGGGGCTGGCGACGAATCTACGTGAGCTTGGCGTGATTCCGTCGGCGGAAGCCGACCCAAGCCTGTTGCTCGGAGGGAGCCGGAAGCGATCGGCCTTTCTTCCTGCATCGCGGCGAGCGGGACGCCTGGCCCGTGCGTCGGATGAGCCGGTCGAGCTCGCGGCGTGGAACCGAAGGGATTCGCTGACGGCGGAATCCTTCAGAGCCACACTGACATCCATTCTGATGTCAGGTCAGAACGGACACGACCGGCGAGTGATTCTGGTGACGAGCCCGTCTCCGGGCGAAGGCAAGAGCACCGTCGTCACGAATCTCGCGGTGGCGTTGGCGGAGATACGCCAGCGCGTGCTGCTGATTGATGCCGATCTGCGCAGGCCACGCGTCCATAGCATTTTCGGCCAGGTGAATACCTGGGGATTGAGCGACCTGCTGCGAGAGCAGACGCCGTATTCCGACTATCAGGTCGAGGCATTGGCACGAAAGACTCGCGTGCCGGGGCTGTTCTCGTTGCCAAGTGGTTCACGCAGCGGCAGTGCTTCGCGCCTGCTGCATACCGCCCGCATGGGCGAGCTCATCGACCGGCTGCGGACGGAGTTCGACGCCATCTTGATCGACAGCCCGCCGGTGCTCAGTGTCGCGGATGGGCGGGTCGTGTCGCGGCTGGTGGACGCGGTCGTGCTCGTCGTCCGGGCGGGGCATACGAGGCGGGAGGCGGCCACCATGGCCGCGCACCTCCTGGAGGCCGACGGTGTGCCGGTGATTGGCACGGTGCTGAACGACTGGGACTCCCGCCGGACGGGTAGTGGCTACTACGCCGCCGATTACCTGCAGCACTATTACGCGGACGCGCCATCGAACGGCTGACGTGCGCGCTGCGTGGTCGCGCCTAGACACGACGTTACCGCCGAACCTGAGGACGTGTTCGTGACCTCACAGCCGCCTGTCGTGCCGGATGTCGGTGTGCTCGGCTTCGTGCCGGAACGGTGGGAGATTCCGTGGCAGCCGCGGCACCAGATTCTGCGGCGCCTGGCCGGTTACTTTCATGTGGTTTGGGTGACTCCCCCACGATGGTGGAGGGACTGGTTCCGAAACGCCGGCTCGCCGCTCTCGCGTGCGACTTTCGGCGATCCCCAAGAACTCGGATTTGCCATCTTCAGGCCGCCATGGTGGCTCCCCATGGTCGGACGCCCGGCGAGCGTTGCCAGTTGGACGGCGGACTGGCGACTGCGCCTCGCGCGGGAGATGCTGACGCGACGTGGATGCCGGAAGATTGTCGTCTACGTGTGGCGTCCGCGTTTCGGCGACGTGATTCATCGCATTCCGCACGACGTCAGCTGCTATCACATCGACGACGAATACAGCTTCTCCGATATCGAGATGCCACTGGACGCGTCGGAGGCGCAACTCATCTCCGCAGTCGATCAAGTCTTCATTCATTCGCCCGCGCTGCTGAAGAAGAAGGGGCACCTGAATCCGAAGACGGAGTTCGTGCCCAACGGCGTCGACTACGAGGCATTCGCCACGCCTCATGAAGAGCCCGAGGACCTGGCGTGTATTCCTCGGCCGCGGGTCGGGTACGTGGGCCGCATCAAGCCTCAGCTCGACCTGGCGCTCGTATTGAAGCTGGCAACGCGTCACGTCTCGTGGTCGTTCGTTCTTATTGGTCCAATCGAGCACGTTGGTGAGTCAGACGTGATCCGGGAGCTCAGGGCCTGCCGCAACGTCCATCTGCTGGGTGCGAAACCCGTAGGCAAGCTTCCCGCTTACGTACAACACCTCGATGCCTGCATGCTGTGCTATGCAGTGAACGACTACACGAAGTTCATCTATCCGCTGAAGCTGCACGAGTACCTGGCAAGCGGGCGGCCGGTTGTCGGCTCCCCGATAGATGTGCTCACTGGCTTCGCGCATGTCGTGCGTCTGGCGCGGACGTGCGACGAATGGTCATACGCGCTTTCTGAAGCCCTCCGGCCCGAGGCTTTGTCCAGAGACGCAGTCACCAGGCGCCAGCTGGTGGCGCGGGATCATGACTGGGACCGGCTGGTCGCCAGAATCGCAACAACGTTGGGTGAGAGGCTGGGCGAGCCGCATCGGAGTCAGCTGCTCGACGCCACACGTGCGCTCGATCACCCTGCCATATCGGAATGCGCTCGGTAACACAGACTCGCGGGCAGCTCTCGATCTCCGCGGTGATACCGTGCAGGAACGAGCGCGCGTCGATTGAGTCGTGCCTACGATCGCTGCTCGCGCAGGAACCGGTTCCCGGTGGCTTCGAGATCATCGTCGCCGACGGCCGATCGGACGACGGGACCAGGAACGTTCTGAAGCGGCTGGCGGGTGACGATGCGCGGGTGCGAGTCGTCGACAATCCGGGTTGCACGACACCGTGCGGTATGAACGCGGGCATTGCGGAAGCGCGTGGCCGATTCATCGCCATTATGGGTGCGCACAACAGATATGCCCCCGATTATCTGTGTCGCAGCCTCGAGGTTCTCGAGGAGACGAAGGCAGACAATGTGGGCGGTGCGATGATCTGTGAGGCGTCCGGGTACTGGCAGCGTGCGATTGCGGCCGCACACCACAGCGCGTTTTCCGTCGGCGGGGCGCGCTGGCACGATCCCGATTACGAGGGACCTGCCGATACCGTCTTCGGCGGCGTCTATCGGCGCGAGGTATTCGATCGAATCGGTCTGTTCGACGAGGCGCTCGTTCGCAACCAGGACGACGAGCTGAATCTGCGTCTCGTCCGCAGCGGAGGACGGATCTGGCAGTCTCCACGGATCCGGAGCTACTACACGCCGCGCGCGTCGCTGCATGCGCTGTTCCGGCAGTACCTGCAGTACGGGTACTGGAAGGTGCGGGTAATTCGAAAGCATCGACTGCCGGCGTCGATTCGGCACCTCGTCCCCGCCGGTTTCGTGCTTGCGTGTGCGCTCCTCCCCACCGCCGCGTTCTGGTGGGCCCCCGCGGTGTGGGCGACAGGGTTGATGGCAGCCGCTTATACGCTGGCTGCGATCCTCGCGTCTGTCAGCAGCGCCGCCCGAGCCGGGTGGAGCCTGTTCCCGGCACTTCCGCCGGTGTTCGCCAGCTACCACATCGGATACGGCGTGGGGTTCCTGTTGGGCATCGTGGACTTCGGCATCCTACGGCGGGCGCCGAGACAGGTCTTGACGTCGCTGACCCGCTCGTCGAGCTGCGGAGCAGGTGATTGAAACAGGCTTCTCAGCGGGTCGCGGGCGTCACGTGAGGCACGCCTCGGCGTCGGAGCGTATGCGCCCCACTCGGGTGCTTCACATCATCGAGCAGCTGGGTGTCGGCGGAGCCGAGAAACAGCTGCTCGGCCTGCTGCGGCGTATTGATACCGCCAAATGTGAGCAGAGTGTCATCTACTTCAGAGACAGTGCCGACTCACTGCGTGCCGATTTCGACGAAGTAGCGCGATCCGTTGTGCACGTCGATAAGGACGCCCTGCCGGCCCCCATCTTCATCGCCCGATTGCGGGCCAGCATCCGTCAAATACGGCCAGATGCCGTTCACACATGGCTCACATGTGCAAACCTCTGGGGGAGATGGGCGGCCGTTGTGGCAGGCGTCGACCATGTGTTTGCCAGCGATCGGGCCGAGCTCACTGCGGGCTCATTTGCGTTACGCGTGTCCGAGTGGATGCTGCAGCGCCGGACGGTGCGCCTGGCAAACAGCCGAGCCGTTGCGCGGTCCTTGCACATGTATGGAGGGCTTCCAATGGACGCGATTACGGTGATGCCAAACGCGGTGGAGCTGCCGTTCTGTGATCGGGAGGCGGCGCGTGCGCGAGTCCGACAGGATCTCGATCTGCCGTCAGACCATCGACTTGTCGTGATGATCGCCCGCCAAGCGCCGGAGAAGAACTATCCGATGTTCCTGGAGGTCGGCCGAATCGTCTGTGCGCACCTCCCAGACGTTACGTTCCTGGGAATTGGACGCCAACACAACAAAGTGGAGATCGAGGCTCTCGGCCAACTCGGCGTGGGCACCCGTGTCCGGCTTCTCGATTCGCAGCCCGATATACCGAGGTGGCTCGCTGCCGCCGATGTGATGTGTCTCACTTCAAACTACGAAGGGCTCCCGAACGCCGTGCTCGAAGGTATGGCCGCGGGATTGCCGATCGTCTGCACCTCCTTTGCATCGGCAGAGGAAGTGCTTGGCAGTCACTGCGGCATGCTCGTACCACGTAATGACGCCGCAGCCATGGCGCAGCGTATAGAGATGCTCTTGGCAGATACAAGACTGGCCGCAGGACTTGGCGCGGCGGCCCAGCGTCGTGCACAAGAGGTGTTCTCCTGGGATACGCTCGTAGCGCAAATGGAGCGCATGTACGAATCAGTCAGGCTGCCTCGCGTCGTTCGCGACGGAGTCGAGCTCCGGCCGGTCAGCTGATGAAGAGCGTCCTCGTCATCACGCCAACTGATCCCAGTGGCCCCCCGACGCAAGGAGCGCTGCTTGGCATGAAACTACACGAGGCCGGCACGACCGTCAGAATACTGAGCGGCGCGAGGTCCGGAATCGGACGTGCAGCAGACATCGTCTGCCGAGGGTCGCGGTCGGTGTTGCGCTCGGACGCTGTCCTGGTCAACAGTTTCGGCGGCCGCGCATTCGTCTACGAGTCGCTGATTATACTGTACGCGAGCTTCACCAACAGGAGGACCGTTGTCGTCCTGCGTAGTGGGCGGATCCCTGAGTTCGTTGCGCGGTGGCCACGGTGGACTCGTGCCGTGTTCAGCCGAGCGGACATGATCATTGCTCCGCACGATTTCATACGAGAGGCGTTGGTGGCATGGGACGTGCCGGTGCACGCAATTATCCCGAACTTCATCGAGCTCGACAGGTACGAATACCGTGAGAGGTCTGAGATCGCTCCCAAGTTCTTGTATATGCGCGGCATGCACCCGAACTACAATCCCATCATGGCTCTGCGGGCGTTCGCCTTCGTACAGCAGCGATATCCGGAGGCCTGCCTGACCATGGCTGGCGCCGAAGGCGAGCTTTCGACCGAGTGCCGCACGCTCGTTCGTGCACTCCATCTGCGCAACGTACGCTTCGCAGGGTTGGTTCCCAAAGCGTTGATTTCGGCGCTCGCCGCGCAGCACGACATTCATCTGCACACTAATCGCGTCGAAAACATGCCATTGTCCGTCATCGAGATGTGGGCGTGTGGCCTGCCGGTGATTGGGACCACCGTCGGAGGGATGCCGTATCTGGTGAGAGACGGGCTGGATGGTGTCCTCGTTCGATCCGAGGACTACCATTCGATGGCGGAGTCCTGTTTCAGCTTGTTGTCGGATACAGATTTGGTACGTCGCCTATCGCGCGCTGGACGAGCGCGTGCTGAGGAGTTGTCATGGGAGCGTGTACGGCCGGCATGGGAGAGTGCTCTGGGATTGAGCGTGCATCCTGCTACTCCAACCCCACGCCTGCTGCCCACGCTCCCGTGAAACTCTCGTTTCGTATGGATGGCGACGGTCCGTTCCCACTTTCCTCAATTGACCTGTGTAAGCCGCACGTTCGTTGGCGGCGCCGGTAGTGCGGATTCTTGGTCGCCTGTAAACTCGTGGGCACCCAGGTCGTGAGTCCATCCCTGCGGTCGACGGAAACCATCGAAGTCGATGGTGACCTTGGCCAGGGCGACACCGTTGTCGATCGCAGGACTGTTGGCCTGCAGCCTGAAATCCCCTCCCGTCGGGTTCGTGAAACGAGGGTCAGTCGTCAGGTTGTTCGAGAGCTTTGCAGTGCTGCTTCTGTTGTCGACTGCGGTGCCGCGATTACCGAAAGAAATGTTGTTCCTGACGGTCGCTCCCGAACTGGTCGAGCCGACGTAGATGCCACCGAGACCATTGTTGTAGACGGTGTTGTTGTAGATCTCGGTATTCACATCGCCATATTGCACGACGATGCCGTAGCCGGGATTACCGTACAGCAGATTGTTGTAAACGATATTCCCTGTGCCAGAGCTCACGATGATACCCGCGCCATTATCATGGCCGTTGTTGTAGGCCCGGACGCCACGGATGATGTTGTTGTCGGCACTCTGTCCCGAAAACGACGTGTAAATGTGAATCCCAAAGCCCTTGTGATTGTGCCAGTGTCCACCCTCGATCAGGTTGTTGTCGCTCTGCAGGTAAATGCCGTGATCGTACCGGTCCTGACCGTTACTGTGGACATTCAGATTCAGAAACTCGTTAAATCCGCCTGCGGTTGGCGAAGTGTAGATGCCGCTGTAGGGCGCGTTCTTAATCTCCATGTTCTGGAATCTCACATATGCCACGCCAGACAACAGCGAGATTCCAAAGTGACCGGTGGAAGCGTCGAGTGTCAAGCCGTCGAAGATCACATAACGAACATACGAGTGGTGAAGCTGAATCAGGTTGGCCCCGCCCGTCGGCTTCAGCGTGACTCGCTCGCCTGGGTACGATGCAATCGTGACCGGGTTTGTCCACGATGTGCCGGCGGGGATGGTCTGAGAACTGCTAATGGCCTCGGGATACGTTCCGCCTCGGATCAGCAGCTTGTCGCCGGCAGTGAGACAGGACAGCCCCCCACCGGCCCCCGTGATGCTGCGTTTGGGCGTGCTCGGACTTTGCGCGGCACTGCAGCTGTTGTTGTTGCTTCCCGTCGTTGCCACGTAGTACGTAGCCGCCGATGCATCCGCCGCGAACGATAGCGTTGCACCGAGCAGAAGAACCGGCAGCATCGCCACCTGAAACCGACGTCCACGAACTCGTGCAGACATCCTCATTGAGCTCTCCTTGGCGAGTGCGACAATCCCCGTACCCACCGATGTCGTCATCCGACGACGGCGTCGGACAGCCGGAAACGCACGCATTGGCAATACTGGATATTGGACCCGCGACCACCGCAACGGGGGGCCACCGGCCTTCGGGGGCGACGCGATGGCCGTCAAGCAGAAAGCGTGCCACGCGCCGCCTAGCGCAGAGTGCCCGGTTTCTTGCCGAACAGGACACCGGGCTGGCGCCGGCAGGAAGCAATTTCGGCTCGTACTATTGCAAAGTTGCACGGCCAACGATGCGCAATGCTCCGGATGCCTGACTCCGCCTACCGCAACGCCAGGTGGTGGCTTGCACGGTGCCGCTCTGCGCGGCTGGCGCACCTTCCTGCCAATCAGCCGGCGCGGCGGCCTGCGCGCCCTGCCGCAGTGTACGTCTCGTGACGATTGCAATCCATCCCTTTCGGGAGCAGCACCTCCCGGCGGTACGGGAGTTCAACGTCCGGTTGCGAATGGGAAAGGGGTCCTCAGGGAAGTTCCCGGAGTCCCCGGTGTCACACTGGCTGCCGAAGCACGATGGCGTGCCAGTGTTCCAGGAACACTTCGTGGCGGTCGAGGACACCGTCGTGCGTGGTGCGTACATCGTCAGGGTCCAGGACTTCGCGTTCGACGGTCAGATTGTACGTGTCGGGCACTACCATCTGCCGATATCCGAAGGGGTCGTCGACCGTCGATACGGTCTCATCGGACTGCAGATGCTCCGCGATGCGCTTGCACGGTATCCCTGGCTCTTCTCAGTGGGGATGGGTGGATACGATGAACCGGTCGCGCAGCTCGAGAAGCACCTGAAGTGGCAGATGGTCTCATGCCCTTTCTACTTCAAGGTGCGACACCCGCGACGATTCTTGAGGGAGCTCACATTTCTGCGGCAGACCCGGGCACACCGCGCGGCACTCGATGCCCTCGCCTTCTCCGGCCTGGGATGGCTGGGACTCCACAGCGTACAGCGGCTCAGACGCCGGTCCACGACACTCGCCGCGACGACGTGGGAAGAGGTGCGCTGCTTTGGCGAATGGGCAGACTGCATATGGGCGCAGGCGAAGAACGAGTACGCGATGATCGGCGTCCGGGACGCGCGCGTGTTGAACACGTTGTACCCGCAGACGGACGGCAGATTCACTCGGCTGAAGATTCGCAATGGCGCGGATGACCTGGGATGGATCGTCCTGCTCGATACACAGATGAGAGACCATAAGCACTTCGGGGGGATGCGTGTAGCCTCCATCGTTGATTGCCTCGCGATCCCCGGAGGCGAAGATCGTGTCGTTGCAGCAGCAACTGCGTATGTCGAGCGAACATCGGCGGATATCATCGTCACCAACCAGCTCGCGCGCTCATGGTGCCAGGCGATGACTGCGGCGGGCTTTCTTCGAGGTCCGTCCAACTTCATCTTCTCCGTCTGTCCAGCAGTGGTCGCGAGACTTCAGCCGTTCGAGCGCAGCGTCGAGCGCATCCACATGACGAGGGGCGATGGCGACGGCCCCATCCACCTCTGAGCGCGGGGAGCAATGTGGCGCACAGAGACAAATGAACAGGGAGCGCTGGACAATGCCGGAACTGAGAGCCATGACGAAGGACGAGATCAGGAAGACAGTGAGGGAGTATCTCCTGCGCGAATTCCTGCCAGGTGTAGAGGGACAGGAACTGAGTGATGCGACACCGTTGATCACGGGAGGGATTCTCGATTCCGTAGCGACCACCAGGCTGGTCGTGCACCTCGAGGAACTTTACGGAATCGAATTCAGGTCCGACGATGTGACGATTGAGCACCTCAACACCGTGGAAGACATTGTCAGGTTCGTGCACGGCAGATTGTGAGGTCGTCATGGCGGTGAACAGTTCTATCGCAGGCTACCTGAGTGCCTCCGCCACAGCTCACGGGGACCGCACAGCGGTGGAAGAGCCTGGAGAAGGAGCGATCAGCTATCGCGAACTGGACGAATTATCGGACCGGCTTCGCGATCGTCTTTGCGATCTCGGCGTGCGCCCGGGCGATCGGGTCGGGCTCTGCCTGCGCAAGTCCATCGATGCGGTAGTCGCTCTGTTCGGTGCACTGAAGGCCGGCGCCGCCTACGTGCCCGTCGATCTCAATGCGCCGATCGAGAGAAATGCCTACATTCTTGCCGATTGCTCCGTGCGCGTGGTAGTGCTCGAGGCGCGCTTTGCCGATGGACTTCGAATGGCGTTCCAGGCTGCAGGTGAGGTCCCGCAGTTGATCGTGCTGCCACAGGCTGGAGGAGCCCACGGCGTCAGACAAGCCCTGGAGCTGGCGCAGGACAGCGCTCCAGCTCCAGTCGCGGTGACAACCGCGAGGACCCCCGACGATCTCGCATACATCCTCTACACTTCTGGCTCCACTGGCAGACCAAAGGGCGTGATGCTATCGCATCGAAACGGTTCGAGCTTCGTAGATTGGTGCTCGGAGGTTTTCGAGCCACGCCCGGATGACCGCTTCTCGTCCCACGCGCCGTTCCACTTCGACTTGTCGATCCTCGATATTTTCCTGTCGATCAAGCACGCAGCGACGCTCGTGCTCATCAGTGACGATGTCGCGAAGGACCCGCTGCGACTGGCGTTATTTATCGCGGAGCGGCGCTTGACCATCTGGTACTCGGCGCCATCGATTCTGAGTCTGCTGGCGCAATACGGCAACGTTCGGCGCTACGACTATTCGCCTCTGCGCCTTGTGCTATTCGCAGGCGAGGTCTTCCCGGTCCGACACCTTCGCACCTTCAAGTCCCTCGTCCCGTCGCCGCGATATTTCAACTTGTACGGCCCCACCGAAACCAATGTGTGCACGTATTTCCAGATTCCCGATGTCATTCCTGCGGAGGAGACCAGACCGTATCCGATCGGTGCGGTGTGCTCGCACCTTTGCGCTCGGGTGGTAGACGAACACGGACACGATGTCACTCCGGGGCAGGAGGGCGAACTGTGCATCGGTGGGGCCGCGGTGATGCAGGGATATTGGAATCTTCCCGAGCGCACGGCAGCAGCCTTCTTGAACGGAGCGGAAGACAAGTCCTGGTACCGGACTGGGGACATCGTCGTCGAGGAGGATCAGGGGACGTTCCGTTTCCTGGGCCGCCGCGACCGGATGGTGAAGCGCCGTGGCTTCCGCGTTGAGCTTGGAGAGATTGAAGCGGCTCTCTACCGGCACCCGGCCGTCAAGGAGGCTGCAGCAGTTGCGTTACAGGATGAAGAACAGGGTGTTCGTATCAAAGCCTTTCTGAACGTCGGCGGCGAGGGCCGCCCTTCTCTGATCGAGCTCAAGGCGTTCTGTGCGCAACATCTGCCAATGTACATGATTCCGGACTGGTTCGTCTTTCGGGACGCGCTGCCGAAGACGTCGACCGACAAAGTGGACTATCAGCGACTGAAGGATCCCGAGCGATGGACTTCGGCCTGACGGACGAGCAGACGATGCTGCGCTCGTCAATCATCGAGTTCGCGCGGCGCGAACTCAACGGCCGGGTGGTCGACAGAGATCGCGATCGGATCTTTGCGCGCGAACTCTGGCGCAAGTGCGGCGAGATGGCGCTCCCAGGAATGCCCGTACCGGAGCCGTACGGCGGAGGTGGTCTGAATGCCCTCTCGACGGCCGTGGCGTTCGAGGCGCTCGGGTACGGCTGCCATGACGGGGGACTCGTGTTCTCCCTTGGCGCACACCTGTTCTCCTGTGTGGTGCCGATCTGGAAGCACGGAAGCGAAATTCAGAAGCAACGCTACCTCCCAGGGCTCTGTGACGGAACGCTGATCGGCGGCAATGCGATGACGGAGCCAGGAACGGGATCCGATGCCTTCGCGCTGACGACGACGGCCCAGCCGTGCGACGGCGGGTACGTGCTCAATGGGACCAAGACCTTCATCACCAATGGGCCGACAGCCGACCTGTTCATCGTCTTCGCGGCTACCGATCGTCACAAGGGATACTTCGGCGGCGTCACCGCCTTCATCGTCGAGAAGGGCGCGCCCGGGTTTCGTGCGGGCCAGGGATTCGAAAAGATGGGCCTGCGAACATCACCCATCAGTGAACTTGTGCTCGAGGACGTCTTCGTGCCCGAGAGTGCCGTTCTGGGCCGCGTGGGAGCTGGAGCGACGCTGTTCGGCCACGCCATGGATTGGGAGAGAGTTGGGCTCTTCGCGGGTCACGTGGGAACGATGGGGCGATTGCTCGAGCAGTCGATTGAGTATGCGCGCACGCGTCGCCAGTCCGGTCAGACGATTGGCAAGTTCCAGGCCGTTTCGCACCGCATTGCCGACATGAAGGTCCACCTCGAAGCGGCCCGGCTCCTCGTCTATCGAGCTGCCTGGGGATTGGACAATCTGCGGAACGCGACGATGGATGCGTCCATTGCGAAGTTGTTCGTCAGCGAATCACTCATCAAGACCGCACTCGATACCGTTCAGATCCATGGGGGATATGGCTTCATGGTCGAGTATCAGATCGAGCGCGCGGCACGCGATGCGGTAGCCAGCACGCTGTATTCCGGTACCTCCGAGGTGCAGCGGAACATCATCGCACGGTGGCTCGGCCTGTGAGCCGTGGCCTGCCCACGCCCGGCGCAATGTCATCGCGCGAGGGCCCCGTGCACGACACGGTTCCCCAGCGGGTGTCCTGGCCGGATGGGCGCGCTTTCGCCTTTACGATCTTCGACGACCCGGACCTGCAAACGTCCCGGAACGTACGCGTCCTTTACGAGTTTCTCGCCGATCTGGGAGTCCGGACGACCAAGGCCGTGTGGCCGCTCACGGGAACGAGCGTGCCACGAATCGGTGGGGCCACCTGTCAGGACCCTGATTACCTGCGATGGGTACTCGAGCTGCAGTCGAACGGCTTCGAGATCGCGCTCCACAATGTGGCGTTCCACACTTCGCCGCGCCCGGTCACTGCGGAAGGGCTGGAGAAATTTCGTCAATTGTTCGGGCATTACCCGCATTCGCTTGCGAATCACAGTGGCTGTGGCGAGGCCATCTACTGGGGGAAGGCACGCCTCTCCGGGGCCCGAAAGGCCATCTATTCGGCGCTCCATGCTTTGAAGGCGCGAGAGGCGTTCAGCGGGCATGTGGAGGGAAGTCCCCTCTTCTGGGGCGACATATGCCGGCGGCACATCACGTATGTGCGGAACTTCACGTTTGGCGACATCAACACACTGAAGGCCTGTCCAGTGATGCCGTACCACGATCCTCAGCGCCCCTACGTGAACTATTGGTTCGCTGCGTCGGAAGGCGCAGATGTCCGCTCGTTCACATCGATGATCCGCGAGGAGCATCAGGATCGACTGGCGGCCGAAGGTGGGGCGTGCATCATGTACACGCACCTCGCCTGTGGATTCGTGCGGGACGGCAGAATTTCACCACGCTTCAAGATTTTGATGACGCGCCTGAGCCGCCTCAATGGCTGGTTCGTCCCGGTAAATACGCTGCTGGAGCACCTGCGCGCGAGCCGGGGGAACCAGGTGATCAGCGGTCGTGAACGAGCGCGTCTCGAGCGGCGCTGGCTCACGCACAAAGTGCTGGCAACTCGTGGCAGGTCCTGAAATCATGCATGACCGCGCCTGCGGCCCTGGCCGTGAGGAGGCGCGAATTCGGGTCGCCTACGCGCGGCGGCACGACCGCGGGGTCTACTCGTGGTTCAGTCCCGGGCACGTCTGCATGATGCAGGAACGCGAGCGTCGCCTGCTGGCAGCACTGACTCGGGCCGGAATCCTGGATCTGAAAGATTGCACAGTGCTGGAAGTAGGGTGCGGGTCCGGACAGTGGCTGCGCGACTTCGTCAAGTGGGGCGCACGGCCCGAGCACACTGTCGGGGTGGACCTGCTCCCGGAGCGAATCAAAGCAGCGCGGGAGTTGTGCGCGACTGGCACAAAGCTCTTCGCGTCAAATGCAATGCGGCTGAACTTCGATGATGCCACCTTCGACATCGTTCTTCAGTCGACCGTCTTTACCTCGATCCTCGATGAGGTCATGCGGCGGCAGGTCGCCCGAGAGATGCTGCGGGTCGTCAGGCCGCACGGAGTGATTGTCTGGTACGACTACCGCGTCGACAATCCATGGAACCGCGATGTACGTGGCCTATCGAAACGCGAGATCCGTGAACTCTTCCCTTCGTGCGAGGTGGAGCTGCAGCCGATCACGCTCGTCCCGCCGCTGACCCGCATGATGGCGCGGTATACGTGGCTCGGGTGTCATCTGCTGAGCAAACTGCCGTTCCTCTGCACGCACTACCTGGGTGTCATCAAGAAATGCTTATAGAACCGACAATGACAGACTACAAAGAAACACGCTTCACCCGCATCGCATGCATTGGCGCCGGCTACTGGGGGAGAAACCTGTTGCGGAACTTCCACGCGCTGGGTGCTCTGGCGCGGATATGCGAGGTGGATGGATCGCGACACGCGTTGTTATCCGCCGAGTACCCCGAGGTCGAGATCACCAGCTCGCTGTCGGCGATCCTGGAGGACTCGGAAATACAGGGAGTCGCCATTGCCACGCCTGCGGAGAGCCATGGCGAGCTCGTCCGCCGGGCTCTACTCGCCGGAAAGGATGTCTTCGTCGAGAAGCCTCTGTGCCTTTCCGTCGCCCAGGGCGAGGAACTGGTTGAGCTCGCCGCTCGCCAGCACCGCATTCTGATGGTGGGCCACCTGCTCTGGTACCATCCCGCTGTTCTCAAACTGCGTGAGCTGGTCGACTCCGGGGAGCTGGGGCGTCTCCAGTACATCTATTCGAATCGCCTCAACCTGGGCAAGATCAGACGGGAAGAGAACATCCTGTGGTCCTTCGCCCCTCACGATATCTCGGTCATCCTCGGACTGCTTCAAGAAGTACCGGAGTCGATTGCCGCACAGGGAGGCAATTATCTGCATGAGCGGATTGCGGATGTCACGGTAAGCCTCTTGACGTTTCCAAGTGGCGTGAAAGCTCACGTCTTCGTTTCGTGGCTCCATCCCTTCAAGGAGCAGAAGCTCATCGTTGTCGGCGACCGTAAAATGGCGGTCTTCGATGATGTAGAGCCGGTCGACAAACTCGTGCTGTATCCGCACTCGATCGACTGGAAGAGTCACGTTCCCGTCGCCAGCAAGGCGAAGGGAGAAACGGTTGCGGTCGAAGGCGGCGAGCCGCTTCGTCTCGAGTGCTCGCACTTCCTCGACTGTATTCGCACTCGACAGAGCCCCCGCACCGACGGCGCCGAGGCGCTTCGCGTCTTGCGCGTGCTCGAGGCCTGCCAGGCGGCGCTGGAGCATCCGCGTCGAGCAGCGCCGCCGCCGCGGCCGTCTCGCTACTTCGTGCACGACTCCGCATTCGTAGACGATGGCGTCGAGATTGGCGCTGGGACCGCGATCTGGCACGTATCGCATGTCATGAAGCATTCCAGGGTCGGCGCAAATTGCCGCATCGGACAGAATGTGGTGATCGGTCCGCGCGCGACCATCGGGGACGGTGTGAAGATCCAGAACAACGTCTCGGTGTACGAGGGCGTGACGCTCGAGGACTACGTGTTCTGTGGCCCCTCCATGGTGTTCACGAACGTGATCAATCCCCGCAGCGAAATCGTCCGCATGCACGAGCTGCGGCCGACCCTCGTTCGGCAAGGAGCAACGCTCGGCGCCAATTGCACGATCGTCTGCGGCGTCACGATCGGCCGCTATGCGTTCATCGGCGCCGGAGCCGTCGTCACCCGGGATGTGCCGGCGTTCGGGCTCGTCGTCGGCAATCCGGCGCGTCTCGTGGGATGGATGTGTCTGTGCGGACACCGGATCGACTTCCGGGACGCTGGGGAGCGTGGCGCCTGTGTCGAATGTCAGCGGACCTATCTGAAGCGGGGCGACGACACAGTTATTCCAGCTATGGATGTGGCGCTCGAATCGCACGAACAATGCCCGACTTGAGTGATCAGTGCGCCCAGAGCGTCGCACATGCGATCTGATGCCGGACCGGGCTCGATGACACACATTCCACTGCTGGATCTGAAGAGACAATTCGCTCAAACGGGTGATGCGGTTCGAGCAAAGATCGACGAGGTGCTTCGCAGCCAGGCGTTCGTGCTCGGCGGCATGGTCGAAGCGCTGGAGGAGCAGATCTGCACGTATCTTCGCGTGCCGCATGCGATTGGCGTCGCATCCGGCACCGACGCACTGCTGCTGCCGCTCCGCGCCTTGAACCTGCAGCGTGGTGACGAGGTCATCACATCGCCTTTTACGTTTTTTGCGACATGTGGCGCGATTCACAACGCGGGCGGGCGGCCGGTGTTCGTGGATACCGACCCCTTGACGTTCAACCTGGACCCGACCGGCCTGGAGCGCGCAGTTACGACCCACACGCGCGCCGTCGTACCCGTGCATCTGTTCGGCCAGATGTCCCCGATGGGAACGGTGATGAAAACCGCCGAGCGGCACGGAATCTTCGTACTGGAGGACGCGGCGCAGTCCATTGGCGCTCGCCAGTGCCACGATGGTGACTCGCAACAGGTCGGGCAGCTGGGGCATGCGGCAGCCATTTCGTTCTTTCCGTCGAAGAACCTTGGCGCATTCGGTGACGGCGGAATGGTGATGACGCGCGATGCGGAGTTGGCGAGGCGACTCAGGCGCCTGCGCGTTCACGGTGGGCTGAAGATGTACCACCACGAGGAAGTGGGCTTCAACTCTCGATTGGATGCCCTGCAGGCAGCCGTTCTGCTGGCGAAGCTTCCGTACCTGGACGGCTGGAGCGAGGCCCGCAGGCGGCATGCCGGGTGGTACGATGCACGGTTCGAGCGCCTCGAGCAGGCCGGGCTGCTCGTCCGGCCGCGCGTGATGAGCGGGAATCTCTCCGTCTACAACCAGTACACGCTGCGAGTCCGCGAACGTGACCGCCTTCGCGATTACCTCACACAACGAGGTATCGGTACAGCGGTCTACTATCCGAAGCCACTGCACCTCCAACCCTGCTTTCTGCACCTCGGCTATCGTGAGGGGGACTTTCCCGAAGCAGAACGCGCATCCCGTGAAGTCTTGTCGATTCCGGTATACCCGGAACTTCGCGAAGACGAACGCGAACACGTGGCTGTTGCCATCGAAGACTTCTACACACGCTCCTGATCGCTCATTCCGGAGCGCGGGCCGTAGACTCTGACGCGCGACGTCGCGAATCGACGTCATCCCCCTTATACGACGCAGATGGCTAAGCGGGCGTTCGATTGTGCCGTGGCACTTACGGGGTTGATCTGCCTCTGGCCTTTCCTCTTCGTGATGGCAGTGCTCATCAAGCTCGACTCCGACGGGCCGGTGATATTCAGTCAGGAGCGCATCGGCCGAGGGTCCAAGCCGTTCCGGATCTATAAGTTCCGCACGATGATCACAGGCGCCGACAAGGGGCGCCAGATTACGTGTGGTGATGATCCACGGATCACTCGGGTCGGACGGGTACTTCGGAAAGCCAAACTCGATGAGCTTCCACAGTTACTGAACGTCCTCAAGGGCGATATGAGCCTCGTCGGACCACGTCCGGAGGTCCCGCGGTACGTCGATCGTTTCCGTGCCGAGTACGCCGAGATCCTCACGGTCCGGCCAGGAATCACAGATGCCGCGTCGGTGAAGTTTTGGAACGAGGCAGCCCTGCTCGGCAGTGCTCCTGACCCCGATGTACTGTACGAGCGGCTGATCCTTCCGGAGAAAATCGCGCTTGGACAGCAGTACGTCCACCAGGCGTCATTCGTGACTGACCTGGCGATAGTGTTCAACACATGTCGGGCGGCCATGTTCAAGCGACCCGAGTAGGTTCCAGTCCCCCCTCGCCCATCATTCGCGTCAAACCGGCTCGCGCCAGATTTCCTGCACAGAGAGGCAGCCACATGACTCAACACGTCCCGTTCAGTCTCCCCGTGATCGAGGACGACGAAATCAACGAGGTGATAGCAACGTTACGTTCCGGCTGGCTCACGACTGGGCCACGCACGGCGCAGTTTGAGTCCGAGTTCAAAGCCTACGTCGGAGCTCCGTTCGCCCTTGCGGTCAATTCCGCCACCGCTGGGCTGCACCTCGCGCTTGCAGCGACCGGTGTCGGACCAGGCGACGAGGTCATTACGACACCTCTGACGTTCTGCTCTACGGTCAACACCATCCTGCACGTGGGTGCAACGCCGGTTCTCGCCGACATCACGCAGGACGGCAACATCGACCCCGAATCCATCACCGCCCGGATTACGAGCCGGACGCGTGCCATCGTGCCCGTACATCTGGGGGGGCTACCGTGCGACATGGACGCGATCTGGCGCATCGCGCGCGACCACCATCTGCTAGTTATCGAGGATGCGGCCCACGCTGTGGGCTCTCATTACCGCGGTACGCCGATTGGTGCCCGCGATCCGCGTGCGCAATCCCAGAGCGATGCGGTGGTGTACAGTTTCTATGCGACGAAGAACCTTACCACCGGCGAGGGAGGGATGGTTACGACTCACGACGCCGACTTGTTCGAATCCATGAGGACGCTGTGCCTCCACGGCATCAGCAAGGATGCCTGGAACCGGTACTCCGAGCAGGGGACGTGGCAGTACGATGTGACGGCGAGCGGCTTCAAGTACAACCTCAGTGACATCCATGCTGCCATTGGTATTCACCAGTTACGCAAGCAGGAGCGCTTCCTGAAGGCACGAACAGACATCGCGCACTTGTATAATGCGGAGTTCGAGGACGTACTTGAAATCGAGCGGCCTCCCGACAGCGCCTCATGTCGACATTCGTGGCACCTGTATTCACTGCGACTGAATCTCGATCATCTCACCATCTCACGTGCCCAAGTCATCGAGCGGCTGAAAGAGAAGGGCATCGGCGCAAGCGTGCACTTCATTCCGATACCGCTGCTGAAGTTCTTCGCCGCTCATACGCATCTGCCACACAACGCCTGCCCACAGGCCCTCGAACTGTATCCTCGCCTGGTTTCGCTGCCGCTGTATCCGGCTATGACGGTGGGGCAGGTACTGTGCGTTGCAACAGCCGTGAAGGAAATCGTTCGGGCGGCGACGAGGACTGCTTGGTCAACGGCGCCTGCGTTTGCATATGCCGCGGCGCCATGTCACCATGAGCCGGCGTGAGAACGCAGATCTGGGAATGAACTCCGTAGTAATGATCGCGTATCACTTCCCGCCGGAGGGCAGCGCAGGCGCGTATCG
>CAZDLW010000053.1:0-24683 GCA_964505975.1 uncultured Bifidobacteriaceae bacterium | reverse complement strand
GCTCGCGCCAGGTGTTCGGCTCGGGCGCGGCCACCCACACCGGCACACCCAGTTCCCTGAGGACGGCCAGCGGCTTCGGCCCTCGCGCCACGACCCTCGTGCGCCCGAGCGCCTGGACGAAGGGCTCGCGGCTGCCCCGGGCCCGCTCGACCAGGTCGAGGAGGTATCGCGTCCCCACGCCCGTCAGCAACACCACCACGTCGTATTCGCCACGGACCACGGCGTCGGCAAATGCCAGCGCCTCTGGGTTCGATTCGAGCGGCACCTCGCGCATGGATGGCGCCACCAGAGGCTGGCCGCCGTAGGTTGAGATGAGCGACGCGAGCTCGCGGGCGCGACGACTCTCGAGCAACAGCACCCGCATGCCGTCCAGACTGGGCGTGGGCATCAGATGCCGATCATATCCAGATCGGGTCTTCGCGCTTCAGGCATCGGCACTCGCTGTCGTTTCCACGACCCGGAGACGGCGTCGGACGTCGTGACAGACGCTGGGCCGCCTGTAAAGGCGGCCCCCACGTGCGATCGCACTTCGACGCGCCCAAGGGGACGGCGTGATACGCATGGCCGCCCGAAAGCGGGCCCCCCGTACAGTCGCACCAGGCTGCACGTACGGCGCTTCCGTCTTCGCAGCGAACGTGACAATGCAGTCGCCGGCCGGCTACATGCTGCCGCGTGCCGCCGACTCCGCGTGAAGGTACGCCTCCTCGCCGTGCAACGTGATGTCGAGGCCGACGGTTTCATCGGCTGCATCGGCGCGCAGCGGAAGCACGGTTCCAATCAGCTTCAGCAGCCCGAACGTCACGATGCCGCAGTAGACGATGACCGCAAGGACGGCAAGCGCCTGGATGCCGAGCTGACCGGGATTGCCAAACAGCAAGCCGTCCACCTCTCCGTTGTAGGCGGCCTGTGCGAACACTCCGGTGAGCAGCGCACCGACGGCACCACCCACACCGTGCGCCCCCACCACGTCCAGCGAGTCGTCCAGTTGCGTCCTCGCCCGGATGACCAGGGCGAAATGACACGGAATGGCCGCAATTGCCCCGATGGCCAGTGCCCCCATGGGCCCGACGAATCCGGCAGCCGGTGTAATGGCAACCAGTCCAACGACGATGGCGGTGGCCGCGCCAACGGCCGTGGGCTTGCCGGATCGCAGCAGGTCCAGCAGGCTCCACATCACCAGGGCCGCGGCCGGCGCCAGCATGGTCGCGACGAACGCCAGTGCGGCAATGGCGTTCGCCTCGAGCGCGCTGCCGGCGTTGAAGCCGAACCATCCGAACCACAGCAGCCCGGCGCCGAGCAGCGTGAACGGCACGTTGTGCGGCAGCAGCGACGAAGACGGATAGGACTCGCGCCTGCCGACCACGAAGGCAGCCACGAGCGCGGCCACTCCGGCATTGACGTGCACGACCGTCCCGCCGGCAAAGTCCAGCGCCCCCAGTTCCCCGAGCCAGCCGCCTTCGCCCCACACCCAGTGCGCCACCGGGGCGTAGACGACGAGCACCCAGAGGGCGATGAAGATGACGTAGGCGGTAAAGCGCATCCGCTCGACAATCGCGCCGGAGATCAGGGCTGCGGTGATGATGGCGAACGTGCCCTGGAACGCCATGAACAGCAGATGGGGGATCGTTCCCTCCGGCTCGAGCCCGACACCGTTCAAAAAGGCGTACGACAGACCGCCAATCCAGGCGTTCCCCTCCGAGAGCGCCAGCGAGTAGCCGGCAATCGCCCAGATCACCCCGACAACGCCGAGCGCGACGAAGCACATCATCATCGTGTTCAGCACATTCTTGGACCGCACGAGCCCGCCATAGAAGAAGGCCAGGGCCGGCGTCATCAGTAGCACCAGGGCGGTTGCAATCAGCATCCATGCGGTGTCAGCGTGGTTCATTCCTCACCTCGAATAACGGCGGCAACAGGGCGCACATCGAGCGTCGCGGCCAGCTCAGCAAGGACGGTGCCGGAGGTGCTCCGATCCATGTCGCGGAAACGGGCCGGATTTCACGGTGTGATCGAAGGAGCAGTCCCTTCGACACAACATTAATGTCGTATTGATGAGAACAGCTGACAGGAATGTCTCAACGAACACGTGGCCCGGCGTTCGCCGCGGACCTCGAAGCCGGGGGACCGGAGCACCCACGGGAGGAGCGACCAGGTCCGATCGGCGCCTTGAACGTTTCTGTTACTTCCGGAAACACGTATGACATTTTTGTTCTGCAAGTGGACCGGTCCGATGCGTGAGGCCTGACGCCCACGGAAGTACGACGGGACAGGGGAGCTCCCGATGGTGGTCGCCGCGGCCGCATAACGGCACGCAGGAAGGATATGCGTGGTTCAACGGCCGCACGACCGAACAGACCTGCCGTACGCGAGTCGGGCCGGCTGTGCAGCCGGCCCTCATGGTGTACCCCGACGAACCCGCCGGCCCGCGCCGACGTCTGCTTAACGACATTCGCGCAGGCAACGAGGCTCCACGTTCCTCTACGCCCAGTTGAATCCGTGCTTCTGCATCGGCAGCGTACGGATCCGCTCGCCCGTGGCGGCGAAGATCGCGTTGGTGAATGCCGGCAGGATCGGCGGAAGCGACGGCTCCCCGAGCCCGGTGGGCGGATTGTCGGACCGCAGCCAGTGCGCCTCGATGACGGGCGGCGCCTGCGACATCCGCATCAGCGGCACCTGATGGAAGTTGTTCTGCACGGCGCGGCCGTTCTGGAAGGTGATCTCCTGTGTGAGCTCGGTGAGCCCGTCGATCACCCCGCCCTGCACGAGGTTCTCCGAGTGCAGCGGATTGATGATCTGGCTGCCGATATCGCCCGCCACCCAGACCTTGTTGACCGTCACCCGCTTGTTCGAATCCACCGTCAGCTCGACCACCTCGGCAAAGTACCCCTGGTGGCTGTACTGGAAGGCCACGCCCATCCCCGTGCCGCGCGGCAACTGGTGGCGTTGCGCCCAGCCCGATCTTTCGGCCGCCAGCTTCAGCACGGCCGCCATCCGGTCCGGGTTGAAGTTGTCGCCGCCACGCTCCGGGGGTGGATACGCGCGCGCCGCGAGCAGGTCGAGGCGGAACTGCACCGGATCCTTTCCGGCCGCGTGCGCGAGCTCATCGATGAACGACTGGAACACGTAGCTGTAGGCGTTGCTGCCCGGGGCTCGCAGCGCGCCCGTCGGCACACCCAGCGGCATGGTCGATGCGCCAAAGTCGAAGTTGGGCACGAACAACGCGGGAAACTGTCCTCCTGGAATGGCGGCAGCCGTGGCGTACCGGTCGCCTTCGCCGAATGTCACGAAGTGATTGCGCCAGGCGATCAACTTGCCGTTCGCATCGACGCCACCCCTGAGATAGTGGAAGCCGCCAGGACGATAGAAGTCGTGGGTCATGTCGTCTTCGCGCGTCCAGATCAGCTTGACGGGCACGCCCACTTCCTTGGCAATCCAGGCCACTTCCACGACGTAGTCGTTCGTGAGCCGCCGGCCGAAACCGCCGCCGGTCTTCATCAGGTGCATCGTGATGTCGGACTGCTGAATCCCGAGCGTCCGCGTTACGAGCTGCAGGCCCTGCGCCGGCGTCTGACTGGGCGCCCAGAGCTCGAGCTTGCCGTTCTGGTAGTGCCCGGCACAGTTCTGGGGCTCGAGCGGGGCGTGAGGGATGAACGGGTACGAATACGCCGCATCCACGGTCCTCGCCGCACCGGTCAGCGCGGCATCCACATCGCCGTCCGTACGCAGCCGGTTCATGTACGGCTGTTTCGACAGCTCGTCGGCACGCCGCTGGAAACCTTCCGTGCTCTGCGAGACGGTGGGCCCCTCGTTCCACGTCACCTGCAACTGCCGCCGGGCCGACTGCGCCTGCCACCAGCTGTCGGCCACGATGGCCACGCCGCCGAGCAGCCCCGTCAGATCGTCGGTGCCCTCCACCACGAACGCATGACGCACGCCAGGCAGCGTCTTGATGTGATCGACATTGGCGCTCGCCACCTTGCCGCCATAGACGGGACACTTCTGGAACACCGCATACAGCATCCCGGGAAGCGTGAAGTCGATACTGAAGACCGGCTTGCCCGTCACGATATTGGCGGTATCCACGCCCTTGATCGGCTTGCCAATGATCGTGTAGTCCGCCGGATTCTTGAGCGGGACGGTCTGGAGATTCGGCACCGGCAGCACCGCCGCCGCAGTGGCCAGCTCACCATAGCCGGCCGACCGATTGCTCGCGCGATGCAGCACCCGGCCGGACTCCGTGGAACACTCACTGGCAGCGACGCTCCACCGCTGTGCCGCCGCCGCGATGAGCATCTGCCGGCAGGCCGCACCCACCTGACGCATCGGATCCCAGTTCATTGGCGTCGCGAGGCTGCCACCCGCGAACTGGACGCCGTACTTGGCCTGGTCCGCATCTGCCTGCTCGATGACCACGCGGCTCCACTCGACGTCGAGCTCGTCGGCAATGATCATCGGCAACATGTTCTTGATCCCCTGCCCGATCTCGGGGTTCTTGGACATGAGGGTGACCGTGCCGTTCGTGGCGATCTTGATGAAAGCCGCCGGCTCGAGCGGCGCCGGCGGCGAACCGAAGCCCTGCGCGAGCAGCTCGGCGACCGGGTCGACGTGCAGCGCGACGATCATGCCGCCGCCGACGGCGGCACTGACCTGGAGGAAGGAGCGGCGAGTCAACTGCGTCATAACCATGTGCCCTCCTACTCCGCGCCTGGCCCGGCCTGCGTTGACTGGTTCGGGCGCGCCGTCATGCCGGCGGCCCGGTGAATGGCCGCACGAATACGCAAATACGTCCCGCAACGGCACAGGTTGCCGTTCATGGCCGTGTCGATATCCGCATCGCTGGGCGTGGCATTGGCCGCCAACAGGGCAGCCGCCGACATGATCTGGCCCGCCTGGCAATAGCCGCACTGGGGAACGTCGAGCTCCTGCCATGCCTGCTGCAGGGGATGCGAGCCGTCCACCGACAGCCCTTCGATTGTCGTGATGGCGGCGTTATCCGCCTGGGATACCGGAGTGATACACGCCCGCACGGGTCGGCCGCGCACGTGCACGGTGCACGCGCCGCACTGGGCGATGCCGCAGCCGAATTTCGTCCCTTTCAAATTCAGGACATCCCTGAGAACCCACAGCAGCGGCATGTCGCCTGGAACATCCACCGTGGTGGTATTCCCGTTGACTGTCAATGTGAAAGGCATAGCGTCAACTCTCTCAAAGGTAAGGAAGACGGCCCATTGGAGCCCCGTGGCTGGGTGGTCGCGGTATTACACCGGGAGTCCACCCGAAAAAGCAAGCGCCGGGACTGTGCACGCGCCAACCCGGAACGGCTCGTGAGTGCGCGCATGACGTGTGGAGCCAGCGCGCCCCGCACGACACATCACGCCAATCGCAGCTAAGCCCTGCGTATAATGGCTGTTACGACCATGCGGGCCGTGCTGTTTCTGGCGATCGTGTTCCTGGCGGTCTCGCGCCCCGCGGCGGCGCCCGACGGCATCACGCCGGCTCAAGAGCCCGGCGTTGTCGCACCGGCCTCCTTCGAGGACTGGCTCGAAGAGCTCATCGTCGAGGCGCAACAACGGGGGTACAGTGACGCACTGGTCAACGAGGCCCTCGTCGGTCTGCAACCACTGCCCCAGGTGATTCAGAGCGATCGATCGCAGGCCGAGTTCCAGCCAAGCTTCAGCCGGTACCTCTCGTCGCGTCTGACGCCACAGATGATCCAGCGCGGCCGGGACCTGGCCAGCACGCATGCAGGGCTGCTCGCCCGCATCGAGGAGGCGTTCGGCGTGCAGCGCCGATTCCTGCTCGCGGTCTGGGGACTTGAAACCAACTACGGTCGGGTCACGGGAAATACTCCGGTCTTCCGCGCGCTGGCCACGCTCGCCTGGGAACCGCGGCGGGCGGCCTTCTTCCGCGGGGAGCTCTTCAGCGCCCTGACAATGGTGGACCGCGGCTATATCGAGGCACAAACCATGACCGGGTCGTGGGCCGGAGCGATGGGCCAGCCCCAGTTCATGCCCTCGAGCTACCTCCGATACGCCGTGGACTTCGACGGGGACGGCCGCCGCGACATCTGGAGGTCCACTGCGGATACGCTGGCCTCGATGGCCAACTACCTGAAGGCACATGGGTGGGATGGCGCCTACACCTGGGGACGCGAGGTGCGAGTCCCATCGAGCGCAGGCATTGGCGACACGGTGAGTCGGCGCACGCAGGGCTGCTCCGCGGTTCGGTCCATGACCGAGCGCCTTCCGCTGGCGGAATGGCAGCGGCACGGTGTCAGGCTGACTGACGGCAGCGCACTTCCGACAGCCGACCTGGCTGCCAGTCTGGTCGAAGCCGGCACACGCCAGTTCCTCGTCTATCCGAACTACGAAGCCATCCTCGGCTACAACTGCGCTCACTTCTATGCGTTGACGGTCGCCTTGCTCGGCGACCGCCTCCGGTAGCGGGATCATCGCCCTATCTCCGGCACTCCCGGAGCTCACCCTGAATTGCGACAGGGCAGCGACCTACGACTCGCGCGACACAGAACGTGCAAAACGCATCCGGAGCGTGAGGACCGAGCTGGGTTGCGGGACCCAGCTCGGGTCGCCGGCCGCGGGTGGAGGATGCGTTTACCGCGCGCTGTCGTCGGAAGCCCGCCCTGTCGCAATTCAGGGTGAGCTCCGGGGGTGTCCCGGCCGCCAACGAGGCGGATTGGCTACAATGTTCCTCCCGATGGAGGACCGCGTGAGCTCCCAATACGAAAGCGCCAATCTGCTGCTCAAACTGTACGAACTCCGACGCGAATCCACGATGCGCGATGCGCGCAACTGGTTCGCCCGAGACTTCAATCCAGAGACCCTCGACGAGATGATGACGGCCATCATGGGCCCGAACAGTGCCTACTTCCGGATGGTCACGAGTTACTGGGACATGGCCGCATCCTTCGTGCTGCACAACGCTATCGACGAACAGATGTTCAACGACACCAACGGGGAGCACCTCGTCGTGCTCGCGAAGCTCGAGCCGTTTCTGGCGGAGTATCGCCAGAAGATGGGCTTCGCCACCTACCTGGCCAATCTCGAGAAGCTCGTAATGAAGAGGCCGGACGCGAAAGAGCGCCTGGCGACGCTTCGCGAACGCTTCCGCGCCATGGCGACGACCCGCTGACCGCCTTCCTGCTTTCCGGGACACAGGAAGCCCTCGCGAACCACAGGGCCGGGGCCGCCACAGGCTCTGAAGGTGGCCCCCACACCCGAGATGTCCGAGAGGCGTGAGTCGCTGACGGATCCGCGGTAGAGTCTTCGACGGAGGCGACACGACAACATGGTCATCTACGGCGTCGCACTGCTCGCCATCTGCACGCTTGCAGGGCTCTACCTGGGCGACCTGCTCGGCATGGCCATCGGTGTCCAGGCGAACGTCGGGGGAGTCGGCTTCGCCATGGTGCTGCTCATGTTCGGCTCCGCTTGGCTCATCCGGCAGGGAGAACTCTCAGCTCCGACCGGCCAGGGCATCGCCTTCTGGAACGCCATCTACATCCCCATCGTCGTGGCCATGGCTGCCCAGCAGAACGTGGTTGGCGCGCTGTCGGGCGGCCCGGCCGCCATCCTGGCCGGACTCCTGGCGGTGCTCGTGTGTGGCGCCCTGGTTCCGGCCGTGAACACGCTGCGCCAGAAGGAGCCGGCGGTCCCGGCGCGTCCGGAGCCAACGGCGTGACGGAGATGTTTCTCGACGTCGTTCAGCGCAACAGCCTGCTCGCCGGGTTCGTCATCATCGGTGCCATCGTTTGGATCTCGTATCTCATCTCGAACCATCTGACGCGCGGCCGCATCCATGGGTCCGCGATTGCCATCATGGCCGGGCTCGTGCTCGCCTGGATGGGCGGTGTGGCCACAGGCGGCGAGCGTGGACTCGCGGACGTGCCGGCGTTTGCCGGCGTTGCCGTGCTCGGCGGCGCCATGCTGCGCGACTTCGCGATCGTCGCCACGTCGTTCGGAGTCGATCCTGCGGAAATGCGGAAGGCCGGGCTGGCGGGTGCGGTCTCGCTCGTGCTGGGAGTGGTCGTGAGCTTCACCGTGGGCGCGGCGGTGGCCTGGAGCTTCGGCTACACCGACGCCGTCAGCATGACCACACTTGGCGCCGGCGCGGCAACGTATATCGTCGGCCCCATCACGGGCACGGCGATTGGAGCCAGCTCCGAGGTCATCGCGCTCAGTATCGCCGCTGGCCTCATCAAGGCCATCGTGGTCATGATTGGCACACCGTTCGCGGCCCCGTTCATCGGCCTGGACAATCCCCAGACCGCCATGGTGTACGGTGGCCTGATGGGCACAACCAGCGGCGTGGCCGGAGGACTTGCCGCCACGGATCCGCGACTCGTCCCGTACGGAGCGATGACGGCCACGTTCTTCACGGGCCTTGGCTGCCTCCTGTGCCCGTCGGTGCTGTTTCTCGTGGTAAGGGCTATGGTTGGATAAGCGAAGGGGGGAGGGGAGAGGGGGAAGGAGGAAGGGCTGTGTCAGGGAGAAGGGGATGAGGGATGAGGGCGCTGCCTAGAACAACGGCCGCTGCTCTTCTGTTGGCAGCGTGTGCTGCCGCGTTCGTTGCAGGCGCGTGCGAGGTTGGTCGCGACTCGCGCACTGCGGAGCCGGACGCACGCGCGTTCCATCGATCCGCGCGGCCAGTGGTGTCGCTCCCGGACCTTTCCCGCGCCGATGAACCGGTACAGCAGCAGCTACGCGCGGCATACGAGCAGGTGCAGCACCTGGAGGTCAACGCCGCGGCGCCGCGCGTTGAACTGGCTCTCGCGTACGGCGATCTGGGCAAGCTCCTCGTCGCCGCGGAATATCTGGACGCAGCCGAAGGATGCTTCCTGAATGCACAGACCTTGGCGCCGGACGACATGCCGTGGCCCTACTATCTGGGCCACGTCTACCGACTGCAAAACAACCCGGCCGACGCCATCCGGTCCTTGACCCGCGTCCTGGATCTCCAACCCGATCACGTCCCCACACTCGCCTGGCTGGGAGAGCTGTATCTCCTTCAAAGCGAGCCGGAGGCGGCCGAACGCCTGCTCGAACGCGCGCGGGCACTCCAACCGCGCTCAGTGTTCGTGCTCTACGGCCTGGGACGGGCGGCCCTGGCCAGTGGCGACCACGCGCGGGCCGTCGCACGACTGGAAGAAGCCCTCGCGCTCGACGAGCAGGCAGCCGGCGTGCACTACCCGCTCGCGATGGCCTACCGCGCGCTTGGCGAGCTGGTAAGAGCCGAACACCATCTCGGACTGCGAAGCGAGGGCGGGACGACGATCGTCCCAGCGGACCCGCTGATGGAAGAGCTGACCACACTGCTTCAGAACGCCGCCGCCTACGCCGTCCGCGGCGACCAGGCGCTCGGGCGGCAGGACTGGATCCAGGCGGCCGAGTACTTCCGCAAGGCCGTCGATCTGGATCCGAACGACCCGTTCACGCGTTTGAACCTGGGCACCACGTTGTATCTCACGGGCGATACACCAGGCGCCATCCAACAGCTCGAGGCCGCGATCGCACTCTCGCCTCGATTTGCGAAGGCGCACTTCACGTTGGGCCTTCTCATGGAAGGCGACGGTCGGGACCAGGAAGCACTCCGCCGACTCACGGCAGCCATCACCCACGATCCGTCCTATGCCGAAGCCCACCAGAGTCTGGCCGACGCCCTGCGCCGCAATGGGCGCCTGGAGGAGGCCCTGCATCACTACCAGCAGGTGCTCGCCCTGGATTCAGAGATGTCGCCGGCCGCCTTCGGTTCGGCGATGGCACTCGTACGTCTCGGTCGATACGGCGAGGCACGGGAACGACTGGAGCGCGCGCTGCAGACCTATCCGGGCCAGGCCGGCTCCGCACACGCGCTGGCGCGTCTGCTCGCCGCGGCGCCGGACCCGCGCGTGCGGGACGGCAGGCGCGCGCTCGCCCTGATGGACACCCTCCTCACGTCCCAACAAGGCATCGGACTGGCCGAGACCATGGCCATGACGCTGGCCGAGCTCGGACGGTTCGACGAGGCCGAAGCGTGGCAGCGAAACGCCATCGAAGCCGCACGCTCGGAGGGTCTCACGGACCTCGCGGCACGTATGACACCGAATTTGCGCCTTTATCAGCAGCACAGGCCGTCCCGCACGCCGTGGACCGAGGACGACCCGGTACACCGCCCGCGGTCGCAGTAGCCGGCGCCCATCCCGGTTCCACGAGGTCCCGATCCGTTCCTCTTGACATAAATCGGACACGGATCCAATATCTGCCGACACAAATAGCTCACCTGGTTGTCATTCATTCGGCGCATTCATTTCGTACTTCGTTCCCGGTTCGGCGTATCCGGTGCACTTATCCAAAGAGCGGTCTCAGGCGCGCCCGTCGCGCCGCAGTTAGAACCAGCCAAGGGGCTCTGCCCCTTGATATCCCAGCAGAGCCCCTCGGCTGGTTGCCAGTATCTGTTTGCCGCGCTCCGCGCGGCTGGGACCGCTATGCGGACCGACAAACGAGTACCAGATTCGCGTTCCGGGCCGCATAGCGGTCCAATCGCACTCGATGGGTTTCGTTGACGGCTTGAAGGAGTGACACGTTCGCTGGCGTCCGGCTGATTTTCAGCACGACTCTGTGCGGTCTTTCCGGTTTTCGAGGTTCCGCACGGGCGTCGAGCCTGGCCACGGGACATTCCACCTTCGCCCCGTCCGACTGTGGGCGGCGAGACGTGGGGGTGTTGTCGTGGATCGGTCTTCGCCGGCATCAGTCGTGGAAGGCGTACCACGTTCGATGGTTCGGTGACTTTGCCGAACTGCGAGAGGTACGCAGGACACGTTTACGTCCGGGACACCGAACCACAGGAGGCGGAATGATGCGTGCGCTACTCGCAAGAACTTCGGCCTTGTTCGTCTGTCTGGCGCTCTTGCCGGCCGCGGCGTTTGCCCAGGCGTCCATTACCGGCGTTGTCAGGGACACGTCCGGGGCTGTACTTCCCGGGGTAACCGTGGAAGCAGCCAGCCCGGCCCTCATCGAACGTGTTCGATCCGCCGTCACCGACGGGACCGGGTTGTACCGCATCACGGAGCTGCGTCCCGGACCCTATACCGTTACGTTCTCGCTCCCTGGCTTCAACACGATTGTGCGCGACGGTATCACCCTCACCGGTGCGTTTACCGCCAGCGTCGATGCCGAGCTCCGCGTCGGGGCCATCGAGGAAACCATCACCGTGACGGGCGAAGCGCCCATCGTGGACGTGCAGAGCACCACCCGGCAGCGCGTGATGGATCAGGAGGTCATCAACACGCTCCCCACCGGACGCAACATGTTCAACCTGGGGGTGTTGATCCCCGGCGTCTCCATCTCGACCGGCGCCGGCCTCACCTCCCAGGACGTGGGAGGTTCGCTCGGCCCCGAAACGCGGGCGCTGGCGGCGCATGGCGGCAGGACCGAAGACCAGCGCTTCATGATGAACGGCGTGTCGCTCAGCTCGATGATTGGTGGCGGCTGGGGCGGCGGGGCCATCCCGAACGCCACGGGCCTGCAGGAGATCGTGTTCGACACGGCATCGGTGGATGCGTCTCTGCCGACCGGTGGCGTGCGCATCAACTTCATTGCGCGGGAGGGCGGCAACCAGTTCCATGGCACCATCTTCGGCAATTTCGCCAACAGCTCGATGCAGGGCAAGAACATCGGGGCCGATCTGCTGGCGCAGAACCCGGCGCTCGTCAACGCTGGCGGCATCGAGAGCAACTGGGACTTCAACCCGGGCGTCGGCGGCCCCATCAAGCGCGACAGGCTCTGGTTCTTCTTGAGCGGCCGCTCGCAGGGGGCGAACTTCCAGGCGCCCGCCATGTTCTACAACGCGAACGCCGGAGACCCGACCAAGTGGACCTATGAGCCCGACTTCAGCCGGCCGGCAACGGTGGAGAAGACGTGGCTCGACGCCCAGTTGCGCCTGACGTGGCAGGCAGCCCAGAAGCACAAGATTGGGTTGACCTACACACAGCAGGACTTCTGCGCATGCCACGACGCCATTACAGCCACGACGGCACCCGAAGCGGCATTCGATCGGCGGTTTCCAACGCAGCGCGTCGTGCTCGTCGACTGGACGTCACCGTTGACGAACCGGATCCTGCTCGAAGCCAGCGGCATTCACCGCGTGGAGCGCTGGGGCAACATGCACCTCCAGACCAAAGGGCTCGAGGTCAGCCCCAACATGATTCCGGTGGTCGATCAGGCGGCAAACGTTCCCGGGATCGGCACGGTGGCCAATCTCGCGTACCGTTCGCGCGGCGGGGCGCTCGGCTACAACAACTCGTGGAACAACAACTTCCACTATCGCTTCAACGTGTCGTACATCACCGGCTCGCACGCGGTGAAGGTGGGGATGAACAACGCCTTCGGGTATCACGACAACACGAGCTACGTGCAGAATCCGTTGTCGTACCGCTTCTTGAATGGCGTACCGAACCAACTCACGATGCGGGCGCTGCCGCACACGCAGAAGAACCACGTGGACCGGGATCTCGGGATCTTCGCGCAAGACCGATGGACCATGAATCGGCTCACGGTCTCGGCGGGCATCCGGTACGACACCTACGCGAATACCTTCCCCGAACAGCAGTTGGGACCAACCCTTTTCACGCCAGGCCGTAATCTCACCATTCCCAAGACGGCCAATCTGCGGTACCACGACGTCACTCCCAAGACCCAGCTCGCCTTCGATGTTTTTGGCACCGGCAAGACGGCGCTCAAGGTCAGCTTGAACAAGTACCTGCAGGGCCTGGGGACGACCGGCGCGCTCACAAGCGGGCCCAACCCGATCGCCGTACTGAACACCACGGTGACACGCAACTGGACCGATGCCAACAACAACTTCGTTCCGGACTGCAATCTGCTGAATCCGCTGGCCCAGGACAATCGTGCAACCGGCGGCGACTTCTGCTCCGCTTTCAACGATGCCACATTCGGGCAGGCCACGCCGAACACGACGTTCGACCCGGATCTGCTGACAGGCTGGGGCAAGCGCTTCTACAACTGGGAGTTCTCCACCGGCGTCCAGCACGAGCTGCTGCCGCGCCTGGGTCTGGACGTGAGCTACTTCCGGCGGTGGTACGGCAACTTCCTGGCCACAGACAACCTGAATCTGTCGCCGGCGGACTACGATTCGTACTACATCGTCGCGCCGCAGGACTCGCGCCTGCCCGACGGCGGTGGGTACCGAATCGAGGGGCTCATGGCGATTCAGCAGGCCGCCTTCGGCCGGCCGGCAAGCAACTTCACGACGCTGGCCAGGAACTACGGGAAGCAAAGTGAGCGGTGGCACGGTGTGGACGTGACGGCCAACGCCCGGCTCGCCCAGGGTATCTTCGTCCAGGGCGGGACGAGCACCGGTCGAACGATCACGGACAATTGCGAGATCCTGCAGGCGCTGCCAGAAATGAACGTCAACGGCCTGCCTTACTGCGCGCAGACCACCAACTGGCTCACGCAGGTCAAGGCCGCGGCTTCGTATACCATCCCGCGCGCCGATGTCTCGGTTGCCGCCACCTTCCAGCGTCTCCCGGGCGTGGTACTCGCCGCCAACGCCGCGGTGCCGACGGCGCAGATCGCGCAGACGCTCGGCCGACCTCTCGCGGGTGGTGCAGCGAACACCACGATCAACCTGATCTCGCCGGGCACGACCTACAACCCGGCCTTGAATCAACTGGACCTTCGCTTCGGGAAGATCTTCCGTCTTGCCGGAACGCGAACCACCATCAACTTCGACATCTACAACGCAACGAACGCGAGCTCGATCCTGAATCAGAACAACGCATACGTGCTGACGACCGGAGCCTGGAACATTCCCACTGCGATCCTCCAGGCACGCTTCGTCAAGATCGGCGCGACGTTCGACTTCTAGTCCTGTCGCCAGGGAAGGAGGGTCCGCCCTCCTTCCCTGTCACCTGCAGAGCTCGCGCTCGTAACGCGGGGCCTCGGCCTTCAATCGAGTCAGCTCCTCCGTATCCTGCTCGCGTTCGGCCTGAGCAATCGCCCCCCTCATCCAATCCGCCGCCTCCGTGCAGCGCCCCAGCTCCGCCAGCGCCAGCGCGACCGTCTCTCCGTGGACCGGCGCAGGATCGCGCCGGTGCACGTCCACCGCAAGGTCGAGCGCCCGCGCGCCATCACGCAGCGACACGTCGGGAGACGCCGCCAGCATCCGTGCGAGGGTGGTGGCCGTTGGAATCGATGCCGGAAACAATCTGTGGGTCCGTTCCAGCAGGTCGATGGCTTCGCGGAAGCGCTCGCGATTCGCCAGGAGAATCGTCAACTGTAACACCGATTCCTCGTCGCCAGCATCAATCGAGACGACCTCCGACAGCGCGGCAATGGCTTCGTCTGCTCGCCCCAGCGCCAGAAGCGAATCGGTGAGCTGCCGGCGTACGTCCAGGTGACGCGGCGCACGCCGGGCGGCCTCACGAAAGTACCCGACGGCCTCGTCGTGATTTCCTGTGTGCGCCAGGACACTGCCCAGACCGATGAGGGCCGTGAGATCGTCCGGAGCCAGATCGAGCGCCGCTCGCAACTGCACGACGGCACCGTCCACGTCGCCCGTCTGTGCCAGGGCCACCCCAAGGTTGACGCGAGCGCCTGCGCTTTCGGGAGCCGCCGCGACCGCCTTTCGAAAGGCGTCGGCCGCCGCGTCGAATGCACCCGCCTGGTACTCGATCCGGCCCTGAATGAGCAGCGCGCGCGCGCCCTGTAGCAGGGTGGGAAGTGCATCGACGAGCGCGTCGGCGGGCCGCACGGTTCCAGGACCCGTCTGCTTCAGGTGCGCCTGCGCCAGATCGAGCTGGCCCAACCCGCGATACGCCATCCCCAACGCGTAGTGAATCCGCGTGGCGTGCGGCGCCCGCTGCAGCGCCTGCTGGAAATGCCGGACCGCCTCATCGTATCGCCCCCCGAGAAGCGCCACTTCGCCGAGTCCGTTGCTCGCAACGGCCGGAAATGCCGGCAGCATCTTCTCGAACTGCCGCCGGGCCTCCGCGCGACGATTCAGACGGAGATACACCTCGCCCAGGTACAGATCCACCACTCGATCGGCCGACTGTGCGCTGCTCGCACGTGAATACGCCTCGACCGCGTCCTCGAGGCGTCCACTCTGATGGTAGAGATAGCCGAGCAGGTGAGGCCAGCGCGAATCCCCAGGAGCCAGGCGCATGGCGTTTCGATACGCCGCTTCGGCTGCATCGATGAATTCGTAGGCGTGATGCAACTGGCCAATCTGCCCGTAGGTCTCCGCGAGGTCTGCATCCGCCACGCGAGACTTCGTCATCAGATCGGAGGCGGCACGGTGAACGTCTCGAATCTGTGCTGCAACGGACGGCTCCAGGGCCCCGAGCAGCGGCAACGGCACGGCAAGCAGGCCTGCCCTGGCCGGTGGCAGTGCTTCCGGCGGCGGTGCACTCTGTGCGCCCGCCGGAACCGGTCCTGCGGCGGCAGCAAGCGCAATGACCGCAACCAGCAACCCGCGGGAGCGCCTGTCGGCGCTTACGGCTACGTTCGACACGTCAGCACACTGGTCAGGATCGCCCGTTCACTGCATTCGCGCACGCCCAGGTTCCAGAACCCAGTAACGGTCCACGGCCAGATCGCGAAACACGTCCACACGGCCCCCGGGCCAATGCACTCGAATCGTCTGCGCCGACCGGTCGTTTCCCAATCCGAACAGCACGCGCGGGTCGCTGGCCGAGAGATAGCTGCCGTCAGTATGGACGCGGCGCCAGAGCGAACGAGCGCCGGGCCGGACGAGCTCGACGCGCGCCTGGAATCCATCGCGTCCCACTTGGGCATCGAGCACCCGGACGCCAATCCAGTGTCTGCCACCTGCAGCCTCGTTCAGCAGCACGCGCACGGGCCCATTGTTGTTGAAGATGACGATGTCGGTGTCGCCGTCGTTGTCCAGGTCGCCAATGGCCACTCCCCGGCTCACCTCCAGACGCTCGAAGGACAGACCTGCCGCAGCCGGCGCCACTTCAACGAATCGTCCGCCACCAGAATTTCTCAGCAACTGGTTGCGCTGTTTCAACGGATACGGATCTCCGGCGCGCACTTGAGGCTCCAGGTGTCTCACCGCGCCGTTCACGACGACGAGGTCGAGCCAGCCGTCGCTGTCGAAGTCCAGGAAGCGCGTGCCGAATCCGGTGAGGCCGAGGCTGGGCAGGAGCAGGCCCGCGTCAATCGTCCGATCCTCGAAGAGGCCGTCACCAAGATTCACGTAGAAGGTGTTCGATTCGTTGTCCAGATTCGTCACGAAGACATCGTCGTCGCCGTCGCCGTCGGCATCGGCCGCGTCCACGCCCATGCCGCCTTCGGCCAGGCCCATGCGATTGAGCGCCACGCCTGCCAGCAAGGCCTCGTCGGTGAAGACGCCCGAGCCGCCCTTGTTGATCCACAGTTGATTTGGGTCGCCGTCGTTGGCAACGTAGACGTCCGTCCAGCCGTCACTGTTGACGTCTACGGCAATGACGCCCAGCCCGCGTCCGTACGCGCGTGTGAGACCCGCCTGGACGGACACGTCCGTGAACGTCCCGTCCCCGTTGTTGCGAAACAGCCGATCCGGCACAGGGTCGTACACGGCAGGATTGCAGTAGTCGCGCGCCGTACCCCTCGAGAAGCACTCGCGCGTCATCCCGACATCGAAGTCCACATAGTTGGTGACGAACAGGTCCAGCCAGCCGTCCCCGTCGAAATCGAAGAACGTGGCGCCGGTGCTCCAGCGCGAATCGTCGGTACCACTCTCGAGGGTGACATCGGTGAACGTGCCGTCGCCATTGTTGCGGAGCAACTGGTTCGACCCCAGATTGGTGACGTAGAGGTCGACCCACCCGTCGTTGTCGAAGTCGCCTGTCGCCACCCCCATGCCGTAGCCACGCGCATCGATGCCGCTCTGTTCCGTCACATCGACCAGGCGCACCGTGCGCGAGCCGTCGGGATTGATTCGCAGGTCGTTGCGATAGAGCCTGTCGATCGGAGGGCTGGATCCAGTCCATGACGCCGCACCGGTGTTGTGCGCTCCGGGCTTCAATACCGCGCCCTGCACGACATACAGGTCGAGATCTCCGTCGTTGTCGAAATCAAAGAGGGCGCCGCCGGCGCCTGTGACCTCCGGAAGAAGCAGGTCGCCCGTCGCGCCGTTGAAGTGGATGAACTCGACCCCGGACTCGGCGCCAAGCTCGATGAAATACGGCGATGTCGGTTGGAGCGCGCGGGCGCGTGCGGCGACGTTCTGGCTTGAATCCCCGGCCTCCGTGTCCCCCGGCCGCGCCGGCCCGGCAGCGATGGTGAACGCCACCACCCACGGGATCCAGAACCGCCGGAGTGCCGGCCGCCGGGCAGTGTCACGCTGGGAGAATCCCATTGGTGGAGTACACCGCTCTCTCACGCCGAGGCTTCCCTGAAGCCCTCTTCCCTAGTGCCTGAGACAGCCCTTCCTCCCCTCCCCCCTCCCCTTCCCCCTGTCCTTAAGGTTCGCAGTTCCCTCCCGCGCAGCGATTGTTCTCCTGGCAGACGAACTCGTACAACCCCACTTCTTCCCAATCGGGGCGCGCCTTCATGACGAGGTCCTCTGACCATGGCTCGGTGAAGATTTGCGGGTCGTCGATGGTGATCTGATAGGCAATCGTGTCCGGATCGGCAAACCGTATGCGTTCGACCGTGCGCAGGTCCTCGCTGTGCATCCGGTACTGCGTCACATCCTGGTAGTAGTAGTCGTCCAGGGACCAGCGGCGGAAGTTCCGGCTCTCGATGACCAGCGTGTCTCCCTCCCAGCGACCCACGGGTTCCCCGTAGAACGTTGGTTCGACATCACGGTGCGGACGGCCGTCCAGCGGAATCAGCCGCGTCATCCGATCGTATTCGTGCACCATGACCAGCCATTTCGGCGACTGCACGATCTGGACGGGATACGGCCCGAACAGGTTGGACGGGAAGCCGGACGGCATGCAGAACGCGCGCGGCTCATCGTGCCGCGGATCGCCCGTGCGGGGCTCGTAGAACAGCGCTTCCCCGCCCGGCTTGAACGGCGCCATCTTGTCCTTGTCGAACACCGTCGCACCAAAGGCCGCGCCAGGACGCTGCGGATGCTCCCAGAAGCCCGTGAAGTCGGGCTTCCCCTCCACCGTTCGCGGGATACTCTGCCCCGCCACGCTCTGAGCTCGGGCAACGGTAATGAACGCGCCGACGGCCACCACCACCACGATGGCCATCAGCACCAACGCCAGAGGCTTTCTCATGGCACGCTCCTTGGCATCAGCTCTCTTCTGCTTATCCGGTTGTTTCATCACACCCAGATTGTGTCCGAGTGGTCGTGCCGACGTGCCCCCTGCGTCTCGCTCCCGACGACGTCGCGCGATAAAACGCCTTCTCCACCTGCTGCCAGCCACCCGAGCTGGGTCCCACAACCCGGCTCGGTCCTCACGCTCCGGATGCGTTTTGCCCGACTCCTGTCGCGCGAGTCGTAGGTCGCGTCGCCGCAGGGGCACGTCGGCACGACGACACCAGCTGATCGGCTCTGAGCTGAAACCAACGGACAAGCAGGAGTCTCTGTCGGTCTACCGCCGTCCACCTGGTACCTGATCTTCCGGCGAGGCCGTGAACACCTGCCGGCCGTCCTCGAATGTGACGCGGCCGCCCGAGGCGTTGTTCGATCCGTCGCGGGCGCGAAATCCCTCGACCACGATCGTGTCGCCCACCTGCAGCGCGTTCCGGCTGATCCCCCGTCGGAGAAGGATGGTGGGTGCGCCTCCCGAAAAGCCCCAGTTGGTCACCGTGCCATCGTCGTTCTCGACGTCCACGAAGAACCAGATGTGCGGATTGGTCCACTGGACCTTCGTGACGACGCCGGTCACCTTGACCGGCTGGTTGCGGTCGTACTCGGCCACGAACGAGTGATGGGCCGCAAGCGTGGACAGCCCGAGAAACAGCCCTCCGATCGCAATGGCCAGCCTGGTGCGCATGCAGAACCTCCCGGTACAGCATGGACCGTATCCCCACCCGCGCATGGTGTCAAGGGCGACGCCAGGCATCTGTCAAGGCGACGCCAGGCATCAGTCTGCAGGCTCGATCCGCAGGATCGTTCCATCGGCATCGCCGCCCGTCCGGCGCGTTTCCGTTGCAGGCGCCCGGCGGCGCTCAGCCGGCCCGGCGTCGCTTCTCCACTGCCCTGGGCATGACGATGCGGAAAGTGCTGCCCTCGGGACCAGTCGCCTCGAGACTCAGGCGTCCACCGCTGGCCTCGACGGCGCCCTTGGCCAGCGACAGCCCGAGGCCCGTCCCTGTCTCGGCCACACCGCCAGCGCGATAGAAGCGGTCGAAGATCCGCACGCGCGCCTCGGGAGCAACGCCCGGCCCCGAATCGATCACATCGAAGACGACGGTGGTGGGCGTCTCGGAAATCCGGACGCGTACGACGCCGCCGTCGGGGCTGAACTTGACGGCATTGTCCACCAGGTTGATGAGCGCCTGGCGCAGCACGAGGCGATCGGCAAGCGCCTCGGGGGCCGCGAGCCGCTCGATGACAATAGACTGCTGCTTCTCCTCCGCGAGCACGCCGAGATGCGCGGCCACGTCCTCCGCAAGCTGTTGTGCGTCCACCCGTTCCTTCGAAAGCGACGCCTGACCCGTCTCGGCCCGCGACAGCGTCAGCAGACGGTTCACGAGACCAGCAAGTCGATCGGCCTCCTCGAGCATGCTGCCGATGATGCCGCGATACGCGGCCTCGTCGCGGTGCCCGCGCAGGCCGACCTCGCCGACGCTGCGGATGGCCGTGAGCGGTGTGCGCAGCTCGTGCGACACGTCCGCCGTGAACCGGCGCATCTGGTCGAACGACTGCTGCAGACGGCCGAGCGTCTCGTTGAACACCACGGCAAGGCGCCCCATCTCGTTGTCCGGGTTATCGACCGGCAGGCGGTCTGCGAGCCGCTCGGCCGTGATCGACCGCGCACGCTCGGTCATTTCCTCGATTGGCGCGAGGGCGCCGCGGGCCAGCACGTACCCCCCAAGTCCTGCCACGGCCACGGCCACGGGAAGACCCAGGACGAGAATCAGCACGAGGTCGCGCAAGGCCTGTTCCATGGACGCTTCGGACCGTGCTACCTGGATGATGATGGGTTGATCGCCGATGTAGCTGCGCCGGCTGAGCATGCGCACGGGCGCGGTTGCCGTGGCGACCGAAACGATGCGATCGAGCGCTTCGACGGCGAGCCGCCGAGCCTCCGGGAGGGGCCGGCGCCGCGCTTCGGAATTCGCGAAGAGGAGTGCGTTGCCATCGGCACTCCACACCTGCAGCCATGGCAGGTCGTCCTCGAGCAACGTCGCGTCCTCCTGCATGCCGGCAATCGTGCCTTGAGGCGTCTCGTCAACGGTGGCGGCCGCCCAGTAGAAGTCGCCACGCAGCCGCTGGTCCAGGGACTGAGACAGACTGCGACTGACGAACGCGGTGACCACGGCCACGTACACGGCGAGCACCACGACCATCGCGCCGACGTACCACAGCGTGAGCCGCATTCGTACGCTGTGCGATCGCCACCACGGACCCAACAGGCCCCGCGTCCCGTTCGTCACGGCTCGCCTTCGCGCAGGACGAATCCAACTCCGCGGACAGTGTGAATGAGCTTGATCGGCTGGTCCAGGTCCACCTTTCGGCGCAGGCGCGCAATGTGGACGTCGATGACGTTGTCGAGCGGCGTCGTCCGCGCGGTCTCCTTCCAGACATCGCGCGCGAGCGTCTCGCGGGGCACGACCTGATCGTGGTGACGAAGGAGGTACTCCAGCAGCTCGAACTCGCGCACCGTGAGCTCAACAGCACGCCCGCCGCGGGCCACCTTGCGTGTCACGAGATCCATCTCGAGATCCCCGACCACGAGCCTGGGCGCTTCGGAGGTGCGCCCACGGCGCACCAGTGCGCGGATGCGCGCGAGGAGCTCGGCAAATGCGAACGGCTTGACGATGTAATCGTCCGCGCCGCTGTCGAGCCCGATGATGCGATCCTCCAGCGAATCGCGCGCGGTCACGGCCAACACCGGCGTCTCGAGCCCGCGGTTCCGAAGCGCTTTCAGGATTTCGAGACCATCGCGTCCGGGCAGGCCCAAGTCGAGCAGAATCACGTCGAACCGCTCGGTGTTGACGCGAAAGAACGCCCCCTCGCCGGTGCGCTCGACGACGACCTCGTACCGCTCGTCCTCCAAACCTTCGCGGAGGGCGTCGGCAACCTTCTGTTCATCCTCGACAACGAGCACGCGCATGCCGCACCGTCAGGACCTGAATGTCGGGGTCACGGCGCCGACGATTCGGCCGGTCTCACGCCGTCGGGAGCCAGGATGGCCGTGCGGAACTCGTCCAGAGAACCTTCGACGCTCTTCCGACCCAACCGTCGAACGATGGGCTGGAGGATCCACCCCATCACAGGAGGAAAGCGGCGACTCAGCCCGAACGTCTCCAGCTCGACGTACACCCCGTTATCGCGCTGGGTGAACATCGTAAAGGTGCTGGCCGCCCAGAGATACCCGCTGTCGTGACCCGGGGGAAGGTGATGCTCGTCGGGCGTGCCCGCGCGCTTCACTTCCTGAATCACGTTGGTCGCCGAGAGCGCATACGCGAATTCGCGGCTGGGATAGAAGTACTGGACGCTCGACCGCACGTCCAGGACCACGGTCACACCTCTGACGCCCTCCCTCGCTCTCAGTTCCAGGAAGTAGGTGTCCCCCTCGCGGCGGGCGAGCCTCGACGAGACCACCGAGTCATAGATCACGTGGTATCGGTCGTAGGCATGGGAGACCTGCAGCACCTTGTCGAGCGTCACGTTCGGGATGAAGGCGGATCCCGCCCAATGGTGTACGAGCCCCTTGTGAATCCCGATGATGCCACCACCGCCACCCGGTCCCACGACAATCTTCCCGGTTCGCAGCGTCGCCTCGAGATTCGAACTCGACGTGGACTCCTTGGCCCGCACCTTGTCGAGGAAGCGGTGGCGCGCTTGAAGGACGTATTCGTCGTAGCCACGACGAGTGGCCTCCTCGAGCTGCGCCGCAATCAGGGGCGTCGCTGCCGCGGCGCACGCACAGATGACGACGACCAGCCGGACGCGGACGACCCTCGTCATCGCGCGACGCCGTCGGTGCACGACTACGGCAGCGCCGGCCGGTTCGACAGGACGCGCGCCGGACGCCGCGTGCGGGTAGCACATGAAGGGACAGGGCGTCCGCATGCGACAGTATGCGCATGGAGTGCCGCCGCGAGCAAGATGCACGTTGAGGCTTTGTAGAAGGTCTGGATTTCTGCGCTGGCTGTCCGCACGCTTCCTGATAAGCTCGTCCCATGTCCAACTACGCCAGCCTGGAATCACCGTTGACCGAGGCCTTACACCTGACCCGCAGGCCGGTAGCCGTCGCGTTTCGCGATTCGCCACCAGAGCATGTCCAACCGTTCACGGGCTCCGTGCCCTCGAGCTGCAGCTTCTGGCGGCTGGCCGCCCAGGGCAGGGTGTTCTACACCGTGCCGTCCGACCACTACAACTGTCCGGTCGGGAGCTACACGCATCACATCCCTCTTCCGCCCGAGCGAGAGGCAGAGCTCACGCAGACGCTCTCGCTGATGACGGATCTCGGGTACATCCGCATGGAAGAGGTACCGGGCCTCCCGCGGCTGTCCCGCACACCCGCGGTCACGGTGTACGCACCGCTCGGGGCCATGCCAATCGAACCCGATGCCGTGATCGTGGCGGGAGTGCCGGGACAACTGATGCTGCTGCACGAAGCCGCGATCCGCGCGACGAAACCGCTGCAGCCGCTGCTCGGTCGGCCCACGTGCATGGCGATCCCGGCTGCCGTGTCGGGCGGCGGCCTCACATCGAGTCTCGGATGTATCGGTAATCGCGTCTACACGGATGCGGGCGACGACCAGCTGTACTCCGTCATTGCGGGGGCGGATCTCGAGGCCATCGTGCAAGAAATCGCCACCATCACGGCGGCCAACGCCGCGCTGGCAGACTTCCACCGGGGTCGGCGCGCCTCGCTGGCCTCGGTGTAGGCGAGGCGGCGCCTCGGGCCGCCCAGGCGAGCACTCCGCAGCAATCAGCGCGTTGCGCGGCGGAGATCGTCGCTGAGGATGATCGCTTCGGCGACCTCCTTCTTCGTCTTGCGCCGCTGGCGGCTCTGCCGCTGAATCGTGAGGTAGGCGTCTTCTTCGGTAATGTTCAAGTCGCGCTGCAGGATCCCCTTGGCGCGGTCCAGCAGTTTGCGCGTCTCGAGCCGTTCCGAGAGGACCAGGTTCTCGGTCTCGAGACGCGCCATTTCGATCTCGGCGCCGACGAGAAATCCAATCGTCGAGATGATCTGGATATCGCGACGACGGTGTTCGTGCGGCCGCCGGTGCTGCAGGTTGATCACGCCTACGAGCTTGCCACGCGACAGGACGGGAACGGAGAGAAAGGCCTCGTAGCGATCCTCCGGCAGCTCGTTGAACACCTGAAAGCGGGGATCTTCGAATGCGTGGTGCCCCACGGCGACAGGCTGACAATGCTCGGCCACCCACCCGGTGATGCCTTGTCCCACGCGCATCTTCAGACGATCCACGACCTCCGGCCGCGGCGTCTTCGCCGCTCGCAACACGAGCGTGTCATCGTCCAGCACGTAGATGAAGCACGAGTCGCAGGGAACGATGCTCGAGACGACATCGACCACCTGGGCGAGAACGGCGGACAGGGGATCGGCAGCCGCGATGCGACTGCCGATCTCGTGGAGTACATCGATGTCCGAATTGTCGCCAGTCTCGACACCCGTCTCGGCGTCCCCGGAAGCAACCATCGTCCGATGCTCGACCATACCACCTTCCTGCCCGACTGTGGCACGCGGATGAGGGTCGGCGCACGCTTCGTCCGCGACGAGCGTCAGAACGACAGATCGATCACCCTCTCCGATCGCGTGTGTGGATGCAAACATCGCGCTCGCCTCATCCGCGCCTTCGGGGCTCGCATGCACGCGGTTCGGCGGGGATTCTCACGAGGGGGCTGCCGCTCCCGCGCAATAGCTACATTTCTGTAGCCTCAACTATTCAAATAGACATTCTTGAAGATCGATTTACCGGCTCGCGGAACGGCGGCCGTGCGTAACACCTGGGACTGAATATCGGCGCCTACTGTGTGCCTCGACAAAACTGTCTGGACCCGAAGATGAGGACACAGACTTGTCGGAGGCACCAGGCGTCACATTCGGGACTCCAATGCTGGACGCACGTGGACAGTGCAGGCAAACGACCTGCCGGAAGTTCGCCGCCCCGTGTGCTGCCGTACCGCCGCTACCGGCCAGCAGCGCTGACGGGAAGCGGAGCCGCCGTCGCGCATGGCGTCGGCGTGAAATTGGCATCGTTCGGTTCGCGACGGAATGACGTGCTCGTGTAGAACGGCTGCGTCAGATACCTGGGATCCTCGACGATTGTCACCACGTGCAGCCACTCGTCGCCGTTCGGGTGGGCTGGAAGACGTGAGATGTACTCCGTGATCCTCGCCTGTCCGCTGTAGGGCACGCCGTTCTTGCGCAGGTATCCGTCTCGAAAGTGCGTGGTCACGGCGGCGATGTGTCCACCCGTATTGATTTGGGCCTGCTGGCGGGGTGGCGGACTCCCGCGCAGCCCTCGCCCGCCGCCGCCGGGCACACCGGTCTCCCT
>CAZDLW010000052.1:0-24737 GCA_964505975.1 uncultured Bifidobacteriaceae bacterium | reverse complement strand
CAGGCCGTGGACGACGCGGCCGGCAGCGACCTCGTGCTCACGCCCGAACAGGCGGCACACGTGCTCGAGCAGGAGACCGCGCACGGCGGGTTCCCGACGACGCGGCGGCCTGGGCCCGTCTATGCCGACATGGTGGCGCCCGGCATCTGTCAATGCCCCGCCTGTCAACGCGAGCGCATGGGAGGTGGCCTGCCGGACGACGTGTTCGAGGACGGCCCGGACGACGAGGATCTCGACTGGTTGGACGAGGACGACGGTAATCCGTCGGACGTCGATCTGCCGCCCGCGATGTACGCGGCGCTGTTCGACGAGATGCGAAGCGCCATGCGACGCGGCGAAACGCCTCAACAGTTCGTCGCTCGCATTCTGGGAGGCGAAGGGCGTCGCAGTACGCGGCGCAAGCGGAGGCGGAAGCAAACGTGACCGATCCCGGCGACGTCCTCGGCGTCTCGCCAGACGCCACCGACGAGGAGATTCGAGCAGCCTATCTGTCGAAGGTGCAGGAGCACCCCCCGGATCGGTCGCCCGAGCAGTTCGAACGCATCCGCGATGCGTACGAGACGCTGCGCGATCCGAGACGCCGGCTGCGCCATCGTCTGTTCGGCGGCGATCTGCCCAGGTCGTTCGTCTCGCTGATCGACGATCGGAAGCCGCAGCGGCGTTTCGCGGGGCCGTATGCCTGGCGCGAGGTGTTGCGTGGCCGCTGACGACGCCAGGCCCGGAGGTGGAGCCACGATGGCCGGGTTGGATCGTGACGAGATCCTTCGCCGCTTCGAGGCGTGGCTGGACGAGGCGCTCGCACGGGAGGAACCGCCTCGGGGAATCGACGCCGAGCTGCTGAACTCGGTCGCGGGCGTCTCGTCGCCGGCGGGCACGGAGGAGGGCGGCGCGGCCGACAGTGCCGCCAGTGCGACCCTGGATGCGTATACGCTCTGGTCCGCGATGACGGCGTTGACCCACGAGGTCAAGCTGCAGGGGCGCGCCTTCAAGGAGCTGAGCGCGACGACTACCGAGCAGGCCGCCCGCGTCGGCGACGAGTTGCGAGCCGCGTATCACGAGCGCGAACGGGAGCTGCAGCGCGAGGCCGAGCGGCGCAGCCAGCAACGGCTTCTCGACGGGCTGTTCGAGCTGCACGACAAGCTCGATCGCGGCCTGCAGTCGACGGAGGCCGCCGGGGAGCGCCTCGCGGCAGCGCGACGGCGTCCCTGGTGGGACCGGATGCTTCGCCGGTCCGTAGACTCCGAGGCCGCGCTGACGGCGATCGCCGCGGTGACACGCGGCTATGAGCTGGGGCTCGAGCACCTCGCCCGCATGCTCGCCGGCGTCAACGTCCGGCCAATCCGCTGTGAGGGGCAGCCGTTCGATCCCCGCCGGATGAACGCCATTGACAAGGCCGAGTCGAGCGCGATGCCCGAAGGCACCGTGCTCGAGGTGTACCGCAAGGGGTACGAGTGGAATGGCGACGTGCATCGCCTGGCGCAGGTGAAGGTCTCAGTGACGCCGAAGGGCGAATAGTGGGCAGACAGGACGGACACCAATGGGCAACGTGATCGTGGGCATCGACCTCGGGACGACGAACTACGAGATTGCCGCCTTCGTCGACGGCCAGATCCGCGTGCTCGGACCGGGGGCGACGCGCATGCTGCCGTCGTGCGTGGGCTTCTCGGCCTCCGGCGAGCTGCTCGTCGGTGAGCCCGCGCGCAATCAGCAGCTGCTCTATCCCGAGCGCACCGTGCGTAGCATCAAGCGCCGGATGGGCACCGCCGAGACGGTCTCGCTCGACGGCCGGGCCTTCACGCCGCAGGAGATCTCGGCCATCATCCTGCGCGAGCTCGTCGAGTGGGCCCATCGCCGGCTCGATCGCAGGCCGGAGGACGCGGTCATCACCGTGCCGGCGTATTTTTCCGACGCGCAGCGCAACGCGACGCGCGAAGCCGGGTCGCTGGCGGGGCTGCACGTGGTGCGCATTCTCAACGAGCCCACGGCCGCCAGCCTGGCGTACGGCTATCGCGACGGGGCGCGGCACACCGCGCTCGTCTACGATCTGGGCGGAGGCACGTTCGACGTGTCGATCGTCACCATCGAGGGCGACGTCACCGAGGTGCTGGCCAGCCACGGCAACAACCACCTGGGCGGCGACGACTTCGACGATCGGCTCCTCGAGTACCTGGTTGCGCGATTCCAGGAGCAGCACGGCCTCGATCTGCGCCAGGGACACACAGCGGCGATGGCGCGGTTGCGCTGGGCGGCCGAGGCGGCGAAGAAGATGTTGAGCGACGAGCCCTACGCAAGCGTCCGTGAGGAGGCGCTGGTCCTCGACGGAGGCACGCCGCTCCACCTCGAGGTCGAGCTGTCGCGCGACGAGTACGAGGCGATGATCCGGCCGCTCGTCGAGTCGACGCTCGACAGCGTCTCGAAGGCGCTCCAGGATGCGTCGAAGCGGCCGGCCGACCTCGACGCCATCCTGCTCGTCGGCGGTTCCACGCGCACGCCCTTGTCTCGCAGCTCCTGCGCGAGCGTACCGGGCTCGAGCCGCGCCAGGACGTCCATCCGGACCTCTGCGTCGCGCTCGGCGCCGGTGTGCTCGCCTCCCGGCTGTCGGGCCGCGACGTTGAGCGGGTGCTCGTGGACGTCTCGCCCTATTCCTTCGGCATCTCCTATCTCGGCGAGCGAGGTGGCGTCCCGTATCCGCACTGCTACCGCCCGATCATCGAGCGCAACACGCCGCTGCCGCTCACGCGGACCGAGCGGTACGCGACGAGCCACGCCTGGCAAACCGAGGCGAACATCCAGGTCTACCAAGGTGATGACGAGGACGCGCTGAAGAACGTGCTCGTAGCGACTTCCAGATAGAAGGACTGACGCCGCTCGACGAGCCGAACGAGGTACTCTGCCGCATGCATCTCGACCTCGACGGCATCCTGCAGGTGACCGCCGTCGAGAAGGGTACCGGGCATTCGAAGCACGTCACGATCACCAATGCCATGCGGGCCAGGACGCCCGAGGAGATCGCCGTCGGACGGCGGCGCATCCGGGAGCTGTTCGAGTCGCGAGCGGATCTGCCTGGCGAGGGCTGGGATGAGCCCACGGAGGACGATGTCGCGATCGAGGAAGCGGCGGACGAGGCGCGGGTCATCGAGATCGAGACCGGGCGCCCGGCCATCCACGACCCCGCGATCACCGTCCTGCTCGAGCGCTCACGCCGGGCGCTGGAGGGCATGCACCCGGACGACCGCGACGAGGCCATCGATCTGCACGACCGGATTGAGGCGGCGCTGGAGGCGGGTGACGTCGAGGCGGCGCGCCAGGCGTCGGACGGGTTGAAAGAGCTGCTCTTCTTCATCGAAGGACAGGTCTGAACCAGCCACGGACCCTGCCCTCGATAGCACCCGCCTCCGCCGAGGGCTCCGGCGAGACTCGCCGGCGCGCGCGTCGCGCACGAAGGCGGCAGCAGAGCCCCTGGCTGGTTCGAATGCCTTTTGGCGCACTCCGCGCGCCTGGACCGCTGCCGCCATGACCCACGAACACCAACGAGAACGACATTCGCGTCCTTGGCCGCATAGCGGTCCAATGCGGCTCCAGTGCCCGGTCTGTCACGCACCTTTTCGAGGGACGCGCGCGTGCTCACGCTGTGGGGCCGGCCTGGAGCCGTTGATGCGCATCGCCGCGAGGGCTTGGATCCTGCGCGAGGCCTGCAGGGCGGCGCTCGCCGGCGGCAACGCGCGGGAGGCGCATCACCGAGCGGCAGCCGCGGAGCGGCAGCAGCACACGGCGTCGGGCACCGCGCTGCTCGTGCTCGCGGAGTGGCTGCGCGCGTCCGAGGCCGGGCGTGTAGCCACCCGATAGCTGGCGGGCGCCACATTCAGTGCAAGCTGTCTCGACGAACCCGCGCGCCAGGATGTCGTGGGCGCGGCCCCGGAGGGATGCTCGAACAACACGAGCTCCTACCCCGTCACTGCCGCCGCGACCGGCCACCCGCCGCGCGTCAGCCGAAGTAGTACGCGGTGGCGGCGGCAGCCAACATGAGGGCCATGCCGGCGCTCACGGCAGCAGGGTCGTCGGTGACCAGACCGTGGTAGATGTAGGCGAAGTCGAGCCACATCATGACCACGGCGGAAATCATCCCCTGCAGCTTGTACCGGCTCTTGAACGACGGCGGTTCGGCCGGTTCCGGTGACGCGGCGTGAGCAGCGGCCTGGCTCATCGTGTCCTCCTTGATTAGTCGGAAGTTCCGGGACTAGTGCATGCCTGGCGCAAAAACATAGAGCATCAGCCAGGCAATAGCGCCGACGACCAGACACTGGATGACCGTGTACACCGTCGTTGCCTTCAGGCATTCGCCTTCTCGTCCCACTGCATTCGTCACCCCCGTGCCCAGCGCCACGTTCATCGGGCAGAACATGTTGCCGATGGCGCCACCCGTCGTTTGCAGTCCGAGAATGACAAAAGGGCTGATGGAGAGCAGACCCGCCACCTCGCGCTGCAGACCGGTGAAGAGGATGTTCGAGTTGGTGTTGCTGCCGGTCATGAATGCGCCGAGCACGCCGATGAACGGCGAGACGATGGCAAACGCGTGTCCGAAATACTGGGCCATCCCCGCAGCCAGGTAGCTCGTCATACCGGTCTCCATCATGACCACCGCCATCATGCTCATCGTCATGACCGTCAGCGTTGCGCCGATGGCCTGCTTCGTGGTCCGGCTCAGGACGACCCGTCCTCCGCCATTCGGCCACATCGACTGAGTGCGGTAGAAGAGGTAGGCGAGCACCACTGCCAGAAAGATCAGAGTCCCTGGCGCCGTGAAGATTCGGATGCCGGCGTACACCGGGACGGCGCTGTTCGTGTAGCCAAAGGACGTTCGCGTCTCGGGAAAGGCAAGGCCGAGCTCGAGCAATCCGTTGAGCCACGCCCTGAGCGGCGGATTCAGGTACACGACGAAGACCACGGCGATCAGGATGTAGTAGGCCGAGAAGGCGCGATGGAAACCCGAGGATGCCACGGCCTGCGCCTGCACGCCGTCCGGGGGACGGTACGACGGCAATCGGGTGACGACCAGGCCGCCGATGAGAAGGCCTGCCATGCCAGCGGTGAACGACGCGATGTACGGCGTCACGAAGTTGGCCATCAGGTTGAGGATGGCAGCCATTGGAATCGACAGGCAGAGCACCGCAGGCACCGACTCCCTGACACCGCGCCAACCTGCGTAGTAGTGCGCGATGCAGAAACCGACCATCGTGCAACAAAGGCCCAGAAAGAACGCCCCGAACGTGGCCAGACGCGTCGGATCGAGATCGGTGAGGGTCACCAGCACCGAGTACGACGATCCCAGCGAGCCGAACGTCACCGCCCAGGAATGGCCGATCAATGTCGTGACCACCGCGACGATCGGGTTGAAGCCCAGTCCGACCAGCAACGGAGCGCTGACAGCCACTGGAACGCCGAATCCGCACACGCCCTGTATGAAGGACGGGAACGCCCAGCCCAGCACCAGCAACTGGAGCAATCTGTTGCCGTGCGTCAGACGTGTGAACGTCGAGGAAATGATCTTGAAGCTTCCCGTCACGTTCACGACGTTGTACAAGGTCATGGCGCCCCAGACGATGTAGAGCACCCACACGGTCGTCCAGAGCCCCTTGATCGTGCCGGACGCCAGCAGCCGCATGTCTCCGCCAAAGAAATACGCCCCGATCAGCAGGGCCGCCACCCAGGAGACCGCTCCCGCCCTCCCGCCACTCATTTTGAAGGCCATCATGAGGACGAGAACCAGGAGGATGGGCATCCACGCCATGAACCAGAGCCCGGCGCTCAGTTCCGGCAATCCTTGCATCTGTGTCTCCCGTGTTCCGACGCCACTGCGGCCAGGCGATCCCCGTCAACGGCCGCGGGTACAAACGCGCTCGCGCACGCGGTGATCGCTTCGTCGGGACGATAGGAACGATGAGGGTGGCTTTCGGAAGATCCGTGATGCGACCGCCCGATCCAACCAGCCACGGGCCCCGCCCCTTGATATCCCCTGCGAGCCCCGCGGCTGGTTGCCGGTATCTCCTGCCGCGCTTCGTGCGGCGAGGACCGCTATGCGGTCAGATGCACGATCCCCGCAAGCGCACCCGCGAGCGCAGTGCGACATCACGATTCAGCCGCGTGTCGCGGGGCGCGGTAGACCTCGCCCATGCCGTCCGCTCCGAACGGCTCGACCACGTGATACGGACCGAACCGCCTACCCGCTGGCAGCGTCATGGTGTCGCGCGGATATTATCACCGCGGACCATGAACGGCCGGGCGAAACGCGAGGATTACGGAGTGACGCTCGCGTCGACACCCTGCGAGCTCCGGCTACCGTGCGGTGCCCAAAGAACGCCTGCCAGCGCGCCATGGTAAGTCGATGAACTTGCGAACCGAACGCCGTTCGCGCATGGAAATTTCTGCGACGCCGGACGTCGACCGCACCGAATCCCTGCACAATTCTGCCGGCACGGCTGCCGCTACGACGATGGTACGATGCCATGGAGAAAAGAACGCTCATGCCCGAAAGAGCGCGGCTCGTCACGGCGGAGGAACTGGAGAGGCTCCCGGACGACGACTGGCGGTACGAGCTTGTTCAGGGACGGCTCGTTCGGATGAGTCCGGTTGGACTCCCGCACGGCGAGGTCGCAGCAAGGATTGTGGCGCTGTTGTACGGCTACGTCCACCCGCGACAGCTGGGTCTCGTCGTGACGGAGGTCGGATTCAAGCTCGCATCGAACCCCGATACGGTACGCGCGCCCGATGTGGCGTTCATCCGCCGCAATCGCCTCGTGGCCGGCACGCGCCGAGGATTTTGGCACGGTCCGCCCGATCTTGCCGTCGAGGTGCTCTCTCCCGACGATCGGCCACGCGATGTCCAGACGAAGGTCGAGGGCTACCTGGCCTGCGGAACGATCCTGGTTCTCGTCGTTGATCCTGACGCAGACACCGTCACGCTGTACCGGCGGCTGGCTGCGCCGGTCACGCTCACGGACTCCCACCATGCGCTCGAGATGGACGATGTGCTTCCTGGATTTCGATGCACGGTGGGCGACGTGTTCGGTCCCGATCGAAACTCGAGCGACTGAAGCCTCGTGCCGAGAGTCAGACACGCCATAATCGGTGTCGCAGCCGACGCCGGCGACCAGATCAGCGCGTCCCATCGACGCGCACTCGAGCGTCATGCGAATGCCGCGCGCGCGACCTTGTAGGCGACGAGCTCGAGCTGGAAACCGACACCGACCAGGTGCGGCTCGAGTTCGGCGAGATGGGCGTGCCGGACGATCTTGCCGCGCTCGTCGAGGACCTGGCCTCGCGTGCCCGGCCAATGGCGCCGTGATGCGCATCTTGAAGTTTTCACCCCCGAGGGTGTATGGTGCCTGACATCTGCTCCCCAGGGCTCATCGATCTCACGCATTTACAGACAAGGGAGAACCGCGATGGCGAAAGCACCGACTGGAAGAGGATCCGCTGCCTTGGGAACGGCGGCGGCCGGAATCAAGGATCGACTGACGAAGGTCAAGATCATCGACTGGCAGCAGCTTGGCACACCTCGACCCGATGTCATCGTTGCCACGGTGCAGACGCCTCTTGCGGACTTCCGCGCGAACCTGTCCACCCTCGCCCGCCTCCAGGAGTTGCGGGACCTGCACATCCTGATCCGCGGCACACCCCGCCCGGACATCGCGCAGATCAAGTTCACGTTGATGCGGTAACGGATCCCTTCGCGGCATCGCGTGCCGGCGGGTGACGGGCCGCTCCACCAAGGGGCCTTCGCTTCGCCGGCTCGTCGTGCCCGCAGGCTGTCATGCAGGGGCCGGCTGGAAAGTACCCGACGCTGCAAGTGCACCCGTACCGGCGCTGCAACCTCCGGTGCCTGCACTGCTACACGAGTTCAGCGCCGGAGGTGTCGGAACGGCTCGACATCGACGTGCTGCGTTCTGCTGTCGCGGACGCGGCATCCCTTGGATACCGGGTGATGTCCGTGTCCGGTGGTGAGCCGCTCCTGTACAGCGATCTCGGAGACCTCCTTCACGTCGCACACGCCGCCGGGATGGTGACCACGGTCACCACCAACGGCATGCTGCTGGACGATCGCCGGCTCGATGTGCTGTCGCGTGACTGCAACCTGATTGCGATCAGCCTCGACGGCGTCCCCGAATCACACGACTTCATCCGCGGGGCCGCGGGCGCGTTCGATCGCATGTCGGCGCGGCTCGAAGGCCTGCGGCGGTCCGGGATCCCCTTCGGGTTCATCTTCACGCTCACCTTTCACAACCTACACGAGCTCGAGTGGGTCGCGCGGTTTGCCGTCGAGCAGGGCGCCAGCCTGCTCCAGCTGCATCCGCTGGAGCCCGTCGGACGGGCCGTGGACGAACTGGACGGGTCCGTGCCTGATGGCGAGGAGAACGCGGCGGCGGTGTTCGAGGGGTTGCGCCTCCGCGAGCAGTATCGGGACGCGATCGCGATCCAGGTCGACATCGCGACCATTCCGGCGCTCCTCGAGCACCCCTCTCGCGTGTTCGTCCGCAACGCGAGCCTGTGCGAGCAGCAGACGGTGGCGGACATCGTGTCGCCGCTCGTCATCGAGACGAGCGGCGCGGTCTCGCCGCTGCAGTACGGCTTCCCGCCCGCGTGGTCGTGGGGCAACCTCGAGGACCGGCGGCTGCCGGACATGGCCGGCTCGTGGCTTGCGCACCGCTACCCCGCGTTCCTGGATCTGTGCCGCATGGTCTACGACGATCTCGTGGCGAATGAGGCCGAGCCCGCCGTGAACTGGTACCACAGCGTGTTCCAGGCGGCCACGGCGCATGCGCCCACGGACCTACGGGATCGCCGGGCGCAGCTGGTGCTGCGCGCCGGTGCCTGAGCGTTCCGGTCGAGGGTCGACCCGCTCGACCGGCGCCACGTAGCGACGGACACCGACCCGGCCATGACGGTCGTCTTCGAACAGGTGTCGTTCACCTCCGACGATCAGGTGGTGCTCGACGACATTGGCGTCACGCTCATCGATATCGGTGCGCAAACCGCAGTACCTCGCGAAGTGTGGGGATTGCATCGCGGTCGTGTAAGACGGTATCTTACCTGCATGCGCACCCGGGTATCCTCGAAAGGTCAGATCGTGTTGCCTGCAGAACTGCGCCAGCGGGATCGAATCGAGACCGGACAGGAATTCGACGTCGAACGTGTGGACCGAGGCGAGTATCGGCTCGTTCGACGTATTCCGAGTCCGAATGCGGGAGTCATCGACTGGCTGCTGGCGTGCCCGGAAAAGGACTTCTTCGTCCCGATTGAATCCGAGTCGACGGACACGTTGTGAAGTTTCTCGTTGACGCCAACGTGCTCAGCGAGCCGACCAAGGCCGCGCCGAATCAGCGCTGCCTCGAGTGGCTGAAGCGCCACGAACGCGAGATCGCCGTCGATCCGGTCATCCTTGGCGAGATTCGCTTCGGCATCCTGCTGCTGGCCAGAGGGCGGCGCCGACGGAAGCTGGAGCAGTGGTTCGATGCCGGTGTCCAGCTTGTGCAATGTCTTCCGTGGGACGCCGCGACAGGTCTTCGATGGGCGGCGCTCCTCGCAACACTTCGCCAATCGGGACGCGCGATGCCGATCAAGGACAGCCTTATTGCGGCGACAGCCCTGGTACACGGGCTCACCGTCGCGACGCGCAATCGATCGGACTTCGAGAAGGCTGGCGTGAAGGTCGTCGATCCGTTTCATCCTGCAGAGTAGAGCGACTCTGGACGCGCAAGCCGCGATCGCTCTCTGGCTTCCGTGGTGCCTCACCTGAGCCGCGTTGCGGAACATGCCCCCGCCGGCGATCGGCTGCATGACATCGACGTCCCACAGGAACTCCTGGGTTCGATTGAGAGCTCGATCGTCGAGAGAGGAGAAACAGATGACCTCGACCGCCATGCCGGGGGGTGATGCGAGCAGAACGGCCAGCTGCGCCCATCGGTTGTGAGGACGACCGAGAGGACCGTGTGGCGTGTCCCGTGGCCGCATCAGACCCCTCGCTGTGTGAGGCAGATAGTAACGTCCCTCTACACACCGTGAGGAAACAGGATCGAGCTCCGCGCCATTCTAACCCTGCGGTCATGATGATGAAGCCCTTCAATCCTGATCGTCCCATCCTGCCGTGACAAGGCCGTATACCCAGGCGCTCCGGGTCGGGCGGTTCAGCCCGCGGGGTAGACTGCTCGCATGAGGGCGGGTGATCTGCGGTCCGTGTTCGTGGCCACGAACGAGGCCGAGGCGCAGCAGACGGAGGCGTTCCTCGATTCGTTCGGCATCCAGAGCGTGCGGCGGCACCGGACCGCGCCCGTGCGGCTGTTCGGCATCACTCTCCGGGGCCGGGAGGCCGTCGAGATCCTGGTTGCCGAGGCCGACGAAGCGGAGGCCCGGGAGCTGCTGGCGCAGGCCGATGCGGGTGCGTTCCGGCTCGAGGACGACGAGGAGACACCGTGAGCCTTCGCTCGAATCCCGGGCTGCCGAGCGGCTGTGCAGCCGGGCGACTCCGACCCCTATCGTTCGTTCGCGGCAGCGACCCGGCTGGAAGAACTGTGCCTCGGCCGCGCGGCGGCAGAATGCCTGCGCGTTGCGCACCTGCCGCTCGATGGGGGAGACGACCTCCGCGAGCGGCAGCGATTTCTGGGCGTGCACGGGCAGGGTGGTGTCGACTCTGATCAGGCGCTCAGGTGGTGGTGATTCACTTCGGCCGACAGCGGGCGCCTCGTCGCCGCACTGGCACTCATTGGGGGCCGGACGAGTGACGCCAGTGCAGTCGTCGCGGCGACTCAATGGCAACGTGAGAGGACCGCTCGGGGTCGAGTGGTTAGGAGAGGAGTACTGAAGGGGGACTCTCAGTGCCAGGAAAACGAGTGCCCCTCGACGCCCGTTCGGTGGATCGGGCGTCGAGGGGCGCGTCTGGTGGCTCGTTACATCGGGACCGGCAACGCGATCAGAAGATGTACTTGATCGCGACCTGCATGATGCGCGGCTCCTGGACGTTGATGATCCGGCCGAAGTTCGGGCTCGTGAGCACCGTCGAGGGGTTCGTCGGCCTGACGGCGTTCAGCACGTTGATGGCATCGGCGCGCAGCTCGATCCGATGCGACGAGACGTTGAAGAGACGCGAGAGCGTCATGTCGAGGTCCCAGGTCCGCAGACCGTTGATCGAGAAGAAGTTCGAGCTGCCGTAGGTGCCGATGGCCGGCGCCGCGAACGCCGCCCGGTTCAGGAACTGCGAGCCGAGCGTGCCCGACGTGTCCTGATAGACGTTGTCGCTGAGCTGGTCGGCCGTCTGGCCGCCGAGACCGGTCCGCGCCCAGTCGGCGCCCGCCGTGACGGTCAGCGGGGCACCCGACATGGTCCGGTAGGAGGCCGAAAGACGCCAGTTCGAGGCGATGGCGCGCCACGTCGGATCGTCGAACTGCGGGGAGGTGGCGACGCCGGTGAAGTTGAAGATGTGCCGGCGGTCACCCATGCACCGCGCGCGGTCCTTGGTTGCCTCGTTGTGGAACGTCTGGTTTGGATTCGAGACGCCCACGTTGATCCGGTCGCTCATGCACTTCGACAGCGTGTAATTGGCGTTCAGGTTGACGCCGTGGATGCTGCCGCGGACCGACGTGAGCAGGCCGTTGTAACGCGCCGTGCTGTCGGACCGGTACTCGTCGATGTTCGAGAAGAGCATGGCGTCGGGGAGGAGTGCCGGATTGTTCTGCGCGGCCCACAGCCGCAGCTCCCGCCGCTGGTTGATGTTGCCCAGCTGGTTGCAGGGCGTGTAGGTGACCCCCTCCAGCACGCAGGTGTTCGGACCCGTGAAGAGGCCCGGGTGGCTGGCTTGCGTGAGGATGAGGGAGGGATTGACGGCCGTCGTGTTCCACAGCCGGCTGCTTGCCGTGCCGAGGTAGCTGGCCGAGGCCAGCCAGCGGCCGCCGATCTGCTGCTGGATGCCGACGTTCCAGGATTGGACGTAGGTCATGTCCAGGTCTTCCCCGAAGGGGATGAAGACCGACCCGGGAATGAACAACGGCGTCTGACGCCAGTCGAACGGGAACGGGTTGCCGCCCGCCAGACCCTGCCATGGATTGTCGAGTGTCGCGTTGCGATGGATGATGTCGGCCGCCCATGGCGAGACGTTGTTCGAATTGAGCAGCGACTGCAGCTCGATGACGTCATAGGCCAGACCGTACCCGGCGCGGACGGCCGTAAGGCCCTGGCCGGTCGGGTCCCACGCAACGCCGAGGCGTGGTGCGAACTTGCCGAGACTGCGGGAGATGCCCGAGTGGCCGTCGAAGTCGGTGGCCGAGGAGAACCCCGGCTGGCTCGGATAGGTGAAGCCCGCCGGCGCATTCGGGAACACGACGCTCTTCTGGCCGGCCTTGAATCGGTCCGCGCTGAAGTTGTAGACGCGGATGCCGCCGTATTCGTTTTCATCCCACACCATGGGGATGAAGGGCTCCCAGCGGACCCCGAGGTTCAGCGTCCAGTTCGGGCCGGCGCGCCAGGTATCCTGCGCGTAGAGCCCCGTGTAGTACTGATGCGGGCTCAACGTGCTGGGCATCGACTGCCGATTGTTGTCCAGCCGCCCCAGCATGAAGTCGCCCAGGGCAAGCCCCGTATTGCTCGCGGTGAACGCAAGCCCGCCGACGCCGCGCGTGTGGGCCAGCGAGAGCACGTCGGCGCGGCCGAAGGTGCCGCCGAACCCGAACTGGTGTGCGCCGCGCGTCCAGTTGAAGTCGTTGCTGATTTGCCACTGGTTCTGCCACATCTGGCGGAGGGCGGTCGGACCAGAGCCGAGACTGAAGGCGCCGGGCACCGTCAGAATGAAGTGGGTGTCGACCGAGGTCCACATGTTGATCCCGACATCCTCGGGGTTGAAGAAGCGCGCGCCCTGCTTGTTGACCGTGATGCGGTTGTACGAGAAGCGCGTTGCGTTGACCATGGCGGGGTTGATGACCCACGTGTGGCCGAGGACGGTGCCGTGGTGCTTGTCGTTGAAGCCCGCCGCGCCGGCTGCGGCCGTCAGTGCGTTGCCCGAATCGAAGGCCACCGGCTGGTCGTGATACGTGCCGACGTAGCGGCCGAAGGTAGAGTGATTGGCGGCGTGCTGGTAGTCGACGCGGATGATCGGCTGCTTGTCATGGCGCTCGTTGCGAATGCCCCAGCGCACCTCGCCGCACGCGTTCTGCGCCGCCGGCAGTCGGGCCGCGACGGCCAGCGCCGCAGGGCTGTAGAGGGCCGGGCTGACCGAGCCGGCGGCAAAGCCCAACGACTGGCCCGTGGCGTTCCAGTTCGGGCTGTGGCACTGGTTGAAGGCGGTCCAGTCCCCGTTCAGCATGGCCTGGGTCGGGACGATGGAGAGCGTATCGGACGGATACCGCCGTTCGATCGTGCTCTGATAGCCCGCGAAGAAGAACATCCGGTTCGTCAGGATGGGGCCACCAAAGGTGCCACCGGTCTGGTTCCGCTTCAACGGGTCCTTCCGAAGCGCGTCGGCGGCCGTCGCGTTGAAGGCCGCATTGCGTCCGAACCAGAACAGGTTACCGCGGAAGGCGTTGCTGCCCGACATGGTGACCGAGTTCACCGAGGCCCCTGACGAGCGGCCCGTGCCGGCTTCCTGCGTGCTCGTGCTGACCCGGAATTCCTGCAGCGCGTCAGGGAAGGGCATGGGCATGCCCGTCTGGTCGAAGCGGTTCGTGTGCTCGGCGCCGTCGAGCAAGTAGTTCACGCCAAACCGCTGTCCCCCGGCCGCGGCGATGTTGATGCCGGTGGCCATTCCCCAGGATGGCGATTCGCCAACCTGGACCGCAGCGCCGGCGGCCAGCACCAACTGGGTGACGTTACGGGCCGGGAGCGGCAACTCCAGAATCCGCTCCTGCTCGATGACCGTGCCGACCCCCAGGCTTCGTGTCTCGACCGCGATGTCAGACGGCCTGGCCGTGACCGTGATCATCTCGGCGATTTCACCGAGGCTCAGCACCGGATCGACAACCAGGTTGGCATTGACGAGCAGCGTGATGCCTTCCTGGACGAACGTGCGGAACCCCGGCAGCATCGCCTCGAGCCGATAGGGGCCGATCGGCAGACTCGGCAGCGAGTACGCGCCCGCTTCGTTGGTGACCGTGCTCCGAAGGAGCCCTGTCTGCGTCTGTGTCGCCGTGACCGTCACCCCCGGCAGCACCGCGCCAGTCTCATCGGTCACGCGTCCGCTCATCTGCGCCGTCGCCTGCGCAAAAGCCGTCTCGGAGGTCAGGGCGCAGACGGTGATGACAGCCATCAACGCCCTGAACAGTGTCTTCATGAACATGAACCCTCCTCAAGGTCGCTTACGAGTTCCTGTCGTTCCCTATCGCTGGATCCCCGCGGCAGCGTGCCTGTCAGTCGGTCGTACCGCCGGGTCAAAAAGCGGACCTGGCGCCCACTGGGCCAGGTTATCGGCACGAAGGGTAGGCGCCTTGCTGCCCACACTCCTAGCCGAGTTGGCGTCAATGAATCAGACGAGTCACTGCGAACATCGTGCCTTTGAAGGCAAGCCGGTTCCCTGATGTTTGTGGCTACCGCCTGGTGTCAAGTCCCCATGGATTCATATACCTGAAGGATCGGATTCGCAGCTTTGGATCGCAGGTGAGACGTCGACTACCGTCCTGACGAGTCGGGTCGGTTTCGCAGCGCATCGCGGATGTCGGCCAGCGCCAGCACCAGCAGTCGAAGGTCCGCGCTATCACGGCCCGTATCGCCCAGCCGATCGGGAATTCGTGCCTGTAACGCGTTGTTGATATGCGCGACCGCTGCTTCGACGTGCGCGGCGGCGACCGCCAGCCGATCGACCCCTCGCCCCCGGTCTACAACCGTAACCATGCGCGTAAGCCCCGCTCGAAGGTGGTGGCGTCAAGGAAGGTGAAAGAATAGTCGAGTGCTTCATGAGAATGCAATGCCCGGCACGGCGGTGCACAGCGACAGTCGTCAGGTCAGGAGGCTCCCCGGGAGCCTACGACGGCGGTCACCAGCCGCTGTAGCCGTACTGGCACCGGTGCTGGCGATGCTCGCGCCGGGACATGTGCTGGCCCAGCCGCCAGCCGCGTCGTGGATGACGCTGGACACCGCGAGCTTTCGCGTTCATTACCCGGAGCCGCACGAAGCATGGGTGCGCCGGCTTGCGGAACGACTCGAGTCGATCCGAAGAGAAGTCTCGCGCGAGGTGGGGTACGTGCCTGCCGCCCGCACCGACGTGGTCGTCATGGATCCCCGCTCCACGGCCGGCGGCTCCGCGGTGCCGTTCCGTCGATCGCCCCGCATGGTGCTCTGGACGACCGCCCCGCCGCCCGAATCGACGATTGGTCACTTCGACGATTGGGGCACGTTGGTGGCGATCCACGAGGACGTGCACGTCGTGCACCTGGGACGTCCGTCGCGGAATCCACTGGTCCGGTTGATCGAGCGTCTGCTTGTGCCGTTCGGTCCAATCGCCCTGCGGGCACCCCGCTGGCTGACCGAGGGCTACGCTACGATGCTCGAGGGGCGCCTGACGGGGCGCGGGCGGCCGTACAGCGATCTGCGCGCGGCCATCCTCCGGCGATGGGCCCAGCAGGGGCGGCTGCCCTCGTACGAGCGGCTATCGGCCGACGACGAGGGGTGGATGGGAATGTCGATGGCGTACCTCGCGGGTTCCGCCTACCTCGAATGGTTGCAGGCTCGCGCCGGCCCGGACAGCGTGCGGGCGCTGTGGGCGCGCATGACGGCACGCAGCGACCGCAGCTTCGGAGACGCCTTCCTGGGCGTGTTCGGCGACACCCCATCCGCGTTGTACGGCCGGTTCAGCGCGGAGCTCGCCCGCGACGCGATGGCGCTGGAGGATCTCGTCGAACCACGCCGGCAGGACGGTCAGCTCTGGCAACGATTCGAATGGTCGACGGGGCGGCCCGCCGTTTCGCCTGATGGATCGCACCTTGCCGTCGTGCTGCACGCGCGCGACCGGCCAGGCCGCCTTACGGTCTTCGCAACGGGGCCGGATACCGAGGCCGAGCGCGAGCGGCGCAATCGCGTGGACAGCCTGTTGGCGAACGATCCCGAGGACGTTCCGCCGGTGCAGGTTGCGCCGCCTCCGCGCCGGCCGGTTCATGTGCTGCCGGCCATCAACGGCGCGGCCCCCGAGTCGCCGCGCTGGATGCCCGATGGCGAGTCACTGCTGTTCGTCCGGTTCGAATCCGATCACGACGGAACGCTGCATCCGGACCTGTTTCGCTGGCATCTGCGAAACGGCCGGGTCGATCGCTTGACCTGGCTCGCCGGCCTTCATCGTCCGGATCCCTCGCCTGATGGTACCTGGGTCGTAGCGGTGCGTCATCGGCACGGCGCATCACAAATCGTGCGTCTGGACCTCGCGAGCGGTCTGGAAGAGGCCATGACGATCCCGTCGGTGGAAGTGGTCTACGACAGCCCGCGCGTGAGTCCGGACGGCCGCCGACTCGTGTTCCTGCGCAACGCGGGCGAGGGATGGCGCGCCGTGGTCAGGCGCCTGGAGGACGGCGATGAGCAGGTGCTCGTCACATCACCGCATGCGACCCTAGCCGATCCGGCCTGGAGTGCCGACGGCCGTTACGTCTACCTGTCCGTCGGCGAGTCCGGGTTCATCGACATCCAGGCGTATCCGGTTGACGCGCCCGGTCCTCCGCGGCAGATGACCCGGACACATGGGGCAGCCTTTGCCGCTGCGCCAATGCCCGACGACGCCGGGCTGTTCTTTCTCAGTCTCGAGTCACATGGTCTGGATCTGCGGTTCGTCGAGGATGTCATCGACGTAGAGTCACCTCCCGCTCTCGAGGCTCCGCTCGTGGCTGTCGTTCCCGATCTGCCTCCCCCAGGCCGCGAGTGGACGGAGCACCCCATCGCGGCGGGACGCCCGTACGGACGTGGCCGGCAGGAGTTCCAGCCGCTCATCGGGGGCACGTATGCATCGGCGGCACGAGCCCTGGAGTTCGGTGTGCGGGGCGGCGATCTGCTGGGACGACTGAACTACATCGCGATCGGGTCGCTCACCAGCGAGAAGCGCGGACCGACTGGAGTGCTCGCGGGGGGGGCGTGGCGCGGCTGGCCGATTGCGCTGTCGGCGCGTGTGTTCCACGCCACCGAGACGCCATCACTGCAACCACATCAACCGGATGGAGTGGCGCGTGCGCTCGATGTCACGCGACGTGGTCTCGAGTTCGACGCGGCGTGGGAGCGATTCGGCCGCCCAACCCGTGTGCGCGCCACCGGTGGAGCGTTCGTCGGGCAGGTGCGGCCGGCGGACGGCCCGCGGGTGGGCCAGCAGTTGCTATTCGCGCAGGGCGGGTATGCGACGCACCGGTCTCGCGACCAGCTCTTCGTGCGGCATGAGATCACCGTACGCGGCGATGTCGCCCGCACGGACGGCGAACCGTGGCAACGTCTGGCGCTGTCGCTTGCCGGAGGTGCGGGTCACGAATCGCTCGGGCTCGTGGCAACCCTGGAGCAGCGCTCGGTGCACGGTCGCCCGGCTCCGTTCGATCGCGTATCGGTTGGAGGGATGCCCAGTTCTGTGCTGCCACCAGCTGTCGTGGCGGGGCGCCGCATCGCGCCGCCGGTTCCAGTTGGTGCCCTGATGGGCGACGTACATCGGGCGTGGCGCGTCGAGCTGCGGAGCGGCGCCGCGCCGGTGCTCTTCTACGAACGCCACCGGGTGAAGGATCGCGGCGCCGCGTGGGGCGACCCGCTGTCCTGGCTCGGCTTGGAGCTCGACGTCACCAGCGGCCCGCTTCCGTTGCTTCGCCTTCCATCGGTTCAGGCGACGCTGGGTGTTGCGCGATTGCTCGATCGACCCGCAGGGTCCAGGTACCGTTGGTGGGCAGGCCTGCGATGGGCGCCGTGACGCTGAACGTGCACGGAACCTGAACGCGCGTTCGAGGGAGCTCGAGACCGGGACGGCATGATCCGTCACCCCGCACAACTCATCTGGAGATGCGATACAGCTTCGACGCGGTCCTGATGAACAGACTTCCGTGAGCGATGGCCGGCGTGGCCAGCGTCATCTCGTTCAGCGAGTTCCTGCCCAGCAGCTCGAAGTCGGGTCCGGCTGCGATCACGTACGTGTCGCCGTCCTCGCTGAGCGCGAAGATCCTGCCGTTATAGGCCCATGGCGATGCCGTGAAGCCGCTGGCGTCCGACGCGATGCGCTGCCTGCCATAGACTTCTCGTCCCGTTCGCGCATCGTGACTGGTGAAGAAGCCACGGTCGAACAAGGTGTAGTAGAGGTCGCCGTATACGAGGGGACTCGGGTTGTATGGCGCCGCAGTTGGTTCCGACCAGACGATGGAGGCATTGCTCGTTTCGCCCGGCTGCAGGGAGATGTCTCCAGACGCGCCGGGACGGATGGCGTATGCCGGGCGTAGCGGATCGGCGATGTATCCCGAGCTGAGGTACAGCAGCCCATGCTGCGCAAACGGCGTGGGAATCGGCGGTTTTGAGGCGGAGCTTCACTGCTCCTCCGTCCCGTCGATGACCCGACTCAATCCAATCAGCGTCCACTCACCAGTATCGACCCGCCGAAAGTACGCGCGCACGGGGCGTTCCCAGCTGGCATGGCGCGCGCCCGTCACGCGAATGGCCGCCACAACCAGTTGCCCCGGCGTCGTCGGAAGCTCGACGGGAACGCGCAGGGCAGGCGACTCGCCCAGTGAGCGGGAGGCGCCGGTGGCATTGTCGAGAATCGACCACGAGACGTGGTAGCCATCCGGCGGTGCCGCCACGGCGGTCTCGACGGCGATGTTCCGGAACGTGAGCAAGCCCGATGTCGACAGTGCGGGCTCGACAACGGGATTGAGCACAGGCAGATAGGCGCGAAGAATCGCGTCGCGGCGCTCGATGAGGGCCCGGGTCATGAAGGCCTCGGATGCTTCTTCGCCCAGCTGGCCGGTGCGCACCGCCGTCTCGATCATCTCGTCGGTCATCGCGGCCAGCTTCGTGGCCGCCCAGAACGTGTCGCCGGCGTCGGCTCGCAGAAAGGCCGGATTCGTCGCTCTCGGACGCCAGCCATCCGGGTCCCAGCGCGTGTTGTCCAGCGGAAATCGCCCGACCGAGGACGATTCGAAGAACGGTGTCATGCGCCACGCCGGAATCGGCAGGCCGACGCCGACGAGCCGCCGCACGGTGGGGGAGCCGCCTTCGAAGAGGTACTCGTACCCCTCCCAGGCCTCCCGCGGATGCACGGCACCGCTGCCCAGCGCCGATCCGAAGTCGATCAGATGGTGACGGACAATCGACTTTCCGTCAGCGGACACGAGTGTGTCGAGCGTATTGATACTCTTCGAATCGACGTGATTGACCCAGGCAGCAAACACGCGATAGCCCCGCAGTTCGCGCCGGTGCTCGTGCGGGATGACATCGTTCGGATCGTCCGGGCGCGTCCCGTAGAAGCGAAAGCCCCCGAGCGGCGTACCGGGCAGAGCACGGCTGGCAAGGACCCGGTACGAGCCGTCGGCGTTCCTCTCTGCGCGCGCCAGCAGCGCGTCGACATCACGGAGCAGCATCCTTCGCGGACGCGCTCCGACAGGCGACACGACGGCCGACTCACCGACCAGGAGATCTTCCCGGCGCATCACCGCGATGTAGTTCTCCGGAACGTGATATCCCAGCGCCCAGAAGAGCTTAGTGACGATCACCTCTGCGCCGGTGGCCATGGCTCGATAGCCGGGCGGGTCGAACTTGATGAACCAGCGCTCTCCGGAGAGGTCCTCCACGGTGAAACCTGGTGTCACGCCATCGCTCTTGGCCGACGTGATGATCCAGCGTCCCGGCGCCGGGCCCGACACGGTATCGGGCCCACGCGCGATATCCGCAGCCGTGAGATGCCTGGCTCCCAGGCGATTGGTGAACCAGCTCGAGTCCGGCACCTCGCCGATCGTGTTCGCGTTCATCGCACGAACGTTGGATGCCGGATCACCACGGTCCATGAACATGCTCTCGAGCATGTCGTAGGTCAGGCCGATCTCCCAGGGACGCACACGGGAAGCGTCCTGCGTCTCCGGTTCGACGGCCAGCGGATCGTCGGGATAGAAGCGAGGCGTCGTCGCGCGCCCGCGTTCCGCGTGCGCAAGCACCAGCAAGCCGGCTGCGAGGATCGCACCGATCGTACGGAGAAGGCGACCTGTGAGCTGCATCATCGACTCCATTTATCAGAATGCAGACTCAGAACACCGGTCCTGCACCGACAATGAAGCGAGTGGCTTCGTCGCTGCGCGCGAGCTCGAACCTGAGCACCGTGGCGCTGGGCGCATGGAAGCGAGCCCCAATCCCGTACGAGCGCCGGAACTCCCGCAGGCGGAGGTCGTCGAGTCGCGGCGCTACTCGACCTGCATCGTAAAAGACGGCCATGTCCAGAAAACGTGAGGGCCGCCAGCGATACTCGGCCGTGAGGAGCAGACTCTGGCGATCCCGGAATCGGAAGTTGTCGAATCCGCGCAACGCCGTGCCGGAACCAAGGGATGGCATCAGGAAGAACGGAACATCGTGGCCTCGTTCGGTGGACGTGAGCGACGCGGCTGCTCGGAACGCCAGCACCCAATTGGCACGCACGAGTGGCACGTGCTGATTCAGGTCCAGATCGACTCGCTGGAACGTATAGGGCAGCCCGCCCCGCGCCTGATACGTGGTCCAGTCCACGCGATACAGGCCGCCGCGCGTAGTGTAGCCGGGCGATTCCCGCCAATCGAGCTCCGAGAACAGCCGCCACACGTGGTAGGAAGGGTTCGCCCCGAGGCCGGTCACTGTCGCTGGCGCGAAAAATTCCTCGATGGAGGGTCCATGGCCGGCGCCCGGCCCGGTTCGAATGGACAGGAACGCCACGCCCCCACCGGCTGAAAGACCGCGAGCACCGGCCGATGCGGTCACGCCCCCCTGCACCGGACGAAAGAGAAACGTCGTGCGAGCGTCGAGGGCCGAGTCCGATCCCACGCCGTAGAACGCCACCCTGGGTGCATCCACCATGTGGGCCTGCGCGACTACGCGCAGGTAGTTGCGTGCGGGGGCGGGAATCCTCACCGACGCGCGCGCGAGCTTGTAGCGTCGGACCGACAAGGCGGTCTCGGCGACGAAGTCTCCCGTATCGGAGTAGGGGAGCCGAACGGCCGGACCAGCGGAGAAGCCGCCGCCTGGGTAGATGCTCCCGACAAAGGGGTACAGGCCGATGGGGGTCGCGAACATATTGTCCGTGGCCATCGTGAGGGCGCGCTCGACCCTCGTAGGTTCGTACTGGCGCAAATCCTCAGCTTTTTCGCGTTGCCGCTCGGCGATTTCTTCCGCGCGCAGAGCCTGGGCGGCCAACGCCGCCGGGAGACTGAGCACCAGCAGCAGCGCAGTCGAGAACGAGTTCTGCATTGTGATCGTAGGAGCTTAGAGGAGCATCGGCGCCCGGTCAAGGTCGCGACGGGGAGGAACGCGGAACGATGAAGGGGATCGAGGACCCACGCGCGACCTCGGGGCGGCGATGTGCAGCGGCAGAGCGCGATAGAATGCACCGCACACGGAGGACAGGATGACGGGGACCGTGATCACGCTGATCGTGCTGCTCCTGGTGGGCCTTGGGCTGATTGTCTGGGTCACGGGCATCTACAACGCGCTCGTCACCTACCGGAATCGGTACAAGAACGCATTTGCGCAGATCGAAGTGCAGCTCAAGCGCCGGTACGACTTGATTCCCAACCTCGTCGAAACCGCCAAGGGGTACATGAAGCACGAGCGCGAGACGCTCGAAGCGGTGATCATGGCGCGGAATCAGGCCGTGGGCGGTTTGCAGCGCGCGGCGCGCGATCCAGGCGACCCGGCAGCGATCAAGGGCCTTGCGGCCGCCGAGGGCGCGCTCGCCGGCACAATCGGGAGGCTGTTCGCGCTGGCTGAGAGCTATCCGGACCTCAAGGCGAACCAGAACATGATGCAGCTCAGCGAGGAGTTGCGCTCGACGGAGAATCGGGTTGCCTTCGCCCGCCAGGCTTTCAACGATGCCGTGACGCTGTACAACACCTATCGTCAGACCTTCCCGACTGTCATCTTTGCCGGCATGTTCGGTCACGGTCAGGATGCGGCGCTGCTCGAATTCGACACGGCCCAGATACAGGAGGCCCCCAAGGTCGCCTTTTGATGCCGTCTGCTGCTGATTCGTAGATGCCCGGCGACTTTTTTCAACGCCAGGACGTAGCACGTCGCAACACGAAGAGGCTCGTGCTGCTGTTCGTGCTGGCGGTGCTTGCCGTCGTCGCCAGCATCCATGTCATTCTGGCCCTCACGTTGGGCTTCGTCGTGCCTGACCCCGGGACCTTCGGATTCGACTGGGCACGCCTCGCGGATCCGCAGCTCGTGGCGGTCTCGACTGTCGGCACGCTGCTGGTCGTCGGTGGCGGGAGTGCCCTCAAGATCGCGCAGCTGAGTGGCGGCGGGCGGGTCGTCGCGGAGGAGCTCGGCGGCCGATTGATCAATCCCGATACGACGGTCCCCTCCGAACAGCGTGTGCTCAACGTCGTCGAGGAAATGGCAATCGCCTCGGGGACGCCCACGCCACCGGTCTACCTGCTCGATCAGGAGGCCGGCATCAACGCGTTCGCTGCCGGGTTCTCCCCGAACGACGCCGTCATCGGTGTCACACGGGGAACGACGGAGCTGTTGACGCGCGATGAGCTGCAGGGCGTCATGGCCCACGAGTTCAGCCACATTTTCAACGGCGACATGCGGCTCAACATCCGGTTGATCGGCCTTCTGCACGGCATCCTGGTCGTCGGAATGCTCGGCCACTTCGTGCTGCGCGCAGCCGTGTACAGCGGGCATCGCCGGGGGCGTTCGCGACGGGACGGCAATCCCCTCCCGCTCATCGCGCTCGGGGCGGGCCTCATGGTGATCGGGTTCGTCGGCACGTTTTTCGGCAACATGATCAAGGCCGCCGTGAGCCGGCAGCGTGAGTTCCTGGCCGACGCGTCCGCCGTGCAGTACACCCGACTGCCGGAAGGCATAGCCGGAGCACTGAAGAAGATCGGTGCCGCCTCGATGGGATCGAAGCTGCAGAGCCCGAACGCCCCGGAGGCCAGCCACATGTTCTTCGGCCGGGCAACGTCCGGGCTGAGCGGGCTGTTTTCAACGCACCCACCGCTCAGTGCGCGCATTCGGCGGATCGAGCCACACTGGGACGGTAGGTTTCCAGCGCTTCCACGACCTGACGCCACTTCGTTCTTGCCTGCTCACCCTGTTGCAGCGGTGATCGCGTCCGAATCGGCTGCGGGAGCCTCGGCGCATGCGATGAGTGCCGGGGCCATCAACCTCGCAAGTGCCCTCGAGTACATTGGACAGCCGGGTCCGGCGCACCTGAGCCATGCGGCACACCTCATCCAGCGTCTGCCCGCCAAGCTCGTGCGGCCTGCGCACGAAGCGTACGGCGCGCGCGCGGTGATCTATGCGTTGCTGCTCGACCGCGACATCGAAGTGAGGACGCGCCAGCTCGATCACCTGTCAACGGCCGCCGATCCGCACGTGTTCGAGGAGACGCTCGCGATCGTGCCAGCCGTGACAGAGCTCGACGTGGAGCTGCGGCTTCCACTCCTGGAGATGACGCTTCCGGCGCTGCGCACGCTCACAGCGGCAGAATACGAGCGCTTCAAGAGCAACGTGTCCATCCTCGTCCACGCCGACAGGGCCATCGACCTGTTCGAATGGTCGCTCCAGCGCATTCTGCTGCACGACCTCGAGGCGCGGCACGGGTCTGTCGGGCCACCGCACGTGCGGCATCACACGCTGGCTCGAGTGCGGACATCCTGCGAAGTGCTGCTCTCGACGCTCGCCCACGCCGGACGAGGCGACGAACAGGCGGCACAGCACGCCTTCGAACGCGCAGCGCGGCATATCAGACTATCCGAGGCGCGCCTCCAGCCACCCTGGGAGTCGGGGCCAGGCGCACTCGATGCGGCGTTGGCCACGCTCGTGGAAGCGGCGCCTCAGGTCAAGCGCGCCTTACTGGATGCCGCCGTCGTGTGCGTGTCTGCGGACAGGCGCGTCACTGCGGTGGAAGCGGAGCTCCTGCGCGCGATTGCCGGATCGCTCGACTGCCCGATGCCGCCGGTTCTGCAGGACGCGGAGGTTCGCTCGCCGGCTTCACCTGCTTCGCGCCGTCCGACCTGAGCTGCCGCTACCGGCTGAGTTACCGCCACCGGATGAGCGCTGCGCCGGGGCGGATCGGGTGGTGCCCTGAGACGACGCTGCGGGCGCGCGGCTCGCCGCGCGTGGGGTCGCACCCACGGCCGCACTTCGTCCACTGCCCGGGCTTGGTGCCGACGACCGCACGTCGGGCGCTCCCTGTCTGCCAGCCATGGATCGTGCACTCGGCCCTCTCACAGCCGCAGGAGGTGACGTTCCACCAGTGGAGCGTGCGACGGAAGCCGGTCGTGCCGGGGGAGCGGACATCACCGACTGCCGGCCTGGAGCGCCGCGCGGAACCACCCGCGGTACGTCCATTGGTGCGGTCTGAGAACTGGATTGCGAGGTTGGTGCACGAGTGACGGCGCGAGGCGTCGCACGAGGTGTGTTCGTCCGGGACGCGGGTTGTTCTGCCGGCGACGCCGGTGCGGCCAACGGAGCGGCACGGCGGGAGGTTCCGGGTGCGCTCTCGCTGGTGGGAGTGACCGGTGCGCGCGCGGCACCACGGGGAGTCGCCCGTGGCGTGTCGGCCGGTGGGGCAGGTT
>CAZDLW010000051.1:6765-24800 GCA_964505975.1 uncultured Bifidobacteriaceae bacterium | reverse complement strand
AGTTGATCACCGAGTTCCGGCTCACGCAGATCCAGGCGCAGGCCATCCTCGACATGCAGCTCCAGCGGCTGACCGGACTCGAACGCCAGAAGATTCTGGACGAACTGGCGGAGCTGCTCCAGGTGATCGAGCGGCTGCGCGCGATTCTCTCGAACGAGCGCTTGCTGATGTCGATCGTGGTGGACGAGCTCCGGACGGTGAGGGAGAAGTACGGCGACGATCGGCGCACCGAAATCCTTCCGGAATCCGGCGAGCTGCGCATCGAGGACCTGATCGCCGAAGAAGACATGGCGATCACGGTGAGCAATACGGGCTACATCAAACGAACAGCCATCACGAACTATCGGAACCAGCGCCGCGGGGGCAAGGGCCGCATCGGCATGCGGACCAGAGAAGAGGACTTCGTCAGTCACCTCTTCGTGGCCTCGACGCACACGTACATCATGATCTTCTCCGATCGCGGACGCGCGTATTGGTTGAAGGTCCACGAGATTCCGGACGTGGGCCCGGACGGCCGGGGAAAGGCCATCGTCAACCTCGTTTCGATGGAGGAAGGCGAACGCATTGCGGCGCTCCTCACGGTGAAGGAGTTCCAGGCGGACAGGTTCGTGGTCATGGGCACCCGGCGGGGTATCGTCAAGAAGACGGAGCTGAGCGCCTTCAGCAACCCCCGGCCGTCGGGCATCATTGCCATGGGAGTCGAGGAGAACGACTCGGTGATTGCCGCGCGCCTGTCGGACGGGACTGGGGAGGTGTTCATCGGCACGCGCAACGGCATGGCGATCCGGTTCCCGGAAGCCGATGTGCGCTCGATGGGTCGGGTAGCGTACGGTGTCCGGGGCATCACGTTACGGGAGGACGACGAGGTCGTTGCGATGGAAGTGATCGTTCCGGGCGGAACGATTCTGTCCGTGACCGAACAGGGCTACGGCAAGCGCACCGGACTCGACGAGTACCGCCTGCAGTCCCGCGGCGGCGTCGGCATCATCAACATCCAGACCAGCGAACGGAACGGCAAAGTGGTGGGTGTGGCGCAAGTGTCGGATGACGACGAGTTGATGCTCATCACCCAACAGGGGAAGATCCTTCGCATGGCGTCGCGGGACATCAGAACCATCGGCCGGGCGACGCAGGGCGTCCGGCTCATCGATATCGAGGGGGACGATCGAGCGGTCTCGATTGCCCGTCTTGCCGAGAAGGACGAAGAGTAGTAGTCTCTCGCCCGATACCTAACGTTTTTCGTGGGCCATCCGCGGGACCGTCTGCGGGGCCATTTCGGAGTGCCGGGCCCGTCGGGGCCCGGCCGTCCCTTTGGAGGAGGCCCCGGCATGCCACGCAGCATTGTCCGCTCCGTGATTCTGCTCCCCGCTCTTCTGGGTTTTGCGGCCCTGCCGATTGCGTGCGGGTCCAGCTCCACAGAAGAACAGCTCCTGACGAGCTTCTTCCGCGCAGCCCGGGTTCGCGATAACCAGACGCTGTCGAATATCGCCGCCGTCACCTTCAATCCCAACAGGGAGGGTGTAGTCGAGGACTTCACGGTCGTCGAAATGGGCCAGGAACAGCGTCGAACGGTCGACCTTCGCGAGCTGACCGAGGCCGAGGCCCGAGCGCGCGAAGAGGAGGCGGAGTTCGGCAAGAGGCGTCAGGAGTTTCAGGCGGCAAACCGTGATGCGGTCGATCGTGTCGCCAAGGCACAAGCGTCCAATCAGCCGCTGCGCGGCAGAGACGCCGAGTTCGAGGCTCAGTTGACGAAGTGGCGCGACGAGCACGCGGAATACCAGCGCCGCCTGTCGGACGCGCGAGCCAGGATCAACAGCGAGCGGGCCCAGGCCGCAGGCAGCTTGAGCCCACCCGGACAGCCGGATGTGGACGTGTCGCGAATGGATGTCGAGCTGATCACCAAGGATGTGGTTGTCGACGCTCGCGTCCGCACGCCTGAAGGGGAGCTCGAGCCGCGGACCCTGGTGTTCACCTTCCAACGCGCGATTGGCCGCGAGGGTGAGGAGACGCGCGAAGGACGCTGGATCATCACGGGGTTGCAGCAGCGACAGTAATCTTTGAGGCTGGGCCAGCTAGAAGCCCGGCCCAGCCACGACCGCAACCAGCGTTCGTGCGCGGGGGCCCACCTTCCGCCTCCGCATGAAGCTCCGGGCGGACCGCCGTAGCCGTGGCGAAGGGCGGTCAGGAGGCGCGCGCCCGCCAAATGGCAGCCGCTCATGCCACGTCCAGCTTGGCGTACTTGGCCCGGAGTGTCTTCTGGCCAACCGCGGCGAACCTCACGACGAGCTTCGTGTCGTCGTCGAGCGGCTCCACGGTCAGGATGGTACCAACACCGAACTTGGCATGGCGGACGCGCAAGCCGGGCTTGAGTCCGGTCGGGAGGAGGGACTGGTCCTCGTCCTCGAACGCGTCGGAGGGCGTCTCCTCGCGGACTCGACCCCTGGAGGCGCGACCCCCTCGTTCGAGTGAGCGAAGTTGCGCGAAGGACGACTGGACCGGGCCGAACGTCGACGCCGAGGGGACTTCTTCCAGCAGCTCTGACGGGATTTCGTCGATGAACCGGGAAGGATCGGTGGCCTGGTAGTCGCCGAACGAGCGCCGCCGCGCCGCCGAGGTGAGCACCACGCGGCGCTGCGCCCGGGTCAGTCCGACGTAGCACAAGCGCCGTTCTTCTTCGAGCCCCGACTCGTCGTCCATCGATCGCGAATGGGGGAAGAGGCCCTCTTCCATCCCCGCGATGACGACCACGGGAAACTCGAGACCCTTCGCGCTGTGCAGGGTCATCATCAGCACTCTCGCGTCTCGCGCTCCCGCTTCTTCGTCAACGTCGGAGAGCAGCGAGAGCTGGTCCACGAAACCAGCCAGCGAAGGCTCCGGGCTGCGCGCTTCGTACTCGCGCGCCGCGGACACGAGTTCCATCAGGTTCTCTATACGGCCGTCGGCGTCCTCGCTGCGTTCCTCGCGCAGATCCCGCAGGTATCCGCTCTGGTCGAGAACCCTACCCAACGCGACCGAGACCGGTTCCGTGGGAGCCATGGCGGCGAGGGCCGTGATGAGGTCTCGGAACCCGGCCAGTGAAGCGGAAGCCCGCGGAGACAGCAACCGCCGCTCGACCCCCAGGACGAGCCGTGTCCACAGCGAATTGTTCGACGCCACGGGCGGGAGTCCCTCGAGCAGCGGCGCGGTGCCGACGTCGGAGGGCACCTCCAGGCGCTCGAGCGCGTCCATGACCGCCTTGCCGATGCCGCGCGCCGGAACGTTGATCACCCGGCGCAAGCTGACATTGTCGTGCGGGGTCAGCACCAGCTTGAGATAGGCCAGCGCATCCTTGATTTCCTTGCGTTCGTAGAACCGCACTCCGCCGATGATCCTGTACGGTGTGCCAGAGCGCCTGAGCGCGTCCTCGAGCGTGCGAGACTGCGCGTTGGTGCGATAGAGAATCGCGACCGTGTTCTCGGTGTCGTCGCGCAAGGCGATACGGGCGTTCCGTGCGATAAACTCCGCTTCGTCGAGATCGTCGCCGGCGCGGTAGTAGAGCAGCTTCACCCCGCCGTGACGGTCGGTGTAGAGCCGCTTCTCCCTCCGGTGGCGATTCTGCGCGATGACGGCGGAAGCGGCATCCAGGATCACCTGCGTCGATCGGTAGTTCCGCTCCAGTCGTACGACGGTGGCCTCCGGAAAGTCCCGTTCGAAGTCGAGGATGTTCCGCAGGTCTGCTCCGCGCCATTTGTAGATCGACTGGTCCGGGTCGCCGACGACGCAGAGATTGCGGTGCCGTGAGGCCAGCTGTTGCACCAGAAGGTACTGGGGACGATTCGTGTCCTGGTACTCGTCCACCATGACGTACCGAAACTTGTCGCTGTATCGCTGGCGCACCGGTTCCGACTTCTCGAAGAGCTCGACCGTCTTCAAAAGGAGATCGTCGAAGTCGAGCGCGCTGGCCTCGCGCAGCATCCGCAGGTAGAGCGAGTAGAGCCTGCCCGTCTGCTGGTCGCGTGGGTTCCACGCGTTGTCGAAGACCTCAGGGCCCTCCATCCGGTTCTTGGCATGACTGATTCGCGAGAGCACGAGGCGGGGCTGGAAAGAACTGTCGTCGAAGTTGAGCTCGCGCAGCGCCTGCTTGATCGTCGCCAGCTGGTCTGTCGAATCGTAGATGACGAAGTCCCGCGAGAGACCTATGTGCGGGGCCTCGCGGCGGAGCAGACGGGCGCAGAGCGAGTGAAACGTCGACACCCACATACTCCGGCAGTCGACGCCAAGCAGTCTCTCTACACGCGCGCGCATCTCGTCGGCCGCCTTGTTCGTGAAGGTGACTGCGAGTACTCGCGCCGGGTCCGAGAGGCCGTGCTCGATGAGGTAGGCGATGCGGTGCGCGATGACGCGGGTCTTGCCAGAGCCCGCGCCCGCCAGGATGAGGAGCGGTCCGTCGGTCTGCTGTACCGCCGCACGTTGCTCGGGATTGAGGCTCGACAGGAGATCCAAGCCCCTATCTTACCGTCGTCCCGGGCCGGGTCACGATCTGTCTAGGCGTGCGACCCGCCACAGGCCGGGCTCGACAGGCCGGACGGCGGTGGGCTTTACTCCACGGTGACGGATTTGGCCAGATTTCGCGGCTGGTCCACGTCGCAGCCTCGTCGAACCGCGATGTGATAGGCGAGCAGTTGCAGCGGAATCGTCATGACGACCGGAGTCAGGAGCGGTGCGGTCCGCGGCATCGGAACGTTCATGTCGTGCTGCGGATCGAGGAGGGCCGCCATCCGACTGTCTCCGTCCGTGGTAATGGCGATGACCGATCCGCCACGCGCCTTGGCTTCCTGCACGTTGCCGCACATCTTCTCGAACACGTGGTCGTGCGGAGCAATGGCCACGACGGGCATTCGCTCGTCGATGAGGGCGATCGGGCCGTGCTTCATCTCGCCGGCGGGATATCCTTCGGCGTGAATGTACGAGACTTCCTTCAGCTTCAGCGCTCCCTCGAGTGCGATTGGATAGTTGATGCCGCGGCCCAGGAACAGGAAGTCGGTCCGGTTGTAGAACCGTTCCGCAGTCTTCTCCATGACGGCGGATGCCTTGATGGTCTGCTCGACGATCTGGGGCATGCGCAGCAGTTCCTCGATGTGGCCCCGGATGTCACTCGTGGTCAGCGTGCCGCGCACCTGTGCCATGTACAGCGCGAGCAGGTGAAGCGCAACCAGTTGCGACGTGAAGGCCTTGGTGGATGCGACACCGATCTCCGGTCCCGCGTGCGTGTAGACGGTGCCTTCGGCCTCGCGTGTGGCCATGCTGCCGACGACGTTGCAGACGGCAATGCTGCTGGCGCCCTTTCGCCGCGCTTCCTTCAATGCCGCCAACGTGTCGGCAGTTTCCCCGGATTGCGTGATGACGATTGCCAGCTCGCGGTCCGCGACGATCGGATCCCGGTAGCGATACTCGGAGCCGTAGTCCACGTCTACTGGCACGCGCGCGAGCCGCTCGATCAGGTACTTTCCGACCAGACCCGCGTGCCAGGAGGTGCCGCACGCGACGACGGTGATTTTCTGGAGCGCCCGGAAGGTTGCCTCGGCGATGTGCAGATCTTCGAGGAAGATCTGGCCGCGCTCGAGTGAGACCCGGCCGAGCACCGTATCGCGCACGGCTGTGGGTTGCTCGTAGATTTCCTTGAGCATGAAGTGCTTGTGGCCGCCCTTCTCCGCCGCAATCGGATCCCACAACACTCGTTGCGTCGTCTTCGACACGGCGCGGCCGCTGTAGTCCGTGAATGCCACCCCGGAGCGCGTGACGATGGCCATCTCTTCGTCGCCCAGGAACACCACGTCCCGGGTATAGGAGAGAATCGCGGGTATGTCGGACGCGACGAAGAATTCGTCATCGCCGAGGCCGACCACGATAGGTGGGCCGTTGCGAACGGCCACGATCTTCTCGGGATCCTCCACGGAGACGAGGACCAGGGCAAACATGCCGCGGAGATGCGTGAGCGCCCGCCGCACGGCGTTCTCGAGTCCGTCGTCACGCAGCTCGCGTTCGACGAGATGCGCGACGATCTCCGTGTCCGTTTCCGTCTTGAACGTATGCCCCTGCGACTGTAGTTCGCGTTTCAGCTCGAGGTAGTTCTCGACGATCCCGTTGTGGACAACGACGATTCGGCCCGTGCAATCCCGGTGAGGGTGAGCATTCTCCTCCGTTGGCCGCCCGTGGGTCGCCCACCGCGTATGACCGACGCCGTACAGGCCGTCCACCGGCTCCGTGCGGATGGCGTTCTCGAGATTTGCGAGCTTCCCGGCCGAACGCCGCAGTGCGATGCCTTCAGGACTGACGAGCGCCACGCCCGCGGAGTCGTATCCCCGGTACTCCATTCGCTTGAGGCCGTCGAGCAGCACGTGGACGACAGGCTTCGAGCCGATGTAGCCAATGATTCCGCACATGGTTCACGTCCCTACCGTCGGGAGCCCGCCCCGTCGCAACTCAACTGAGCTCCGGGATTAAGTCTTTGCAGAGGCCGACTTCCTCCGCTCCGCCCAGCCTTCGATGTTGGCCTGGCGTCCCCGCGCGATTCCAAGCGCCCCCGGCGGCACGTCTTCGGTAATGGACGAGCCGGCAGCGACGTATGCACCCTTGCCCACGCGCACTGGGGCCACGAGCTGTGTATCGCTTCCGATGAACGCACCGTCCTCGATGACCGTTTCGTTCTTGCGCGTTCCGTCGTAATTGCAGGTAATTGTTCCGGCTCCAACGTTCACATTCGCGCCGATCGTCGCATCCCCGAGATAGGCCAGGTGATTCGCCTTGGAGCCCGGTCCCAGCGTCGTTTTCTTCAGTTCCACGAAGTTTCCGACTTTGGCGCGATCCCCGACCACCGACTCCGGCCTGAGATGCGCGAACGGGCCGACGGAGGCACCCGATGCAACGCGTGCGCCAACGAGAACGCAGAAATTGTTGATGGTGACGCCGGCGCCAATCTCCGAGTCGCAGATCCGTACGTGTGAGGAGATCTCACATGCGGGTCCAATGCGCGTGTGCCCCTCCAGCGTCACGCCGGGGTGAATCACGGTGTCCGGGCCAACCTCCACTTCCGCGTCCACATACGTCGTGGCCGGATCGATGAGCGTGACACCGGCGGCCATCAGTTCTTCGTTCTTCGTCTGTCTCACGAGTCTGCTCACCTCCGCCAGCTCGGTCCGGCTGTTGATGCCGCGAATCTCCGCTGGTTGTTCGACGAGCAGCGTCTCCACGGGCAGCCGTCGTCGTCGGTAGACACCCACGAGATCCGTGACGTAATACTCCCCCTGCGTATTCTGGGAGGCGATCTCGCGCAGCGCCTCCCAGAGCGGCCCGATGTCGAACGCGTAAATCCCGCTGTTGATTTCCTTGATCTGCCGCTCGGTCGGTGACGCGTCGCGCTCCTCCGTGATTCTGGCGATCCGGCCATCCGTCCGGACAATGCGGCCATAGCCGTAAGGCCGATCCACCATGGCGGTCAGCACAGTGGCCGCCGCGGCGGCCTCGCGATGCACGTCGACCAGACGCTCCAATGTCCGCGCCTCGAGGAGTGGAACGTCACCCGAGAGCATCACGAGCGTGCCAGTGTGGCCGGCAAGGACAGATTCGGCCTGGCGGAGGGCATGCGCCGTCCCCAGCTGAGGTTCCTGCAACGCGAACTGCACACCTTGATGTTCCGACAGACGCTCCCGAACGAGATCCGCACCGTGCCCCACGATGACAGTCGTCGTCAATGGACGAAGAGACGCGGCGGTGCGCAGGACGTGCTCTATCATCGCCAGCCCACCAATCTGGTGCAGCACCTTCGGCAACCGGGATTTCATGCGCGTCCCCTGCCCCGCCGCGAGAATGACGACATGAAGATCAGCCATTGAGCTCGGGCCTGGGGAAGGAAGCCGGACTGCTCGCAAGAATGGTTTGAACACAGATCGGCCAATGGTGGGCTGTTCGGCTCGTCATCCGTAGGCAGGAACGGCAGAGGCAAGGATCGGTCTCAACACTGTGCGGCCAACGACGTCCAGCCGGGCACCGTAAGAGTTCTCGGACACAGTGGGGCGGCTGGCCAGCCCGGCCACATGGCCTGGAATACAGACCCTCCAACGCCCAGCCCAAGTTGGTCACCATACAAACTCAACCATAACCTATCACGGGGGCAGACCCAGACTGATTCTGTCTCATGACCAAATGCATGGCCACCCTACGGACCAGTGAAGGGCAAATAAGGCCCAAGCGTCCTACTCTCAACAGCCGTGTTGACCTATCCAGGTTGGCGCCGTGAAGGCCTGGGACACCGACCTGAACCTTCAGACTGCCCCCGGGGTCGCCAGTCCACCAGCGCAAGATTGATTTAATTGTTGTGCAACCTAGCCTTTAACCCTTTCAACTGCTGCGTATACTTCCCGTGCCGGACGCCGAAACCTCTTCGCTAACGCCGAAATGGCTTGTCGCCTGTTGTGGGCGCCGATTTCTATTAATCGACCAAATTCTGACGCTAGCTCGTCGTCTGAGACCTCGGTCTGGCCATCAATGAGGGCTCCATCCGCAGGACCGACGACGATCGTGAACTCACCTCTCGGGCTTTCCAGGTGCTCCAAGATGCCAGAGGCAGTGCCATGAAGCAGTTCCTGATGTAATTTGGTCAACTCACGACACACGGCAAGCGGTCTTTCGCCCAAAATCAGCGACGCCTCGTGTAGTGTCTCGCGAATTCGATGGGGAGTTTCAAAGAATGTGAACGTGTTCCTGACTGCCACCATGGACATCAGCCATGTTTTTCTGTCTTTCGACCGAGACGGCGCAAATCCAAAGATTGTCAGAGGAACCAAGGCAAATCCGGAAACCATCGCTGCGGCAAGCGGGGCACTGACGCCCGGGACCGGATCGACCCGGATGCCTTGGGCGAGACAGGCGCGAACCAGTTCGACTCCCGGGTCGGAAATTCCAGGAGTGCCGGCGTCAGTCACCAAGGCAATGCTCTGTCCGTCATGGAGCCGCTGCATGAGCTGGGACAGGCGTCCCCGCCAGTTGTGGGCGTGGAAGCTCACAGTTCCGGTGCCAACTCCGAAATGCAACAGGAGCTTGGCCGATCGCCGCGTGTCCTCCGCTGCAATGAGCTGGACCTCGCGCATTACTCGGAGCGCCCGCAAGGTGATGTCCTCGAGATTGCCAATCGGGGTCGCGACGACGAAGAGGGTGCCGGACATCTCTGCGGAGTTAACCTGACGCTCTTGTGCCGGCCGGCTGTACCGGGGATGTGTCGAACAGACGGTTATTGTACCATTGGCAGGATGAGCGCTCTCGGACGGACGGCACTGAGCGCCACTTATGACCGGGCATGTACCCATCGGAGCCATTTCCCCACTTTGTCGACGACTACCTCGCCTATCTGTACGAGGTGCTTCCCAGCCAGGCCAGCCTGGACGGGGTTCATCTGCACGACGACCTGCTCGATGACCTGAGTCGGCCAGCGATTGACGCCTATCTCCGGTCGCTTTCGGGCTTCGGGCGCCGCCTCGCCCAGATCAACGTTGACATGCTGCCGCCTACCGAACAGGTGGAGCATCCCATCGTGGCGGCGAACATCGAAGCCCGGATGAACGAAATCGAGGCGACGAGAACCTGGGAGCGGAGTCCGCAGCTGTACGCCGACACGCTCGGTATCAGCCTTGCGGGACAGGCGCTCTTTGCGTACGCGCCGGAAGCCGAGCGGGCGCGCCGTATCGTCTCGAAGCTGAGGCAGGTGCCGCGCCTCGTGCAGGCGGCTCGCGAGAACATCAAGGAGCCGCCGGGCATCTTCGTAAAGGTGGGTCTCGAGACCTGGCGTGGCGCGCTCACATTCATCGATCGCGATCTCCCGCGGGCGTTCTCGACACTCGATGACCTTCACATCCTGGGCGATCTGCACGACACGTCCACCGAAGCGACCGCGGCCATCCGTTCGTATGTCGCGTATCTCGAAACCGAGGTGGCTCCGCGGGCCCGCGCATCGTTTCGACTTGGCCGCGAGCGGTTCGAGAAGAAGCTGAAGCTGGAAGAGGGCATCACCCTCAGTCCGGATCGCCTGCTGGCCATTGCGTTGCGCGAGCTGCAGGAGATCCAGGAAGAGTTCCGCAGCGTCGCGGGACGCCTCAATGGCGGGGACCCGGTGGAAGCCTGGCGCCGGGCGAAGGACGAGCATCCCGAACCCGGCACGCTGGTGTCCGTTGCGCGAGCGCAGGTGCAGGAGCTCCTGACGTTCCTCCAGCGGCAAGGCATTGTGTCGCTGCCCGACGCCGAACCGGTCATCGTTGCGCCCTCGCCAGACTTCTACCGATGGGCCTGTTCCAGCATGTGGACGCCGGGGCCGTTCGAGAGCAAACCGAGCCGGGCCTACTATTACCTGACGGACGTCGATCGCGCGTGGTCCGAGGAGCGGCAGAAGGAGCACATGCGGGATTTCAACATCCCGACGCTCTGGAATATCTCGATTCACGAGGTCTATCCGGGACACTTTCTGCACTACCAGCACCTGCGGAACGTGGAATCAAAGGTACGGAAGTCCACCTTCTTTGCCGCGGCCTCGTTCGTCGAGGGGTGGGCACACTACTGCGAGCACATGATGGTGGAAGCCGGCTTCCGTCGCGGCGACGTCTGGCTGAAGCTCGGGCAGCTGGCGGAATCACTCGTGCGGCTCGCACGATTTATCGTCGCGGTTCGTCTACACTGTGAAGACCTGTCTGTCGAACAGGGCATGCGGTTCTTCCGCGACGAAGCCTTCCTCGAGGAGGCAACGGCCCGGCGGGAAGCCGAGCGCGGGACGTTCGACCCGACCTATCCTGTCTATTCCGTGGGCAAGCTGATGATGCTGAAGCTCCGGGACGACTACAAGGGGCAACAGGGCACCAGGTATTCGCTCCGTGGCTTCCATGACACCATACTCGCGCAGGGTAGCGCGCCGTTCTGGGCCCACCGGCGGTTGCTGCTGAGCGACAGGTCGGACGTGCTGCTGGAGTAGATCGGAACATGCCCCTCTACGAGTACGAGTGCGACGCCTGCCATCGCCGCTTCGAGGTCATTCAGAAGTTCAGCGATCCCCGCGTCGAGACCTGCCGCGTGTGTGAGATGGGCCCGGTGCGACGGCTGCTGTCGACGCCAGCCATCCACTTCAAGGGCAGCGGATGGTACATCACCGACTACGCACAGAGGGGAAAACCGGCGGGCGAGGGGGCGGGTGGCGAGTCCGGCGCAGACAAGGGCGAAGCGAAGAAGACGGACGCGGCCGACACGAAGGCCCCCGCGGCAAGCGCCGGAGACACCTCGAAGAAATCGGAACCGGCATCGACTCCGCCACCACCTTCGAAGGCCTGATCGTCGGGGTGTGCACTCCGCCACCCAACGTGTTCTGCGCCGGGTTCCTCTCTCGCCGTACGTGCGGGCCGCCTTCAGAGCGTGTGCGAGACACGCGCTGAGCACCTTTCCACGCTGCTCACGTGTTGGCGCTGCGAGAGCCGGTGCCGGCGGCCGGGCCTGGTGATCCCCGCTCCCGATGACATCGCGCGGAAAAGCGCGCCCTCCGCCCGAGGGGTGACGACGACCCGCTCTGGTCCGTGACCAGCGCGGCTCTCACGCTGCGGGCGCGCGTTGCCTGATTTGGATCGCGCGAGTCATAGGTCGCGGCGCCCACCAGGCCCGGCCGCCGGCATCGGGATTCGCGGTGCCTGAGCGCACTGCGCTGGCGCACAGTGCGCGACTTTTCACACGCTCCGAAGGCGCCCAGGCGGACGTGACGACAAGACAGCAGCTCAGCGCCCGGCGGGCAGTGTCAGACTCTCCAGGTAGCGCTTGAACGGCTCCGCCAGGTCGGGACGCCGAAGTGCGAAATACACCAGCGCCTTCAGGAAGCCCAGTTTGTTCCCCGTGTCGTGACGAACGCCCTTGATCTCGTACGCGAAGATCGGGCGGTCCTGGAGCAGCCGGCGGAGGCCGTTCGTGAGCTGAATCTCACCCGAGCGGTCGCGGGCGGTGGCTTCGAGGGCGGGGAAGATGTCCGGAGTCAGGATGTAGCGACCGATGATGGCGAGGTTGGACGGAGCCTCTTCGGGTTTTGGTTTCTCGACGAGATCCGTGATTCGATACACACCAGGCCCGAGACCCGCGTCCTGCTCCACGGCGACGACGCCGTAGCTGGAGGTGTCTTCGTGAGGCACGCGCTCCACGGCAAGTACCGGCCCGCCCACGCGATGGTAGACGTCGATCATCTGGCGGAGTGCCGGCGGATCCGCATCGATGACATCGTCGCCCAGGATCACCGCAAAGGGTTCGTCCCCAATCAGAATCTTCGTCACGAGCACGGCGTGTCCGAGTCCCAGCGGTTCGCCCTGGCGAACGTAGGAGACGTTGATCAGTTGTGAGATCTTACGGATCTCTTCCAGCTGCTCCTTCTTGCCGCGCTGCTCGAGAAAGCTCTCCAGCTCGACGGCCACGTCGAAGTGGTCTTCGATGGCGTTCTTTCCGCGCCCGGTGACTATCACGATGTTGTCGACGCCGGAGTGCACGGCTTCTTCGACGCCGTACTGGATCACCGGCTTGTCTACGAGCACCAGCATCTCCTTGGGTTGGGCCTTCGTGGCCGGGAGAAAGCGTGTGCCGAGCCCTGCGGCGGGAAACACCGCCTTGCGAACCGTGCCGGTGCCAGTCATACGCGCCATCGTATCTCAGCTACACTCTGGATCATGCTGGATCCCGCACTGTTCCGCGACCACCTCGACGTCGTCCGTGCCGGCCTGGAACGACGCGGTCTCGATCTGACAACCGAGTTGGAGGAGCTCGCGGCCCTCGAGGCGAGCCGGCGGCGCATCCTGCCCGAGCTCGAGGGTCTGAAGCGCGATCGGAATGCCGCGGGAGAGGAGCTGGCAAAGGCGAAGCGACAGGGGATGGACATCGCTCCGCTGCAGGACGCCAACCGGCTGCGTGGACAGCAGATCAAGCGGCTCGACGCCGAACTCGAGGCCGTGGAGGAGCGGCGGGGTCGCGCCATGCTCACGATCCCGAATCTGCCTCACGAGAGCGTGCCGGCAGGTGGCAGCGCCGCCGACAACCGGGAGGTTCGCCGCCACGGTTCTCCGCGCACGTTCGCCTTCGAGCCGCTGGCGCACTGGGATCTTGGTTCCCGCCTGGGCATCATCGACTTCGAGCGCGGGGCGAAGATTGCGTGCGCCCGATTCTCGGTGCTCGTGGGCGCTGGTGCGCGGCTTGCGCGGGCGCTGACGAACTTCATGCTCCACCTGCACACCCGGGAGCACGGATACACGGAGGTGGAACCCCCGTTCATGGTGAACAGCGCCTCCCTGATCGGAACGGGAAACCTGCCGAAGTTCGAAGAGGACCTGTTCAAGGTGGCTGGGGACTGGGATCTCTATCTGGTGCCCACGGCCGAAGTGCCGCTGACGAACATGCATCGTGGCGAGCTGATCGACGGCCGGCGGCTGCCGGTGCGCTACGTGGCGTACACGCCTTGTTTTCGCAGCGAGGCCGGATCGTATGGCGCTGACGTGCGGGGACTGATTCGCCAGCATCAGTTCGACAAGGTGGAGCTGATGGCGTTCACCGCGCCCGATCGGTCGTATGACGAGCTGGAACGACTCACGTCCAATGCCGAAGAGGTCCTGAAGCGTCTGGAACTGCCGTACCGCACCGTTCTCCTGTGTACGGCCGACATGGGGTTTGCGTCCGCGAAGACGTACGACATCGAAGTGTGGCTGCCGGGACAGGGCACGTACCGCGAGATCTCCTCGTGCAGCAACACCGAGGCGTTCCAGGCCCGGCGGGCGAACATCAAGTTTCGGCCGCAGGGTACGGGCAAGGCCGAATTCGCCCATACCCTCAACGGCTCCGGCCTTGCCGTGGGGCGGACGCTCATTGCAGTTCTCGAGAACTATCAGGAGGCCGACGGGTCGGTGGTCGTGCCGGACGCGCTGCGTCCGTTCATGGACGGGCTGGAGCTGATACGCCCCGAGTGAAAGCGCTGCCAGCGCCCGGTGACGTGGCCGCAGGGCCCTGCCCGATTGTCTGGGATAATGTTCATCGCTCCGGCCGGCCCGCCGGAGCGCGTTCGTCCACCGGCGAACGAAGGCGGGAGGGATGGCCGAGTGGTTGAAGGCGGCGGTCTTGAAAACCGTTGAAGGGGAAACTCTTCCGGGGGTTCGAATCCCTCTCCCTCCGCCAGAACTTCGTTATTTCCGAACAGATTTGCGTAGTAGTCTGTTCACCCGCCAAACAAGCCACCAACACAGATCGAGGCCGATGCCTACTCTCGGCGCGTCCTCGACCCGGTCCGCAAGCCATTCTTCGGTCTGACGGCAGCTACATCGGGAGGGGGGAGCAGTACGTCAGGCCGGCGCGGTGATTCGTCATCCGCGTGTGCAGCACCGCCAGTTGCGGCATCGTCCGCGCTCAGAGTCAGTTCTCCAGCTGCCTCAACCGGGTAGACTGACGCCTGTCGATGCCGGACGCATCCTCAGTATTGGCGGCTCCCGAGACCGGTCAGCTCGTACGCGTGCGCGATCGCCACTGGGTGGTCACGGACGTCATTCCGTCCCTCTCAGATACGGCCGGCGGGCTACCGTCCTCCCTCGTGGAGCTGTCCTCCGTCGAAGACGACGCCTTCGGCGACGAACTGACGGTGTTCTGGGAAGTCGAGCCGGGCACCGTCATCCTGCCGAAAGCCACCTTGCCGCAGCCGGCCGAGGGCTTCGACGACCCGGAGCGCCTCAGCGCCTTCCTCGACGCGGTGCGCTGGGGCGCCATCGCCTCGGCCGACGCGCGCGCGCTCCCGGCGCCGTTCCGCAGCGGCATCTCCATCGAGGACTACCAGCTCGATCCGGTGGTCCGCGCCCTGCAGATGCCCCGCGTCAATCTGCTGATTGCAGACGACGTGGGGTTGGGCAAGACGATCGAGGCAGGGCTCGTCATCCAGGAACTGCTGCTTCGTCATCGCGCGCGCTCGGTGCTCATCGTCTGTCCCGCAAGCCTGTGCCTGAAGTGGCAGGCCGAGATGCACGACCGATTCGGCCTGGAGTTCCAGATCGTGGATGCCGAGGCGGTGAAGACGCTCCGTCGCGAGCGCGGCGTCGGCGCCAACGTCTGGACGTCCTTCCCCCGCCTGATCGTGTCGATCGACTGGCTGAAGGCGCCGCGGGCGATGGCGCTGCGCGATGCGGTCCTGCCTACGGATGCCACCGTCTACCCGCGGAAGTTCGACCTGCTCGTCGTAGACGAGGTGCATCAGTGCGCGCCGGCTGGACGCGGCGTCTACGCCACGGACTCGCAGCGGACGATCGCCCTCCGCAAGATCGCTCCGCACTTCGAGCATCGCCTCTTCCTGTCGGCGACGCCCCACAACGGATACACTGAGAGCTTCACGGCGCTCCTCGAGCTGCTGGATCCACAGCGGTTCGCACGCGGCGTGAAGCCGTCGGAAGAGGCGCAGCGCCGAATCCTCGTCCGGCGGCTCAAGTCGGAGCTGCGGACCGAGCTGCCTCCGCGGCCGGACGGATCGCCTCGCTTCGCCGAGCGTCGCATCGTACCGATCCGCATCAGATACCCGGACCAGGAACGACAGATCCACGACGCGCTGCGGCAGTACTCGGCGCTGCGCGCCCGGCGCGCGGGTTCGAAGGCGTCGAGAACGGCAAGCGACTTCGTGGCGCTGCTGCTCAAGACGCGTTTGTTCTCGTCGCCGAAGGCATTCCTCGAAACGCTCCGTGAGCACATGCGCACGCTGAACCGGCGCGGCGCGGCCGAGCAGGTGTCGGAGACGCGCCTGCGGGCGGAGTTCGACCGACTCGAAGAAGACGTGGACTCCGATGATGCGCTCGACGAGCGGACGCAGGACGCCCTGTCTACCGCCGCGCGGGCCGTCGAGGCGCTGTCGAAGGAAGAAGAGGCATTGCTGGCGCGTATGGTCGCCTGGGCGGAGAAGGAGGCCCACCGCCCGGACGCGAGAGCCACGGCCCTTCTGGACTGGCTGACTCGCACCTGCCGGCCCGGTGGCGCCTGGAACGACGAGCGCGTCATCGTGTTCACGGAGTATCGCGATACGCAGCAGTGGCTGCAGGACCTGCTCGTCCGCCACGGTTTCGAGGCGGAACGGATCGCGCTGCTCTACGGCGGTCTCGACACCGACAAGCGCGAGCGCATCAAGGCCGAGTTTCAGGCGCCGCCCGACAGGGCGCCGGTCCGCATCCTGCTCGCCACCGACGCGGCGAGCGAAGGCATCGACCTGCAGCTCCAGTGTCACCGGCTCGTGCACGTGGAGATCCCGTTCTCACCCACACGGCTCGAATAGCGCAACGGGCGCATCGATCGTCACGGGCAGCTGTCTCCGGTGGTCGAGATCCATCACTTCGTGAGCGAGGGATTCGAGCGCGCATCGCCAGGCTCGCTCGAGGGCGACCTCGACTTCCTCTGGCGAATCGCGCAGAAGGTGAACACCATCCGCGACGACCTCGGCGCGGCCGGCCCGGTGCTGGCGCAGCAGGTTGAAGAAGCCATGCTCGGCCGCCGGGAGATCGTGGACGAGGGGCAGGTGGAGCGGGCAAAGGCGAAGGCGAGCCGGACGGCCCTGAAGCTCCAACGCAATCTACGCGAGGAGATCAGGCGGCTCCGCGAACAGCTCGATGAGAGCGTGGACGAGCTCGGGATCACGCCGGCGGCCGTGGCCCGGGTCGTCTCTGTGGCGCTCGACCTTGCGCGCCAGCCGCAGCTGAAGCCGACCTCACACCGCAGCGGCTGCTACAAGGTGGGGGCACTGTCGAACGCGTGGGCGCTCGCGAAGACCGGACTGGCGGACCCGCTGAGCGGCAACGAACGTCCGATCACGTTCGACCATGCCGTGGCCGAACGTGACCGCGACGTGGTGCTCGCGCACCTGCAGCATCGGCTGGTCGCGCAGGCAACAAGGCTACTGCGTGCCGAGATCTGGAAGACGGGCGGAGAGAAGACGCTGCACCGCGTGTCGGCCTGCTTCGCTGCTCCCGGTTCGCTGAAGGCGACCGTCGCCGTCGCCCATGCGCGTCTGGTGGTGACAGGCCAGGACGGCCATCGCCTGCACGAAGAGGTGATTGCCGCGGGAGGCTCCGTTCGCAACGGCCGGTTCGCGCGGCTTGGCGTCGGCGAGATCAAGCAGGCCCTGTCGGCAGCCACGACCACCGAAGCGGACGCGGATACCCGGCACACACTGGCCGGGCAGTGGAGCAGCATCGAGGATGCGTTGTATCGTGCGCTCGAGACCCGCGCCGAAGAGGTGACAACGAGTCTGGACAAGCGATTGAAGGAGCGGGCCGCGGCGGAGCTGGCGAACATCGAGACCGTGCTCAACGATCTGAAGAAGAACATCGAGGCCGAGCTGCGCGAGCTGGAAGGAGAGTCGGGGCGCCAACTGCGCCTGCAGTTCACCACCGACGAAGAACGCGTGCAGCTCGATCGCGACATCGCCGGCCTGCGCCAGCGCCTGACTGAAATTCCGGCGGAGATCGCACGCGAGCAGCAGGCGATTCGCAGCAGATACTCGAGCCCGAAGTACCGGCTGTTCCCGGCCGCCGTAACCTTCGTCATTCCAGGCGAGCCACAGCGATGACGCACCGATACAGAATGGAAAAGGCCGTGTCGGCCTGGGCGATATAATGTCGAAAGTGTCGACGATCGATTCCACCCGCGTCGATGCCCTCATCCGGTTCATCCTGGGAGTCGCGGGCTGCGAGGACGAGTTCCGGGACCGGGAGCTCGGCCCGATACACATCATCAAGTATGTGTACCTGGCAGACCTGGCCCACGCGGAGCGTCATGGGGGTGCGACGTTCACCGGTGCACCATGGCGGTTCTACCACTTCGGTCCATGGAGCGCCGAGGTGCTGGAACGGATCGAGCCGGCTCTCGCGCGCGCCGGGGCACAGACCAAGCGGATTTCGTCAGCACGGGCCGATGACTTCGTCAGGTACTGGTTCGATCGGGGCGAGGCCGAACGTGCGTGTTCGTATGGCGAGGCTGTTCTCCCGATGGCT
>CAZDLW010000051.1:0-6665 GCA_964505975.1 uncultured Bifidobacteriaceae bacterium | reverse complement strand
GGCTCCGACACGGCCACTCTGCTCCGATCGGTCTATCTTTCCAGGCCCATGGTGAACGCAGCGCCAGAAGCGCCTCTCGACTTTGCAACAGCCGTACGAGAGGCGCGAGCCGAGTACGAAGCGGAAGCCAAGCCATTGACGACTCGGGCCCGGCGCGAACGAAAACATCGCATCGAGCAGATTCGCTCGGAGGTCCAGCGCCGATTGATGAACAGGGAGGCCTCGGGTCAGCAGTCAACGCCGTCGCCACGATACGACACGGTGTTCCGCGATGGCATCGAGGGGCTCGATAGGTTGGCCGGTGAAGACGTCCCGGAACTTTCGGGCGACCTGACAATCGCCGAAGACGTGTGGGAGTCGGATGCGCGGCGGGAGCCCGATGCACCCTGACGATTGCATTCAGAGTTACATCACCCCATGGTGGAACGAGCAACGAAACGACGCGGTGGTACGAGGCCGTCTGTTGTGGACATGGGTGCCCTATCCGGATGAAGCCCTATCGCCTGATCCCGGAGAGCAGAGGGGATGACCCGCGCCAGCACAGTCGGGCGGAGTTCCGGATCGAAACGTTTCGCATAGGCGATCCCCCGAAGGGGATCGGCACGCTCCCAGTCGCCGCCTTCCCGATACGCGAGGGAGAAACGTACCTGGTCCAGCGTGGGAAACGACGACCTGCTGTCGTAGTCAGCACGGGCGGACTCCCGGTCTCCAAGGACCTTCGGCCTGGGCGCGAGCATTGGCAGTCAGCCCGGAGCATCCTGGTCGCGCCCTTCTACGGTGCCGACCCTGGCAGCACCGGGTGGGTGGCCCGACCCCTTCGTGGCGCGCATACGACACGCGGAGTATCACGCTAGTCGAGCCGGTGGGCGCCTTCCTCACGATTCCGGTACTCAAGCGGGTGTTCCCGAACGGCATTCCGCCGGTGGACCGCGATCTGCGCGCCGACGTCCGGCAGCGGATCGAGGAGCTCGGTACAGACGCCGCTGACCGCACGGGATGGCTGCGTTCCGTGCTCCGGGAGATCCTCGGCCACACGGGACGGCTGCGCGAGGACTCGGCGATTCCCGCGGCGCTCTCACACACCGTCTCGGAGCGCCGCGTCACCCTCCGCCCCGACTTCGCCATCGTCGAGCCCCGGGAGGACGGGACGGAGCGGGCGCGGCTGGTGGGCATCCGCTGGCCGCTCCGTACCGCACTGGACCGGAGGCCGACAACCGACGAACGAGGTCAGCCCACTGACTGGGCCGGGACACCGATCGAACGGGCGGCGCTGCTCTGCCGGGCCGTCAAGGTGCCGCTGGCGCTCGTCACCGACACCGATAGGTTCGCGCTCGTGTGGGCGCCGGTAAGCGGGCCGTCCGGCTACGCGATCTGGACGTCGACCCTCTTCGGCGAGGAGCGGCTGCTGCTCGACTCGTTCGTCGCGCTCCTCGGCGCGCAGCGGTTCTTCGGCGTCGCGAAAAGGGAGACGCTCGAGGCGCAGCTCACCGAGAGCGGCGCGGCGCAGGCCGAGGTCACGGGCAAGCTCGGCGAACAGGTGCGCCGCGCGGTGGAGTTGCTGGTCGATGCCTTCTCGCGCGCAGACCGGTCGAGCGGCGGGCGGCTACTCACCAGCGTCCAGCCATCCGAGGTCTACAACGCCGCGGTCACCGTGCTCATGCGGCTGGTCGTCCTGCTCGCGGCCGAGGAGCGGCGGCTGCTGCCGGCAGACGACCCGATCTACGGCGCCTCGTATTCGATTCTGACCACGCGCGACCAACTCGAACGCGATGCCATGCGCGACGGCATCGAGACGCTCGAGAAGCGGCACAGCGCCTGGCATCGGCTGCTCGCCACCTTCCGCGCCGTGCACGGCGGCATCGAGCACGACCGCCTGCGGCTGCCCGCGTATGGCGGGAGCCTCTTCGATCCGTCGCGATACCCATTCCTCGACAGCCCGCCGATCCCGGTGGACGACCGGGCGACGCTGGCGGTGCTCGACGCACTCCAGGTGCTCACCTTCCGCCAGGGCGGCGTCACCGAGGCGCGGCGCCTCAGCTACCTGAATCTGGACGTGGAGCAGATCGGCCACGTGTACGAAGGTCTGCTGGACCACATGTGCGCCCGTGTCACCGAGGTGGTGCTCGGGCTCGTCGGCACGAAGGGCGAAGAACCCGAGATCGGGCTCGACGATCTCGAGCGGGAACTGCGTAAGGGCGAGGAGTCGTTCGCCGCCTGGCTGGCCGAGAAGGGCGCACCGCAGGCGAGCCGGGTCAAGAAGCTGCTGTTCGAAGACCTCGATCCGGATGACGACAGCCGGCTGCTGGCCGCGTGCGACAACGACCGGCGCACCTACGAGCGCGTGCGGCCGTTCGGCGGACTCCTGCGCAAAGACCTGCGCGAGCTGCCAGCCGTGTTCTGCCCGGTGCGCTCCGTGACGCAGACCTCGCTGCGCCGCGACTCGGGGACCGCCTACACCACCAAGGAGCTGGCCGACGAGGTGGTGCAGTACGCCCTCGAGCCGCTGGTCTATTCGCCGGGGCCGGCCGAAGGCGCCGAACCGGCCGACTGGAGGCTGAAGTCGTCCGCGGACCTGCTCCGGCTGAAGGTTTGCGATCCCGCCGTTGGCTCCGGCGCCATTCTCGTCGCAGCGTGCCGCTACCTGGCCGACCGGCTGGTGGAAGCGTGGAAGTCAGAGGCCGCCACCGGGCTCCCCTCGATCCTCGAAGGCGTGCCCGAGAGCGAATGGACGCTCGTCGCGCGCCGTGCCGTGACGGACCACTGCCTGTACGGCGTGGACCGCAACCCGATGGCGCTCGAGATGGCGAAGCTGTCGCTGTGGCTGACGACAATGGCCAAGGGCGGCCGTTCACGTTCCTGGACCACCAGGTGCGCTGCGGCGACTCTCTGCTCGGGATCACGAGTCTCGATCAGGTGCGCTGGGTGCACATCGATCCCGAGCGCGGGAAGAAGCTGTGGGCGAAGCGGCCGCTGTTCGACCCGACGAAGGCGGTGGATGCGCGCGTGAGCGAGGCGCTCGAAAAGGCGCGGGCGCTCGCGGCGATCCGACGTCGTCTCCCTCGGCGATGTGGCCCGCAAGGCGCGGCTGCACGCCGAGGCCGTGGAGGCGCTCGCGCCGCTCGCCGTCGTCGCCGACGCGGTGATCGGCGCTGCCCTGGTCGATGCGGGCGGCGAGGGGAAGACAGATGCGCTGCTCGAATCGGTGGCCGAACGGGTCGAGCAGGCGTTCGATGAAACGCGTCCCGCGGATGGGCGCGCTCGCGCGCTCGACGAGGTCCGGGACCAGGCGGGCTATTGGCTCGACACTGGCAGGCCGGAACTTGCGCTCGACCGCCGATGCCTGCACTGGCCGCTGGCATTTCCGAAAGTGTTCCTGGCGCCAGGCCGCTCAGGCTTCGACGCCATAGTCGGCAACCCGCCGTTCCTCGGCGGTCAGCGAATCACGGGCGCGCTCGGTACGGCTTACCGCAACTATCTCGTCCAGGCCCTGGCGGCGGACAGCGGGTAGTGCCGATCTTGTCGCGTACTTCTTCCTGCGCGCGTTCGACCTGTTGCACTCCCCCGGCGGCTTCGGCCTGCTGGCCACCAACACGATCGCGCAGGGCGACACCCGCGAGGTCGGACTCGACCAGCTGGCCGTGCGAGGCGCGACGATCGCGCGTGCGGTGCCAAGCGAGCCGTGGCCCGGAACGACGTCACTGGAAGTCGCAAAGGTGTGGATCCGTAAGGGCGACTGGCGCGGAACGCACGTGCTGTCAGGCGCGCCGGTGCGCGCCATCTCGCCCATGCTCGTGATTCCCGGCCGCGCCGTCGGCAAGCCGTATCGCCTGAAGGCCAACGAGGGTAAGTCGTTCCAAGGATCGATCGTCCTTGGCATGGGCTTCGTCATGACGCCCGATGAGGCGCAGTCACTCATCGACAAGGACGCGCGCAACCGCGACGTGCTGTTCCCGCACCTGAATGGTGAGGATCTCAACTCGCGGCCGGACCAGTCCGCGAGCCGCTGGGTGATCAACTTCCGCGATTGGCCGCTCGAGCGGTCTGCGGCGGGTTCGTGGACATCCGCCGATGATGCACAGCGCACCGATTGGCGCCGGTCTGGGCGAGTGCCGAGCGACTATCCGGAGCCGGTCGCGGCCGACTTTCCCGCGTGCCTTGAGATCGTCCGCGCGAAGGTCAAGCGGGAGCGGGATCGAAATTCACGGAAGCCACGGCGGGAGCGCTGGTGGCAGTACGCTGAACGTGCTCCTGACCTCTACGCCACAATCGCAGGCCTTTCGCGAGTTCTAGTCGTCGCCCTCGTCAACAACCATCTCGGCTTCGCGCTGGTTCCCAATCGATCGGTCTACGCCCATCGTCTGGCAGTTCTGCCGTTCGAGGAATACGACGCCATGGCGCTGGTGTAGTCGTCGTTTCACTACCACTGGGCGTGGGAGCGCAGTTCGACTCTGCGTCGCGATATCAACTATTCGCCTTCCGATTGCGTTGAGACGTTCCCCTTCCAGCTGGCCGGATCGCTCATCGAGGTGGGGTCGGACTATTCGCAGCATCGCTTTAGATCGATGGCCGCGTCGCGTGAAGGGCTGACAGGCACCTACAACCGTTTTCACTCAGCTCACGAACGAGCGTCCGGAATCGCGCGCCTCCGGTCGCTGCATGCCGCTCTGGACGAAGCCGTTGCACGAGTCTACGGATGGGACGATCTGCGGCTGGGGCACGGCTTCTACGAGCTTAAGCAAGGCAACCGGTTCACCGTCAGGCCGGCCGCGCGCCAGGAGATCCTCGACCGCCTGCTCGAACTGAACCACCAGCGCTACGACGAAGAGGTCGCACAGGGGCTGCACGAGAAGGCCGCGCCCCAGGCCAAGCCCCGCCGCACATCGAAGCGCGGGAAGGGGAGCATCGAAGGTTCACCGCTCCTGGAAGGCGTATGCGGCCGATGACCCCCGAGCGGCTCCAGGAGTTGATCGCCGCGGGCGAGACGACAGACGTCGAGTTCAAGGGCGACGCCGCCCCCGCTCTCCGACGCCGAGCTGATCGAGGCCGCCGTCTGCCTCGCCAACCGCGCGGGCGACACTCCGGGCTGGCTGCTCATCGGCGTGGAAGACGACGGCCGCGTCACCGGCGCACGCGCGCGGCACGAGGCCGGAACCGACCCCGTCCGCATCCAGGCGCTCGTCGCCAATCGCACACGCCCTTCGCTGACACCGCGTGTCGATGTCCTCGACATCTCAGGCTTCCCCGTCATCGTCATCGAAGTCCCCCCATGCGATCCCCCGTCGGCACCACCGACGGCAAGTACGTCCGCCGCGCCGTGGACGGCAGGGGACGCCCGGCCTGCGTCCCATTCATGTTCCACGAGATGCAGGCGCACCAGGCCGACCGCGGCGCCCTCGACTACTCGGCGCTGCGGCTGCCGGGCGTCCGATGGGAGGATCTGGATCCGCTCGAAATCGAGCGCTTCCGGCGTATGGTCCGCGAAAGCCGCGGCCGCAGCGACGAGTCGCTGCTCGCCCTGTCGGACGTCGAGCTGGCCAAAGCGCTCGGAGCGGTCGAAGCCGATCACGACGTCCGCGCCGTCCGCGTGCTCGGCCTGCTGCTCTTCGGCAGGGAGGACGTCCTGCGCCGAGCGCTTCCAACACACGAAGTGGCCTTTCAGGCCCTCGCCGGCGTGGACGTCGAAGCGAACGACTTCTTCCGCTGGCCGCTCCTCAGGTCGATGGAGGAGCTCGAGCAGCTGCGCAACGGGCGGCCGGCCCCTTCCTACGACCGTACCACCGAAGCCACCGTCGTCGTGGTCCTGCCAGGCGGCGCGGCGAACCTGGAGTTCGCGCGCATCGTGTTCGAAGAAGCGCAGGCCGGCCGGCCGCTCGCGCTCGACGACCTGCTGATCCTGAACGAGATCTGGATAGAGCGCCGCCTGACGACCGCGAACGCGGCGCGCCTGATCCAGAAGCCGGAAACCGACGCACGAACACGCCTTGCACGCCTGACCGAGGTGGGGCTGATCGAAGCCCGCGGCAGCGGACCGGGCCGCGTCTACCATCTGTCATCGACCGTCTACCGGCGCCTGGGCGACAAGGCGGGCTACGTCCGGCAGCGCGGCTTCGATGCGGTGCAGCACGAGCAGATGGTGCTCCAGTACGCGCAGGCGCATGGGCGCATCACACGAGCCGAAGCCGCCGAGCTGTGCCAGCTCACGTCAGTGCAGGCGAAGAACCTGCTGAAGCGGCTGACACAGCAGGGAAAACTGTCGATGGCGAGTTCACGGAGGACCGCGTATTACGAGCCGGCGACAAAGGTGGCCGACCGGGCGGAAGTTCGGAGGCGGCGGTCCTGATTGGACATCGGCCAAACGCTTTTGGACAAAATCCAATCATCGGTCCAAAATGGCCCATCCCAGCGGGTTCACGAACTGATGAGTGTGGGTATAAATCGTTTACATAACGCATGTTACGAGGCGTGAACCTCGTGACTTGTTCCGCAGGGCACGTCCAAAACGATGTCCAATGATCCCGTCGATCTCCGCGGCGAACTGCAGGATCTGATCGTTGCCGACCTGGTCGGGCCGGCCGGCGGTGAGCACGAGGTGCTGGCCGACCCGCGGGAGCGCGTCTCGGCCCGCTACCTTGGCGGAATGCTCGCCCCGCGCGGCACGGTGGCCT
>CAZDLW010000050.1:0-24954 GCA_964505975.1 uncultured Bifidobacteriaceae bacterium | reverse complement strand
TCGGCGAAGTAGTTCGTGATGCCGTCCGGATCGTCGAGCCAGACCGTGCGCAGCGACGCCTCCGGCGCGGCGGTCAGCGGCTGGTCGATGGAGATCCGCTGTGCCTGTGCCAGTTCGTTCACACGATTGACGTTCGACACCACGTACTGGATTCCCCCACTGCCCGTATCGGCCGGCAGATCCCTCCCGAAGCTCCGCAGATTGATGGTCGTACTGCCGTAGCGGAACGGGTAGGTCCGCGTGCCGAAACGCGGGTCGTCGAACGAGGGCAGTTCCTCGAGACCGACGAAGCCCCGATAGAACGCGCGGCTCTTCTCGATATCGCTGACGGTGAGCCCCACTTCGATGCGGTCGAGCACCTGCGGCGTGTTGGGCACGACCACCAGTTCCACCGGCTGGCCATCCGGATCCTGCACCAGCGCAAAGCGGCGATTCTTCACGCCATCGGTCTGGAACTCCGGCGCCGGCAGTCCGTGGCTGACGAATCGTGCGACAAGGGCGCGTTCCTCCGGGAAGAAGAACGATACCAGCCGAAAGCCGGTGGCATCGCGGACGCCGCCTGGCTGGTACGCGCGCCGGCCCACCCGTCTCGTCAGCTTGAACTCCGACGCGCCGGCCTGGAACCGCGCCACGGCGCCCAGTGTGGTCAGTTGCTCGAGACCGAGGACGTCCCGGTAAAAGGCGTACATCTTCTCGGCGTCGACGTCGAAGCGACGGAAGACGTTCATGGATGGCTGGTAAATCACCGGCGCCACCACCGAGTCCTCAGCCACTCTCGGCGGATCGTCGGCACCGGCTGGTACCGTCATCGCGAGACAACCGGCCAGGAACATCACGAACATGGTGCGGGTCCTGCAGGGCATCGTCTCCCTCCGTCGAAGAAGGCCGTTCGTGTTCGGTCGCGTGCAGGCGGGCCCGGCGGCGGCCACAATTCCTCGACTGGCGGGGCCCACTCAACTCGGCGCCATGCGCGACAACTGCCGAATTGTACGCGAATGTCGCGGGAACGGATGCAATCTCTGCGGCGGGCGCGCCAGGGCAGGCCACTGTCCCCTGTCCGAATTGACCTGGCAACGCGGCTGGACCCTGCCTGGGCCCTTTTCCAGTACACTCCGCTGGCAGCCGGCCCGGTGACAGCGTCACCCCGCCGGTCGTCTCGAAAGAGCGTCACGACATGCGCTGGATCCGTTCGCTCGATGCCCTCGCCGAAGTCGCGGTGGCCGCACCGATACCTTCCCTGAAGGACGACATACACCATGCCCAGACTGATTGCCGCTCCCTCGATCGTCCAGGCCGCCGGTACGCCACCAAAACGCATCGAGGAGTACGTCGGGCGGGTCAATTCCGGGCACGACTCGGTGAGCGTGGCCCGCATGACCTCGCCGCCCGGCTGGCGTGAGCCAGGACAGCGTCCGGAATTCGACGAGATCACCGTAGTTCTCAAGGGCCAGGTACGAGTCGAACACGAAAAGGGAGTCTTGGACGTGCGGGCAGGGGAGGCCGTGGTGACGGCTGCGGGCGAATGGGTACGCTACAGCACACCGGATGAGGGCGCCGAATACATCGCCGTCTGCCTGCCGGCGTTCTCGATGGAGACCGTGCACCGCGATCCCACGTGAGCGTAGCGCCGCGCGGCGTGCGCGCTCCTGGCGATGAAACGGGTCAACGAGGACCGCTATGCTGTCGCATGCAACGAGTACGAGATTCGCATTTGCGGCCGCATAGCGGTCAACACCACTTCTGCATTCTTCATCTTGCATTTTGCATTCAGGTTGCTGGCTCTCTCAGCAACCTGCTAAGGCGTGGCGCCGCGGCCGCCACGGCCTCCTCGTCCCTCTCCGCCGGCCGATCCGCGATCGCCCAGGATCAGGTAGATGTTGTTGAGGTCCGTGACGGTGAGCCAGCGCACCGTTCCGGTGTCGATGATTCCCTTCTCCCACTCCCCCGTGGGTCCGAGCGCCCTGCCCGTGTGCGACACGATCCTCGACGGCCCGGCGGAGCTGAGCATCTTGATGGATTCCTCCAGGTTGCGGACGGTCACCTGGAAGCGCACCGCGCCGGGGTCCTGGATCTGCGGCCGCAGAACCGTGCGATCGACGCCGGCCACCTCGACAAGCTCCAAGTGCTGGTTCGATGCAGGAATGCGGGTCGTGCTCACGCGGACTCTGGCACCGCTGAGCCCCATCAGCCGGTTCGTTGCCTCGTCGCTGACGAACGGCGAGACGTCGAACGACAGTCCGAAGAGATCCCGATAGAGACGCAGCGTCTGATCCGTGTCGGCGACAGTGATACGCAGGCGTCCGCCGAGCAGGTTCTCGTCCGGCGCGGCAGTGGACTCGGGCTGTGGATCGGGCTGGACGAGCTCGACGAGTTGCCCGTCCGGGTCGCGCAGCACGACGGCGCGGCTCCTGCCGCCATATGAGGGAACGGAGATCGGCGCACCTCCTGTCGTTACCACGGGCACGCCGGCCTGCCTCGCCCGCGCGAATGCTCGATCGATGTCGCGCACGACGACGACGAAGGTGAAGGCTCCCGGATCCTGCGGCCGCGCGACGACGGGCCGGAGCTCGATGGCGCCCTGCTGTACCGGCTCGACGAGCATGCGGTAGCCGGGCACGAGCGCCGAGGGCATCGTTAGCGTGGCGAAACGCATGGGCGACTCCGGCAGCCCGTGCAAATCGCGGTGCCATGGCTCGTGGGCCCAGGGGTAGGGGCCCGGCTCGGGCAGCGGCGGCACGCTCAGGCCGATGACATCGCGGAAGAAGGCGACGCTCTTGTCGAGGTCTGCCACCATCGGGCTGTAGGACCTCGAACCAATCACCATGCCGGTTGCCGGCGCGGCCGGCTGCGCGGCCTGTTGGCTTCGGGCCGGTTGTGTCGCCGCGGCAATCGCCACTGCGAGCAGTCCTGTCATGACAACTCGTCGATCACGCATCCACAACATGGGTAGGGGTCCTCAATCACAACGACTACAAACCTTCACGCTCCGGGCCCCCTCATCGGCCTGCACGGAGCAGTCTCGTATTGAGTGCACAACGCCTTGGATGTTCGCCGTGCCGCCGGACCGCAATCTTATCGCGCCCGGTGGGGCGTGTGCGCTGGAATCAAGTTGAGCGACTCATGGACTGCAGCACACCGCCGCAGGGTCCGATAGGGCGGATGCCGGCATTGCGTCGGTGCAGGAGATACGCCATGACATCCATGATTCGTGTATTGGTCGCTGGCACGATGGCTCTGGGCGGAGCGCCGGCGTTCGCCCAGCCGGTTCCGCGCGGACAGGCGGTCCGCGTCTCGCCCGCGGTCATCGCGCGCGACGCCGTTGCCGCGTGCCAGACCCATGTTCGCCAAAGCACCTGGGGCGGCCTCGCGGATGCCCGGGCCGGCGCCGAGCAGGATGGTCTCTTGCTGGTCTCCGGCCGGGTGATCTGGAGGGGAACCGAAGGCTCACCGTCGACCTTCGGCTGCATCTACGACCGCCGGGCGCGGCAAGTGGTCTCTGCCTTCATCCCGCCGGCGCCTGCCGCGCCCCGTCCAGCGCGCGACCCCGCGCCTGCAATGTTCCGCACGGCCTGTCATGCCGCCGTCACCCGCGCGGTCGCGGCGCAGTACGCGATAGAGCCCACGTTCGATGCCGCGAGCGAACGCGTCGAGACCTCATCCTCCTCGAACATGATGAGCCTGTGGGGCAGAGGCGCGCTTTCGAGCGGACGAGGCCGGGGAATTCCGTTTACCTATTTCTGCGAAGGCAATCCGCAGACCGGACGGCTGACCGCGCATTCCTTCAACCTCGGGTCATCCTGAACGACTACCGCCTGAAGGGCGGTAGACTCCGCGCGCTCCTCCACGCCACCGCGCTGAAGAACGCGCGGCGGGGACCCTTGCTGAAAGTCGCCGCGCGCGTCGTGGCGCCGCCGTACGCGGTCGTCGTTCATAGGCACGCGCGACAGCGCGCGCGCATGCTGGTCCCACGTGCTCACCAGCTCGACGCCGCCGACCAGATCGGACCTGCTGAAAGCTCACCTGCTTCTTCCTCTTCGGCCCGCGCGAGAGTGGCACGTCCGTGTGAACTCGAGCACAGTTTCGCGGACGCCCGTTCCTCGATCTGCCTGAACAGCAGCCCCGATTGACGCGCGCACGGCCCGGGAGCATGATCCCGCCATGACAACCAGCCGGTTGCGTCGCGCGGGCATCGCCCTGAGCATTGGAATCCTGGCGTGTGCCTCCCTCATGGCACGCGAATCATGGCCCCAGTTCCGCGGAGCCGATGGCGGTGTCGCCGCCGACGATCCGCGGCTGCCAGACATCTGGGGACCCGAACAGAACGTCATCTGGGCCATCGACATTCCCGGGCGCGCCTGGAGCTCTCCAGTCGTCTGGGAGAACACGGTCTTCCTGACCACGGCCATCAACACCGCCGAGCCCGACACACTGCTGCCCGTCCCGGCCTACACGGCGCGCTCGCTCGGCGGCACGATGACCTTTCGCGATATCGCGCAGCCGGCTCCGCACCGCTGGATCGTGTACGCCATCGACGCCGGGACTGGCCGCATCCGGTGGGAGCGCGAAGTCGGCCGCGCTGCCCCGGCGCACACTCGGCATCTGAAGAACAGTTACGCGTCGGAGACGCCGGTCACCGACGGCGAGCGCGTGTACGCCTACTTCGGCAACCTTGGTCTGTTCGCGCTCGACATGGACGGGACGCTGCTTTGGTCGCAGCCGGCGCGGCCGTACGAGATGCAAACCGGATTCGGCCCCGCCAAGTCGCCCGCGCTTGACGATCAGCACGTGTACATCGTGAACGACAACGAGGAGGAGTCGTTCATCGCGGCCTACGACAAGACCACGGGCGCCGAGCGGTGGCGCGTGGCGCGCGAGGAGCGCAGCAACTGGACGACGCCCTACGTCTGGAGGAACGAGGTGCGCACGGAGGTCGTGACGGCCGCAACGCGCAGCGTCCGGTCGTACGGCACCGATGGCCGCCTGTTGTGGGAGCTCACCGGCATGACGACGTTCGCCGTCCCAACGCCGTTTGCATCCGGTGGCCTGCTGTACGTCACGTCCGGCTATCCAACCGACAATCCCCGGCCGGCATATGCCATCCGCCCCGGTGCCACGGGAAACATCTCTCTCGAGCCCGGCAGGACCAGCAACGACTTCATCGTCTGGTCGCATCCCACGCTCGGCGCGTTCCATCCGTCGGCACTGGTATACGCGGGCTGCTACTACCAGTTGCACGATCGCGGATTCCTGACGTGCAACGATCCGAAGACCGGGGAGGAGATCTATTCGCGCAGACGGATCACCGACGGGACAACGTTCACCGCGTCGCCCTGGGCGTACAACGGGAAAGTCTTCGCGTTGAGCGAGGAGGGCGATACGTACGTGATCCAGGCCGGGTCAGACTTCGACGTGCTCGGCAAGAACTCGCTCGATGAATTGACGCTGGCCACGCCGGCCGTCGCCAGCGGGAGTCTGTTCATCCGTACCGCGTCGAAGCTGTATCGACTTGGGCGCGTAGACTGAGCATCACAGCGCCGTGCTCGCGGCTCCGTCGCACCAGTACGGCCACGGCCGGCAGGTGGCCAACGGTTCCCTCGTCTTCACTGGTTCCTGTCGCTCTTCGAACGGAGGTGTCGTGCGTTCCGGCGACTTCGGTAAGTTGTCACCTGTGTGATGTGAGCATGTGCGTGGCAATCAGCCAGTGACCATCCGGCTGGCGGCGCCGTACTGCAGAAGTAGCCCGATTCCTGCACTGGTTCCGACGAGTCGGGCTGCGCAATCGTCATGAGGTACGTGCCCTGCACGTAGGCCAGGTCGTCGCGACCGTCGACCCTCGTCGTGCGCAGCTGAAAGTCGGCCATCTCGGGCAGCGCCGCAAGGCAGGCCTCGATGGCGGCGCGCCCTCTCATCGCGGTCTCACCCGGCGGATACCACACGCCATCGTCCGCATACAGCGCTGCGGCGCCTTCCAGTTGCCCGACCGGATCGCGCGCGCGAACGCCTCGCCGACCTGATGGATGCCGGCCAGATCGGCCGACAACAGCGCCGGCCGATCCTGAGCGCACGAGGGCGACAATTCGATGAAGCGTCGCATGTGGATGTCGAGCGCGATGACGGTCTTCCGCGCGGCGCGTGCGCCAGGTTGCGGGTAACACGCGCGCAGCGCCGAAGTGTCACGAACCGGACTCTGAGGCGGCCATGCACGGCATTGTCGCACTGATCCCCGCCTTGCCCAGAGTCGCGTCGTTGGGAGCGCCCTGCGGGCCGATCCGGCCGCTGCCCCTTGCGGAGTAACTCATAGCGGCCCCGGGCAGTCCGGGCACGCTACCCCGGTCGCGTGGGATGAGTCTCGAACGGCACCAGCGCGACCGCAGGAGCTGCCAGGAAGTCCGGGCCCAGAGCGATGGGGATTGGCCGGCGCGAGGCCACGCTTTCGAGGCGCGCCTCATCGACGAACAACAGGAGCTTCGGCGGCTCGATCTCGGCGCCGCATGCTTCGAGCTCATACCCTTCGGCGCGAAGCCGATGCGCGTCTTCCACGGCAATGGCGTAGCCAGTGCTCGCGCCGGCGAGCACGCGTCGCAGCCGATACCATACGCCCGCCGCGAGATGCCGCTGGCGGTACTGCCAGCGCCGGATGGCGCTCCGTGTGCGCACGGCGCGCGCGCGTGCGTGCATCCGCTCCAGCGCAGCGCTACTCACGGTGTTCCTCGAGGCGCGAGAGAAGACGCGTAATCGGCTCGCGCACCGGGACAGGATCCGGCATGCCCGGTCGGGATTCCATCAATGACAGCACCGTGAGCGCGGAACAGATGGCGTGGCGGGATTCCGGTGACAGGTCCCGCGCAAGGGTGACGACCTCCTCGAGATCGGCTGGTGAGGCAACCGTCAGCAAGCCGGCCACGACCAGCAGGTCGCGGCTGCCCTTTTCGCCGGTCCGATCCGTGAGCAGCTTCTCCACGATCAGGCCGGCTGTGCGCGGCAGTGGAATCCGCACGTCGTCGACCTCCACGACCGCGCCGGGACGAAGGAGCCCGAGCGGCCCGAAGACCATCAGCGGCAGATCGGGGTCGTCGAGCACGTACGTCTCGCTGCCGTCCCGAATGCGGGGATCGAGGCCGAGGAAGTTGGCTTCGATGAGTCCCGGTGAACTGGGGACATACACTGAGGGCTCGTCGGCCGAGGGCACGAGCCCCTGAATCTGACGCAGCCGCGTCTTGACGGACGACACGCGATCAACCGGCACAGCCACGTCGACGTCTTGCGACAAGACCAGTGTCGAGATTGCCCCCGGCTGGAGGAGGTTGGGGACCTCGGACCCGACGACCAGCACGCCGGGCTCCTCGAGCACCGGACGCAATCTGCGCAGCGTGCCGAGGAGCCGTTCGCGGAAGGTCATCGCCGTCAGTATAGGAAGACGGACGGCAGGTGTCATCCAGTGGAGCGGCGCGCTCGAGGCTGTCGGGGGTCGGCACGGAGGTTGTCCGCCCCGGACCGTGCGCTGACGGTGTTGAACAAGGGAGCAATCGACCGTCGCCATTCAGGAGCTCGAACGACGTGACTCCGAGGCGTTCGCGGCGTCGAAGAGGAGGTCGAAGAGGACGCCGCTTTGCAACGTTTCCTATTTCTGCCCAAGGACGTGTGCTCCGCCCGATCCGTCCCGTATCATGGTGATATCGGCTCCCAATGCATCGAATGAGTCGGCGACCGGATCTCGCGCTCATGCTGAGCGGTGGTGGTGCGCGCGCCGCGTACCAGGTGGGATTCCTGCGCGTCCTCGCGAAGGAGTTTCCCGGTGTCATGCCGGGGATCCTCACCGGCGTCTCGGCCGGGGGCATCAACGCGGCCTACCTGGCTTCTCGACAGGAACCGCTGCTCCACACCGTCGACTACCTCACCGAGGTCTGGGAAGGGATCCGGATCGACGACGTGTTCAGAGTGGACATCCGAGATCTGGCCTCGCGCGGAATCCGATGGGGCGGCCGGCTGCTGTCGGGTGGGAGATATCCGCTGCCGCCCGCACGCAGCCTGGTCGATACGGCTCCGCTTCACGCGCTCCTCTCGCGTCTGCTCGACGCGGACGAGGGCCGCATCGCGGGCATCACGCAAAACCTCGAGACCGGCTGGCTGGACGCGATCGCCCTCACGGCATCGAGCTACTCCACCGGTCAGTCGGTCACGTGGGTGCAGGCGCGGGAGGATCGCGGAATCGAGACCTGGGAGCGGCCGCTGCGCAAGAGCGTGGCGTGCGACCTGCGCATCGATCACGTCATGGCGTCATCGTCGCTGCCGTTCCTGTTCCCGGCCGTGGAGGTCGATGGCGCCTGGTACGGTGACGGAGGCATTCGGTTGACGACGCCGCTGGCTCCAGCGGTCCACCTGGGTGCCCGCCGGATCATCGCGGTCTCCACGCGCTACGCGCGATCGCGCGAGGATTCGGATCGTCCAGTCATTGCGGACTATCCGCCGCCCGCACAGGTGGCTGGCGTGCTGTACAACGCCATCTTCCTGGATCAGCTGGACGCCGACGCCCTCGAGCTCGAGCGGATCAATGCACTCGTGTCGCGTCTGCCAACATCGCAGCGCGACGGCCTGAGGGAGATCAATCTCTTCATGCTGCGGCCGTCCGTGGATCTGGGCAGGCTGGCGAACGAGTACGAGCCCGAGCTGCCGCGCGCCTTCCGCTTCCTTACGCGCGGACTCGGCACGCGTGAAATGCGCTCCAACGACCTGCTGAGCCTGCTGATGTTCCAGGGCGACTATGTGAGACGCCTCATCGAGCTGGGCGAGGCCGACGCGGCGGCAAAGCTCCCGGAGATGCAGCGGTTTCTGGCCGATGGGGGGGATTGAGGGGCGATCACGGAATGCAAAATGCAGAATTCAAAATGAAGAATTGAAGCGGACGGTCCTGCCGAAAAGACAGAAAAAGGACAGTTCGCATTCTTCATTCTGCATTTTGCATTACGTAATCCCACGCACGCGTTGAACGGCTTCCTCGATGTCTGCGACATCGGCATATCCGTAGGACAGGCGCAGGAACCCTTCGCCACTTGGGCCGAAGGCCGCGCCGGGAATCGTGACGACGTGGGCCTGCTCCAGGAGCTCCAGCGAGAGGCGCATTGAATCCTCGCAGCCTTCGACGCGGGCGAAGGCGAACAGGCCGCCAGGCGTTGGTGTCCACTGGATGCGTGGGACGCGTTGAAGCGCTCCCGCCAGCGTCCGGCGGCGCCGCCGCAACTCGTCGTGGAACGACAACGCATGGGTCCAGCTCTCGCGGACGGCCGCTTCTGCGGCGATCTGTGAGATCACGGGTGCGCAGATGATCATGGCGTCCTGGACCTTGACGATCTCCTCGCAGATCCCGGCGTCCGCGAGCAGGTAGCCCACCCGCCAGCCCATCATCCCGAACGACTTGGAGAACGTGCCGATCACCACTGTGTGATCCCTCCAGCGCGCCGTCGATGCCGCGCTCCAGTGCGCGCCGTCATAGACGAAGTGCATGTAGGTTTCGTCGCTGATGACCACGATGTTCCGGCGTGCCAGCTCCCGCATGACGAGATCGCCCTCGCGCGCATCAATCGTTGCGCCGGTTGGATTGCTGGGATTGCACAGGACAACGGCCTTGGTGCGTGACGTGATGTGCGGCTCGATGTCGGACCAGCGTACCGAGAACGTCGTGCGATCCGCGACGGGCGCCTCCACCGCCACGGCGCCGAGTGCGCAGATGGCCATGTGGTGATTCGTGAAGTAGGGCGCAGGAAGCAGGACTTCGTCTCCCGGATCGACGAGCGTTGTCAACGCCACCGTGAAGGCATGGTTGGCACCGGCGGTGATCACGATGTCCTGTGGGGTCACCTCGGTCCCGCTGGCGTCCGCGAGCCGCGACGCGAGGGCGGCTCGAAGGCCCATACGCCCGGGGTCGGTGGAATAGAGGTGTACGTCGGTCCGGGTCAGGGCGGCCCGGGCGGCCTCGAGCGCCGCGGCTGGTGGAGCGAAGAAAGGCAGCGCCTGGCCGAGCGAGATGACACGATGACCTTCTGCGCGCAGTTGTGCTGCGCGCGCGTTCAAGGGGTCGAATGGCGGGAGATCGATGCCCCGCACCCGGGCCGCAACGAGACGGTTGGTTGGCACGCAGCCTCTGTTCGATTCGATCCGATGAACGACGACGGCGTCCGGCGGCGCCTGGCGCGCTCGGCGGCTATCAGTCGCGCGGGGGCTACCGCCTTTCAGGCCGGAGTCGTTCAAAGTCCCTGAAGAGATCGATCCCCTGCTGCTGCAGGTAGTCTGTCCGAGAGCCGGGGTGCATCAGATCATGCGCTCGTGTTTCCAGTGCGCGATGGTCTGCGCATCGAACCCCAGCTCGCGTAGCAGTGCACTGCTGTGCTCGCCCAGCGCAGGGACTGGTCCCATGGCAGGTTCCAGCCCTTCGATTCGGGCGGGTGGGAGTGCCGCCCGCAGCGGGCCGACCGGCGAATCCACCTGCCGCCAGTAGTCGCGTTCCGCCAGTTGCGGATGCTCGAGGTACTGGGCAACCGAATTGACGCGGGCGTTGGCGATCTGTGCGGCGTCCAGGCGTCGCAGGACTTCGGCCGACGGCAGTGCCGTGAACACGGCCTCCACCGCCCCGATGAGCACCGCGCGATGTCTGACGCGCAATGTGTTCGTCCGGAAGCGCTCGTCGCGGGCGAGCCCGGGCTGCTGCAGTACTTCGACGCAGAACCGTGCCCATTCGCGATTGCTGTGGACTGCCACGACGATTGTGTCGTCATGCGTACGGAAGGGCCCGTACGGCGCGATCGTGGGATGAACGGCCCCGGTCCTGGGCGGTTCCGATCCGCCGTAACTCGTGTAGTACGCGGCAAATCCCATCCATTCCCCGAGCGTATCGAGCAGCGCCACATCGACAACCGTTCCCTCGCCGGTGTCCTTGCGCGCAAAAAGCGCCGTCAGCACGCCCGAATACGCATACATACCCGCCGAGATGTCGGCAATCGAGAGCCCGCTCCGGCATGGCGTGGCCTCGGTGCCGGTGATTGACACGGCTCCCACCTCGCACTGAATGGTGAGATCGTACGCCTTCCTGTCCGCGTACGGTCCCGACGACCCGTATCCGGTGATGTTGCAGATGACCAGGCGCGGATAGCGCGTGCGCAGATCCGCGGCCCCAAGGCCCAGACGCCCGGCGGCCCCGGGAGCGAGATTCTGGACGAACACGTCGGCGCGCTGCAGCAGCCGGTCGAGCACCGGTCGCACATCCGGATGCTTCAGATCGAGCGTCAGAGACTCCTTCGTCCGATTGAGCCAGATGAACCAGCTCGACATGCCCCGGACCTTTTCGTCGTACTCACGTCCGAAGTCGCCGCCATCCGGCCGTTCGATCTTGATGACGCGGGCGCCCAGATCCGCGAGCTGGCGCGTGGCGAACGGCGCGGCGACGGCTTGTTCGAGTGAGATGACCGTGATTCCCTGGAGCGGTAGCTTCATGGACTCTTGGGGCAGTGTGTTGCGTGCCTCCTTATCAGGAAAGTGGCCGCGCCATGGAGCCGTGGGAAAGGGCCACTTCTCTCGTCGAGCGGCGGCCGCCGCAGTATACCGTCATCGCGACATGTCTCCGGATGCGGCTGGCTCCGACCGTGCGGCGTGCGGACATGTTGCTCGCGTGCCCCACGAAGCGGGGCAAAGCCAATTACTGGGGCAGCACGATTTCGAACACGGCGCCGTGGTCGTTCCGCGCGGCGATGGTCCCGCCGTGCCGTTCGATGATGGCCTTGACGATGGAGAGCCCGAGGCCGCTGCCGCCCGATGCCTTCCGCGAGGCGTCGCTCTTGTAGAACCGGTCGAAGATGAGGGTCAGGTGTTCCGGCGCAATGCCGGGGCCGCTGTCGCGCACGGCCAGCCGCGCTCCGTCGGGAGCTGTCGTTGCGGAGAGCGAGATCTCGCCGCCGTCCGGCGTATGTCGAAGTGCGTTGGCCGCAAGGTTCTGCAGCGCCTGCTCGAGCCGGTCGGGATCGCCCGTCACCTGTTCGGTGCCGGCCTCGATGTGCTGCGTGAGCCGGATTCCGCGATCGCGCAGCTCCCGCTCGTGGCGCGACGCAACGCGATCGAAGAGCGCCGCCAGCAGAACGGGTTCGCGGCGCATCTGGGTGCCGCCCCCCTCCAGCCGGGCGAGATCGAGCAGGTCCCCGATGATGCGCTCGAGGCGATGTGTCTCGTCGTTCACGACGTGCAGGTACCGATCCCGCGTGGGCTGATCGATCTGCAGCTCAGGCATCGTGAGCGTCTCGATGTAGCCCCGCATGGCCGTGAGCGGCGTCATCAGCTCGTGCGAGACGTCCGCCAGCAGTTGCCGCCGCGCCCGATCCGAGATCTCCAGCGCCTGCGCGCGACTCCCCAGCTCGTCGGCCATCAAGTTGAAGGAACGCGCCACCGCCATCACCTCGTCGCCGCCCGTTTCGGGAGCCCGCGCCGCCAGGTCGCCGGCTCCAAGGCGTTCGGTGGCGGCCTGAACCTGCTTGAGTCGCCGGCGCGCGGGACCAAACACGACCAGCGCAATCAACGTCGAGCCGACGATGAGCACGCTGCCTCCGACGAGCGCCATCGTCGGTCCCAGCTCGCGGGCAATGCGCGAGAACGGCGGCGGGACGTCCAGCACCGCCACGCGGCCGACTGGGACGCCGCCCACGATCACAGTTGCGAACTCGCCGCGAAGGCGGGCGGGTCGCCGGGCCGGCAACGGAGGTGGTCTGTTCGTGGTGTCCAATTCGGGAAAAGGCCCCAGCCTGCCGCCGCGGCTGAAACGGCGCAGCCGCTGCGCGAAATCCCGCAGGTCGGCTTGCGCCCGGACCGCCTCGAGCAGCGCATCCGGCACGTCGTCGTGATTCGACCCGATGCGGCCGTCGCGAAGGATGACGAGGAACGTCTGAAAGACGTGGCCGTACTGATCGTGCAGGTACGCTTCGAGGTCGAGTGCCGGGTTTGCAGCGACGGCGGCCCCGACGTCGGAGGCCACCAGCACCGCAAGCCGTCCGGGATCGCGCGCCGGCATGGATCCGGCAATGCGATCGGTCATCCAGAGGAACAGCGCCGTCTGGGCAGTCAGCATCAGGGCCAGAAACGCGAACAGCCCGACGGCAATGCGCCAGTACAGGCTGCGATACCAGCGGATGGTCGTGCCAGGCGTGCCAGTCGCGGATGCGTCAGACATCGGCAGCCTTGTAGCCGGCCCCCCAGATCGTGAGGATCACGCGAGGATCTGCCGGATCGTCTTCGATCTTCTTGCGCAGGCGCTTGACGAGCGTATCGACGCTTCGCACAGTGACGAAGGTCTGATCCTTCCAGACGCGGCTGAGCAGCCCTTCGCGGCTGAAGACAATGCCCGGGTGCGAGAGCAGCACGTACAGCAGCTCGAACTCGTTGAAGGTCAAATCCACGTCCCGGGTACCGACGCGCACCCGGCGGCGGGCGGGATCGATCTCGATGTCCTTGTACTGAACCGGTCCACCGGCGGTGCCCGCGGCGGCGCGGGCCTCGGCCACCTGTCGCCGGCGGAGGAGCGCGCGCACACGCGCCATCAGTTCGCGGACGCCGAAGGGCTTCGTCAGATAATCGTCGGCGCCGCTGTCGAGCCCCACCACCTTGTCGGATTCCTCCCGGCGCGCGGTCAGCATGAGGATGGGGGTGTTGGCGTTCGGCGAATCGCGACGGATGGCACGGCACACGGTGACGCCGTCGAGTCCGGGAAGCATCAGGTCGAGAATGACGAGGTCGAACGGTCGCGTCCGCGCCAGCTCGAGACCGGCGTCGCCGTCGGCAGCCTCCACCGGTTCCAGTTCTTCGAGGCGCAGATGGAGCGACACCAGTTCCCGGATGTTCCGCTCGTCTTCGACGATGAGCACCGTGGGACGATGGTCGCCCTGGTTCGTCTGGCGTGGGTCGGAAGTCCTAAGTGCCGGGACATCCATGAGATTCGGAATCTCCCATGGCTGAGTGTAGCGTGCTCCCGTGGCGGCGCGATGATCCAGGTGTGACGAAACGATGACAGGGCGGGCGGCGGGACGAGTTACGAGCTGAGCCTGGCGAGGCTCCGCCTGAGACCGGCGACTATCGTGTCGGGCCTCCACAACGCTCAGGGGTAAGGCATCCGCCGTCGTGGCCCCGCGGGCGGGCGTTGCAGCGACGAAGTCCAGGCTTTGCCGTGAAAGCTCAGCTGGTGCTTTCGCCGTGAATCAACTTCGTGAGGGCCGGCACGTGCCCGAGCGCGCGGGCGCACAGGGCAATCTGGCCGCGGTGGTATTCCTCGTGGGCGACGCCGTGGTGCATCCACGACAGCCGCCGCGCCGGCTCGCCATTGAACTGCCGAATCGGCTCCATCAGCAGCGCGTCGCCGGCCCGGCGGATACGGTGGCTCCCCTCACGGTGCGTCCCCTCCAGCAGCGCGAGGAGCCCGTCCTTCGTCGTCGGCCGATCCATGCTGCCGGCGTGCTCGGCGAGATGGGCGGAGTAGGACTGCCGCTGAAAATCGCCGTCGGGACGGGTCAATTCGCCCGACATCATCAGCCCGCTCTCGGCGATGTGATGCACGAGCTCGGCGACCGTGCGAGGGAGCACGGTTCGGGCGGTCATCGCCTCCTCGGGCAGGTTGCGCACCTCGCTGATGACACCGTCCCGCGCAAACTGCCAGGCGTCGAGGGCTTCTTCCAGGAGCGATTTGAGCGCCATACGATCTCCGTCGCGGTAGCCTACCTCAGGTCGCGCGTGCAGGGCATCTGGGTACGCGTCGCATTCCATCTCGATGTGTCGCCGTAATCGGGTCCGTGACCATCACGGCTCGGCGTCGAGCTTCCCGGCCGCCCAGCCGGCAAAGCGGTCGAGATCGCCGAGCTCGTCGCGGATGGCGATAGGCGATGCCGTGATCGATGTTCAGGTATTCGTGCACCAGAATGTTCCGGAACCAGGCCCGGCCGCGCAGCCGCTCCGACAGATCCGGGGACAGCTCGCCGGCGCGCTCGAGAATGGTGAAGGTATCGCGGTTGGCGTCGGGCGTCGGCAGCGATCGATCGGCAATCCAGTGGTTGCCGAGGTCGAGGCACGCCTCGACGGCGAGATGCAGGTAGCGCTCGGCCAGATCGTGCAGCGCCGCTTCGCGCACGAACTCGACTTCGCCAGGCTCACGGAACGCGCGAAGCTTGACCAAGTAGCCGCGCAACGCCTCGAGCCTTCTCGAGAAGATCTCGCGATCGACCATCGGTGTCCTCGCGCGTCAGGCGGCGGATACGCGCGCTCGTGGCGCGTTCCCGCCGGATCTGCTGGTCCTGGTAGTCACGGATGGTCCTGATCGCGAACCGCACTCGGTCCTCGGGCGAACGGGCGAAGAGGAGGATGCCGTCGCGCAGCACACGATGCCGGAGCAGGGCCGGCGCATCATTCAGGATGACCAGATCGAGCAGCGAGGCGGCCCCTCGCGTCCAAGCCGTCCCGCAAGCCGGCGAATGATGATTCCATGATCCTCCCGAGCGGCGGACGCATTGAGCAGGACACCGATGTCGAAGTCGCTGTCGGACCTGGCGCGTTCCTGTGCGCGGCTGCCAAAGAGAAACGCGAGCCTCACGTCTTCCTGCTCTCGAAGCGCGTAGCTGAGTCGGTCGATGAGAGGGCGGCTGTCCTGAGTCATCCATGCCACGGTAGCCCAGCCGCGACGCCTTCGCAAGGAGACGTGAACACGGCGCTGCTCCTCATGCTCTTCTAGGACCGGCGGCCACGGGTGGTATGATCTTCCTTTCCCGCGATGCCTGAGCGCACCGTCTCTGTTCCGTTTGGGAAGGACGAAACCCTTTCGCTGAGACTTCGCGAAAGCCGAATCGAAGGCATCCTGACGCCGAATCCGGTCACCTTACCCCGTCAGGACCGCGTGATTCTGGACGCGCTCGAGCACCCCAGGAACTCTCCAACGTTGGACGCATTCCTGGAGGATGCGGACGAAGTCCTGGTCATCGTGAATGACGCGACGCGCCCCACGCCCACCCGCAGCATCCTGGAGGCCGTTCGACCCGCCCTCGAAGGCAGATCGGTCTCGGTGCTGGTGGCAACCGGCATTCACGACGCGTTGACGGACGACGAAGAGTCTCGCCTGTTCGGACCCTTGAAGAACCGATTCACCATCCACTGCCACAACTCCCGGACCAGCCCGGTGGAATACATCGGCGACTCCAAGAACGGCACGCCGTTGCTCATCAACCGGCTGGTGTTCGAACACGACAAGGTCATTCTGACCGGATCCGTTGAGCCCCATTATTTTGCGGGCTACACGGGTGGCCGGAAGGGCTTCATGCCCGGGGTCGCGGGCTACGAAAGCATCGAACGGAACCACGCACACGCCCTTCATCCAGAGTCCAAGTTGCTGTCGCTTCACGATAACCCCGTCCATCAGGACATGGCGGACGCTCTGTCGGTCATTCTCGACCGCGTCGATGTCTTCAGCATTCAGACCGTGCTCGACGGGGATCACAACATCTTTGCCGTGGAAACCGGGCACGTGAGAGACTCCTTCGAGGCCGCCGTCGAATCATGCCACCAGATTTACGCGGTGCCGTTCAAGGAGAAGTCCGACATCGTCGTGGCCGTGTGCACCTTCCCGATGGACAGCAACCTGTACCAAAGTCAAAAAGGCCTGGAAGCAGGGAAACTGGCTCTCAACCCTGGCGGCATTCTCATCCTCGTGTCGGAGTGCCGCAACGGCCTGGGCGAGGGACTCTTCGTCGAGCTGCTGAGGGCGGGACGGAGCCCCAGGGAAGTCCTCGAAAACATACAAGGGGACTACGTGCTGGGCGCCCACAAGGCGGCCAGCATCGCGAAGTTGGCGAGCGAGTCTGAAATCTGGCTCTTTTCGAAAATGCCCCCAGCGCAGCTCGACGGGTTGCACCTCAGGCCGATCCCCGATCTTGCGGCCGGAATCGAGGAGGCCCTTCGGAGGAAACCGAAGGGGAAGATCACCTTCCTGTTTTCGGCCAGCACTCTGGTTCCGCTGCAAGAAACGCCCGTGCCGGCCTAGCCGTCTTCTGCGTATCCGCTTGCTTCAGGAGCCAGTGGCGTTGCGCGGAAAAACGCGTCCTCCGCCGGGCCATGCGCGACCCGCGCTGGGTCCCCCACCCAGCGCGGCCTTCACGCTGCGGACTCGTTTTGCCTGATCGGTGTCGCGCGAGTCGTAGGTCGCTCGCCCCCGAGGGACGCGCCCGCCGCTGGTGCAGGTCTTCCTGAAGCAAGCGACGCAGGAGACGGCTTGAACGCCCCGAGCTCGCCCGCCGCGGGATCCGCGTGGGCGTTGACTCGCGGTGGTCCGCGTTGTACCGTGTAACGTTTCAAGCGGTCTGACGGAGTCCAACCAGCCAAGGGGCTCGCCCCTTGATATCCCCGCAGAACCTCTTGGCTGGTTGCCAGTAACTCTTTGCCGCGCTCCGCGCGGCTAGGACCGCTATGCGGACCAACGAACGAGTACAAGATTCGCGTTCCGAGCCGCATAGCGGTCCAAAGAACGTCATTGGAGTCGGCCTGCGTTCAGCCCCTTCAACGGACAGCATTCACGGAGTCAGGGAACTCCAGAGGAGGATACATCGTGAGAGTCGGCACGCATGGCATGGCGCAGGTGGACTACGAGCAGCGGATGGATATGGACCGCATGCGGGAGTACCGGGTTTCCCGCATCAAGAAGTACATGGACGAGTTCGATGTCGACTGCCTGGTGCTGTTCGAGACGGGCAACAAGCGCTACGCGACCTCCACCGCCGTAGCCTCGCCGGAGGTTGACAACATGGGGCGCTACTCCATCGTGCCCCGCAATGGATACCCCCACATATTCGGTTTCGGCTCCGAGGTCGCGGCGGAGAAGCTCTACTGCCCCTGGATCGCGGACTACGCGTTCCCCGCCCACGGCACCATGCAGGGCGCGCTGCCCATGGCGTGGAAGTGCTACGAGGGATTCCTGAAAGACCTCGACATGGTGCTGGCCAACCACAACCTCAAGAAGGAGCAGATCCGGATCGGCGTCGACATCGTCGAGTCGCAGATCATCCTGGCGCTGATCGAGAACGGGTACAAGATCACCGACGGGCAGGGCGTGATGCAGTACGCGCGTGCCATCAAGAACGAAGACGAGATCATGTGTCTGAAGCACGCCGCGGCCATCGTGGACGGGGCGTTTCACAAGATCGCCTCGACCATCGCGCCCGGGATGAAGGAGAACGACCTCCAGGCGGCGGCGTCGCACGAAATGCACCGCCTGGGCGCGCAGTGGGTGCACAACGTGCAGGTGACCAGCGGCAACCGCACCCATCCCCATCCGCACTTGAGCTCGGATCGGCTGATCCAGCCCGGCGACATGATCTTCATGGACATCGTGTGCCTGTACAACGGCTACCACACCTGCGTGTACCGTTGTTTCTGCTGCGGCAAGCCCAATCAGAAGCAGCTGGACATCCACAAGCGCTGCCTGGAGTATCAGAACGCAGGCATAGAAGCCACCAAGCCCGGCGTGACCACCGCGGACATCGCGAAGGTCTGGCCCGACGCCAAGACCATGGGGGCGAAGTCTGAGATCGAGGTCTTCGGCCTGCAATACGGGCATGGCATCGGCGTGGGTTTGTGGGAGTTCCCGGTTATCTCCCGGGCGTACAGCATGGAGCACCCCGTCGACATCGAGCCGGGGATGGTCTTCGCCTTGGAGACGTATTACGGCCAGGGCTATGACGGCGTGCGGCTGGAGGACGAGCTGGTCGTCACCGAGACCGGCGTGGAGGTCATTACGAAGTTCCCCAGAGACGTCCTGTTCGGCTGCGGCATGAGTTATTGATTTCGGACTCCGGGCCGAGTCCCGGTCGTGCGCCTCATCCAGGGCGGCGGGTCTTCCCCGTCGCCTGTCAGATACTGCGAGGTTATTCGAAATGGTCAAGGTGCTCGTTGTCGGCTACGGCGTAATAGGACAGCGGCTCGCCGATGGAGTCGCACTGCAAAAGGACATGGAGCTGGTTGGCGTCGTCGACGCGGCGCCCACGTTGAGCATCCGGGCGCTCAGGGATAGAGGCATGCCGTACCAGCTTTACGCAGCGTTCGATGGCGCCAGGGCTGACATGGAGGCAGCTGGTATCCCGATATCAGGCACGTTGCAAGAGATCTTGCCCAGTGTGGATATCGTTCTCGATGCCACCTCGGCTGGCGTGGGCGCGAAGAACAAGAAGCTGTACCAGGAACATGGCAAGAAAGCCGTCTTTCAGGGTGGTGAGAAGGATGACATCGCCGACGTCTTTTTCCATGGATACGCCAATTACGAGAAGGGCCTGAACCAAGCGTTTCTCAAGCTGACATCCTGTAATACGACCGGTCTCATTCGCACGGTTGATTGCCTGGATCGTGCTGTCGGCGTCGAGCGCGTCGTGGTCACGATCGTCAGACGCGTCGCCGATCCTGGCGACTATCACCGGGGCTTGGTCAATGCTCTGCAGGTCGATAAGGCGCCGAATCACCAGGCGGTGGACCTCATGACCATCATGCCTCACGTCGAGGCAACCGGCTTGCTGGTGCATACGCCGATCACGCATGGCCACTTCATCTCCGTCCTGATGACGCCCAAGAAAGATCTTTCCGTCAATGCCGCCAAGGAGCTTCTGGCCGCACACGACCGGATTCGACTGGTATCGATTGCCGAAGGATTTCTCGGAAATGCCTCAGTCTTCAAATACGGAAGAGACCTGGGTCATCCGCGGGGCGACCTGTATGAAGTCATGGCATGGGAGGACACGTTCGTCAAGAGCGGAAGAGAGATTATGTTCGGCATCCACATCCCGCAAGAATCCGTGACCATTCCCGAAACCATCGACGCGATTCGCGCCGCTATGGGAATGGAGACCGACCGGCTGAAGGCTGTGGGGCAGACGAATCAGTACCTTGGATTGCCTTACTGGAAGGTGGCAAAACACGCAGGGCAGCCCGTTCATGCCTAGGATGAAGGCCCTTGAAGACTTCGTCTTCAAGGGCAAGACCGTCCTTCTGAGACTTGATATCAACTCTCCAATCGATCCGGCAACAAAGCGTATCGTCAACGAGAACCGGATTCGTGAGAGTGTGCCGACCGTCAGGAAGTTGCTGGAGGCCGGCGCAAAGCTGGCCATCATAGCCCATCAGGGCGACACACTCGACTACCAGAACCTGATTCCAATGCAGGAGCACGCCGAGCGTTTGTCGGTGCACGTGGGGAGGCCTGTCGCCTATCTCGACGATGTCGCCGGCCCAGCGGCGCAGGAAAGGATCAGGGGGCTCGAGCCGGGAGAGGCCATACTGCTCGGCAACTTGAGATATCTCTGCGAAGAGGTCTCCACTTTCGAGAACGCCGTCAAGCTGCAGCCAAGTGGGATGCTGGACACGTACCTCGTCCGCGGGTTGGCTCCGCTTGTGGATTACTATGTGAATGACGCCTTCGCGGCTGCACATCGTAACGCGCCGTCCATGGTCGCATTCCAGGAGTTGAAGCCCACGGCCGCGGGCGACCTGCTTTTCAAGGAAGTTGCCGCACTCGACAAGGTCATGAAGGCGCCGGATCATCCCAGCGTGTTCGTGCTCGGCGGCGCAAAAATTTCGGATGCGTTTGGCATGATGAAGCAGGTGCTCGAGCGCGGCACCGCAGACAAGATACTCACGTGCGGGGTTACCGGCGAAATCTTTTTGCTTGCCCAGGGTTGTAAACTGGGTGATGCAAAGGAGCGCTTCTTGAGGGACCGTCAGTTGGATGTCTTCGTTGACGATTCCAAGTCTTACCTTGCCGCTTTCCCAGGAAAGATCGAAGTCCCCCGGGACCTTGCCTATGCAGCCGACGGAGAACGCCGGGAAATTTCGATCGAAGAATTGCCGGCCAGCCACATGTACAAGGACATCGGAAGAAGGACCATCGCGGAATATCAACGGATCATCAGTGACGCAGGAACCATCTTTGTCAATGGACCTGCGGGCGTGTATGAAGAATCCCTATACGAGGAAGGTACACGCGCTATTTGGAAGGCGATTGCCGCCGCACCCGGCTATTCGGTTATTGGCGGAGGTGACACCGTGGCTGCAGCTGCGAAGTTCATCGATCTTGCCGACATCGATTACGTATGTACAGCCGGAGGCGCTATGGTGAGGTACCTCTCGGGCAAGACTCTCCCCCTCATCGCTGCCATGGAAAAGGCCTCCGAGAGGGATTCTCGATAAGGCGACAGCCTGCAGCGTCACCGCCGGGCAACTCCGCGACCACCCGCGAATTACTCTGATCCCGGAACACTTGGTTCCAAAAGTAGACGCATGTCCTCTGCCCATCGTATTTCACGTACGCAGGTAGCCACGGTGTGAGTTCGACCCGAACCGGCCACGGGCTCCGGCTTTGTCCTTCGACTGACGCTCAGGACCGACGCAAGTCGAGGGGAACGTACCCGCCGGGCCCTGCGGGTTGTGACCTGCCGGGACCGGGATCATCTTCAACGGCGACGCACAGGAATGGCATCGCCCGGATGACCGCCGCTGATCACGAGCTCGAGGTCCTGCTCGCCCAGACGGACCGCTCGGGTGCTCGCGCCAATCCGGACGATGGCTGCGTCCTCCGGCCTGGCGGCCGCCGGATACCAGAACGGGATCCGGATGGGGTCCCAGCGGCTGCCGGTCTCGACGCCGACGTGTATCAGGTACTCGCCAGGCGGCAGGCCCGGAACTTCCATCTCCCGTCGCGCTCCACGTAGGTGCGGGTGCTCCGATCCGTCGACGGCGTACGTTGTGATCGGTCGATGGCAAAGGCATGAACCGTCATCGGCATGGACTCCGGAGTGCCGTCTCCCCGCGCCAGCGTCCCTTGCAGCCGCACGCGAGTCACGCCGGTGTTGACTTCGCCGTAGCACCCGAGCCTGACGACCACGTCCTGTCCCCAGACCTGCTCGTAGGTTCTCGACAGCTCGGTCGTGACCGTGTACTCACCCGCAGGCACGTTCATGAACACAAAGCGGCCGTCGGAACCCGTGACGGCACGGTGCACGGCGGTGCCGCTCCGTGCGGTGACGGTGACTCCTGCCAACGGCATCGCCTCCGAACCCAGACGGCCGTCGACGAGTTGTCGTGCCTCGGTAATCCGCCCTGCCAGGCGCGGCACCGCCGTGTCTCGTCCCATACGCCCACGCAGGATATCGACGTCGTGTCTCCGGTCGGCGAGCTCACCCGCCGGCTGCACAGCCCGGCCTCCAGCATGCCTTCGCGGGAGCACGCATACACGACGTAGTAACGATCCGCCTGAAAGCCAAGGATGCAGGATGCGCCGCCTCCACTGCGCGGAGCTCGACGACATCGGGAACGGTCCCACGCAGGACCTCCACCACGTCGAAGCGAGCCACTGTGGGACAAGGACTCGACGGTTCGGACGAACCGCGGTCGACGTGCGTAACGCGACCGACGAACACCGGCATCAGCCGCGTTGACGGCGACACAGGGATCCGACGGGGCCGTAGCAGGAACAGGCCGCCGCGACCGGGGGGAGGAACAGCCAGCCCCCCAGCGACCACCACTGCAGCGAAGGGGATCTTCATGTGCGTCTGCCTCCGGAGGATCATCGCAGCTGCCGGCAGGCGGCGGGCGTACCGCACCGTGCCCGGTACTGGGTGCCGACAGACCAGCTTGGCTGGCGCGGCGTACCACGCAGCCGGGCATGGGCACGCACACGGGCACGGGCACGTTCGTTGGTCGCGCGCACGACGCCGGCACGACCGGCCCAACCGGAACCTGCGAGAAGACGTTCCTCGACGAATCGGGCGATCTCAACGGCGCTCTGGTGCTCGCGCCCGCTGCCCTCCCGGTCGAAGAGCACGAGCGCCTTGTCGTACTCCTTGTGAAACGGCCTGAGGAAGTCGTGCGAACGCAGCAGGCAGCCGGGGTCCCGCTCGGGATGCACGAGGATAGCGTGTTCGATTGGTCGGATCCCGAGGTCACCGTGGGCGTGCCAGCACACCGCGCAGGCCGAACTCTATAGTTCTTGTCGGCAACGAGCGCAACGAGGTCCTTCATGGGGCGGCACTTACCCCAGGACGCCAGCGGCGAAGAGCACGGAGAAGTTCGTCTCGCCGCGCCACTCGCGCAGATGCGGGTGCTCGCTGCCCTTGACGATGTCCGTGGCGCCTTCGGACGTCTTCGCAAAGCACAGGACGTCGCCCGGTTCCACGACGCTCAGGATGACCGGCGAGTGCGTCGCCAGCAGGATCTGTGCGTCGTACACAGAGGCCAGCGACTGGTACATCGTCTCGACCGCGCGAGGAAGGATGCCGTTCTCCGGCTCTTCAATCAGGTAGACGCCCCGGAAGTCCTGGAGATACGCCGGCAGCGTGAGCGTGAGCAGCCGGAGCGTGCCGTCCGACGCCATCCACGAGGGCACGTCCAGCCCACCCTGATACCGGAGCACGAGGTATCGGTGCTTGTCGTCGGGCCGCTCGATCGTGCGGACGCCCTCCAGATCGGGCAGCGCGGTCCGTACGTGGGCGATCCACTCCTGGAGGCGCTCCGGGCTGCGCTTCTCGAGATCCGCAATCACCCAAGGCAGATTCGACCCATCCGGCTTGAAGCCGCGCACCTGCCCCGGCGGGCTGGCCTTCCTGATCAGCAGGCTGTTCAGGATGATCTGCTGCTGTCGAACGAGGGCATGCAGGCGTCTCACCTCGCGCTCCCGCTCGACGCGCGCGCGACAGCGGCGGAAGTCGCACTGGACGGCGCGGCCGAGCTCGTCTGGACCGGCCCCGAAGGGCCCGTCTCGCACAGCCGCGACACCGCGGTGGTCGTCGGCGAGCTCTTCAGGTCTGCGACACGGTCACTGCTCGTCAGCACGCTCGTCATCCGGCAGCCCGAACCGTCTTCAGGCCGCTCGCCGAACGCATGCGCGAGGTGCCCGGCCTCGAGGTGCAGTTGTTCGTGCACGTCGGCCGCGGCGATCGCGACACGCGAGACGACTCCGAGATTCTGCGCGACTTCGCCGAGAAGTTCCGTGCGTCGTGGCCCGGGCCTGTCCGGCCGATCGTGTACTACGATCCGCGGTCGCTCGATATCAATCTCGACCGGCGCGCGACGTGGCACGCGAAAGTCGTGGTCGTCGACGAGGCGGTGTCACTCGTGACGTCGGCGAACTTCACCGAGTGGGCGCAGCAGCGGAACGTCGAGGCAGGCGCACTGATTCGAAGCGAGTCGTTTGCCCGCCAATTGCGTTGTCAGTTCGAGCACCTCATCCAGTCGCGCGCGGTGCACGAAGTCCCCGGCGGTGCTCCTGAAAGGACTCGAACGGCTCGCCGTAGCCGGTCGATGCCCGTCCCTGTCGATGCCCGTCCCTTGACACGATGCCCCTCCTGCACTTGACTCCTTTCCGGAGCTTCGGCAGACTCCTCGTTGGGTTGTCCGAGCGAGGCTCCGCCTGAGACGAAACTCCTCCACGCCGGGCGAAGAAGCCCCTCGCGTCCACGTGGGGGCCGGCTTTTAGCCGGCCCAGGGTCAAGGCCGGAGAACTTCGAGGGAGGTCTCCCATGTGCGTATATCTCCGCTCCGCCATCGTCACGCTCGTCGCGATTCCGCTCGCGCTCACGGGCGCCGTGCTCAGCGCCCAGGCGCCTCCTGCCACCGAGGTGCCAGGTGCCGTCCCTGGGTACACGCCGCCGAGGACGCCGTGGGGCGATCCCGATCTGGAGGGCATCTGGCCCGGCATCGAGCTGGTGGGTGTTCCGCTGCAGCGCGACCCGCGCTTCGGGACGCGAAACTGGCTCACCGACGAGGAGTTCAAAGAGCGGCAGGACGCGGCGGCCCGGCGCGCCGAGCTCGACTTCGAGTCGATCGACGTCTTCACGGTCGACGTCTCGACTGCCGGCGCGGTCAGTTCTCCCACCTCGCCCCCACCGCACTGGCTCGAGCGCGGCACCCCGCAGC
>CAZDLW010000049.1:0-25195 GCA_964505975.1 uncultured Bifidobacteriaceae bacterium | reverse complement strand
GCACACGTCCAGGAGCGCCCGGAGGCCCACCTTGTGCGGCCCCTTCGACAGCATGTCGAGTCCCAGCTTCGCGATGACGCGGTTCTCTCCAGTGAGCGGGACGACATCAGCCAGTGTCCCGATGGCGGCCACTTTGACGAAGGCCGGCACCCAGCGATCCCGGCCGGTGGCCGCACACAGGGCCTGAACGAGCTTGAGCGCCACGCCGACACCGGCGAGGTTCTTGTCGGGGTACGAGCAATCGGAACGCTTGGGGTTGATCACCGCGACCGCGCGTGGGAGCTCGACGTCTGGCTCGTGGTGGTCCGTGATGATCAGGTCTACGCCGACCGCGCGAGCGCGCTGTGCCGCCTCGACCCCGCGGATGCCGCAATCAACGGAAATCAGGAGACGCACGCCCTCCGCGTGCAACCGATCGACGGTGGCCGGCTGCAACCCGTAGCCGTCGCGCAGCCGCTCAGGCAGGAAGTGCGTGACAGTGGCGCCCATCAGCTCCAGCGCGCGCCGAAGGATGACCGTGGAGGTAATGCCGTCCACATCGTAGTCCCCGTGAATTGCGATTCGTTCGCCACGCGCTACGGCCCCGAGGATGCGGTCGAGCGCTGCTCGCATGTCGGCGAGGGCCAACGGATCGTGCAGATCGGCCAGCGACGGCGTCAGGAATCGCTGCGCACGTGCGACGTCGGTGATGCCTCGAATACAGAGCAGCCGGGCGGTGATCGGCGAGACTCCGAGGGCGCGGGTGAGCGCGTCCACCTGTACCTCATCGCACGGACGCGACTGCCAGAGTCGTTGGATCATCGACGCCATGGTCCGAGAGATGCGCATGGGCGAACGCGTCGGGGTGAGCTGAATTGCCGGAAGGACAACGGAGACGTTGCACGCGAACGCCTGGTCCGCCCACATGGTACGGTCATGACTCGGCGATCCCGACGTTTCCCATGGCACGCCATTTCCGATACCGGGCGTCCAGCCTGGCCGCGGGGGCCATGCCGGTGATACTGGCCAGGGCGCGTGCGAGCGAGATGTCCAGCAGCGTGGCGGCGTGCTCGTGGTTCGTGTGGGCGCCGCCCACCGGTTCCGAAACGATTTCGTCCACTACGCCGAACCGAAAGAGGTCCGCGGAGGTGAGCCGTAGCGCGTCGGCGGCCTCCTGCTTCTTGTTGGCGTTGCGCCACAGGATGGCGGCGCATCCCTCCGGCGGGATGACACTGTAGATCGCGAACTCGTGCATCAGCACGTGATCGCCCACGGCGAGTCCCAGCGCGCCACCGCTCCCGCCCTCGCCATGCACCACGACGACGATCGCCGTGTCGAGTGCTGCCATCTCGCGCAGATTCAAAGCGATCGCCTCGGAGATGCCGCGTTCTTCCGATTCGACACCCGGGTATGCGGCCGGGGTATCGATGAAGGCGATGACGGGCCGCCCGAACTTCTCCGCGAGTTTCATCGCACGAAGCGCCTTGCGGTAGCCTTCCGGCTTGGCGTACCCGAAATTGCGATAGATCTTCTGTTTCGTGTCGCCGCCTCCCTTGTGGTGTCCCACCACGAGCACGGGCTGGTCCCGGTACACCGCAAGTCCGGTGACGATCGCGTGGTCGTCAGCGAACCGCCGGTCGCCACGAATCTCGGTGAAGTCCGTGAACAGGCGCTTCACGTAGTCCAGCACCGTGGGACGGTTCGGGTGCCGTGCGACGAGCACGCGCTGCCAGGGAGTGAGGTGCTGGTAGATCTCAGCGCGGACGCCATCAACCCTGCGCGTGAGGCCTTCGATGGCCCGCTGTCGATCCGGGGTCACCGGCAGGAGCGACAACGCCTCGATTTCCTTCAGCAGCACCGCGATGGGTTCCTCGAACTCGAGCGTATCGGTTGCCATCGTGATCTCGATCCTCGACGTGGGGCATGACAGGCAAGGTCACATCATCGCAGACTGACCGACCCGGCCCCACAGATGTGCTCCACGGCCGACACCAGTTGTTCGGACGGGCGGACGCGGATCCCCTGCACGTCGGCGGTCACGCGGAGCCGGCGTGCCTGCTCGTGAATGACGAACGCGACGCGGCGATCGCCCTTGTGCTGCGCGAACACGTGTAGGAGCCTTTCGAAGGTCAGCCGGTCGTGTGGAGGTGTGGAAAGCCGGATGGCCACGGCCTGCGCCAGCCGCTCGCGCACGATCTCCAGAGGAGCGATCTCCGAGGCCAGGGTCCTGGCTGACTCGTCATCGCGCTCGAATCTGCCCTTCACGAGTACCAGACGGCCGTTCTCCGCCAGATGCGAGTACTGCTTGAACGCTTCGGGAAAGACAACCACTTCGATGCTGCCGTCCGCGTCGTCCAGCGCGAACACGCACATCCGATCGCCCTTGCGCGTCTTGAGTGGACGCACGCCGGACACGATCCCGCCGATGGAGATCTCCTCCACGACGCGGGCAGGAGGCGGCGGTGCCGAGAGTGCAGGTGCCCCCTCGTCGGCGTCGACCGCATCGTCGGCGGCGTTGTCCCGTCTGATACTGAGCGCTCCGGTCGTCCTGGCGCCATACTCCCGCAAGTCGGCCGCATAGCGGTCGACGGGGTGCCCGCTCCAGTAGAGCCCGAGCGTCTCCTTCTCGAAGTTCAGCTGCTCGATCTCGCTCAACGGCGGCACGTCCGGCAGTCGAACGTGTGCCGGCTCTTCGGTGTCCGCGGCGCCGGAGACGAACAGGGCGGCCTGGCCAAGATGCTTGTCGCGCTGCGTGCGGCTGCCGTGTTCACTGGCCGTGTCGATGCCGGCCAGGAGGCGTGCGCGCAATTCCCTGAGACTCGGTGGCGACGAGTCGTCCGCCGGCGCGAGGGAATCGCACGCCCCCGACTTCACGAGCGCCTCCAGCACTCGCTTGTTCACGACGCGCAAGTCCAGGGTCTCGCACAATGCGTATAGGGATGGGATGCGCCCGCCGAGCCGTTCCCGGGCGTCGAGGAGCGCGACGACCGCACCGTCTCCGAGGCCCTTGATGGCCGTGAGGCCGAACCGCACGCCCTTCCCCGGGTCGACGGAGAAATGCAGCTCACTCTGGTTGATGTCGGGCGGCAGCACGGGAATCGCGCGTTCGCGGCACTCGGCCAGGTACATGGCGAGCTTGTCGGTGTTCTGCGCCTCGATCGTCAGCAGCGCTGCGGCGAAGTGCCAGGGGTAGTTCGCCTTGAGATAGGCCGTCTGGTAGGCTAGAAAGGCGTACGCCGTCGAGTGCGACTTGTTGAAGCCGTATCCGGCGAAGTACTCCATGAGATCGAAGATCTTCGTGGCCTTCCTGTCGTCGATCCCCTGCGCGCGCGCGCCGTTCACGAACGTCACGCGCTGCTTCGCCATGACCTGGGGATCCTTCTTCCCCATCGCCTTGCGAAGCACGTCTGCCTGGCCCAGTGAGAAGCCTGCCAGCGCCTGCGCGATGCGCATGACCTGCTCCTGATACGCGATGACTCCGTAGGTGTCCGACAGAATCGGCTCGAGCTGCGGCAACTCGTAGGTGATCTCCGTCCGGCCCTGCTTCCTGGCGACGAAGTCGTCCACCATGCCCGACTTCAGCGGGCCAGGGCGGTAGAGTGCGTTCAGGGCGATGAGATCGTCCAGGCGCTCCGGCTTCGCCTTCCGCAAGAGCTCGCGCATGCCGGAGCTTTCGAACTGAAAGATGCCGTACGTGGCGCCCTCGCTGAAGATCCGGTAGGTCTTCTGGTCGTCGAGTGGGAGGTTGTCGACATCGAGGTCGAGCCCTTCCGTCCGTTTGATCTCGGCGAGGCAATCCTGGATCAGCGTCAGCGTGCTCAAGCCCAGGAAGTCCATCTTCAACAGCCCGACCCGTTCGACCTCCTTCATGTTCCATTGGGTCGTGATCTCGTCCCGCGCGCCCTTGTAGAGAGGCGCGAACTCGGTCACCGGTCCTGGCGCGATGACCACGCCTGCGGCATGCACCGACGCATGCCGCGACATGCCTTCGAGTCTTCGCCCGATGTCGAGCACCTCCTTGACCTTGGCGTCCTTGGCCGCCATCTCCTTCAGGACCGGGTTCTCGGCGAGTGCCTTGTCCAGGGTCATGTCGAGTGCCGGCGGAATCTGCTTCGCAATCCGGTCCACGTCGGCGTACGGCATGTCGAGCGCGCGTCCGACGTCTCGCACGACGGCCTTGGCTTTCATCGTGCCGAACGTGATGATCTGCGCGACGTTCTCCCTGCCATACTTGCGCGTGACGTACTCGATCACTTCGCCACGGCGACGCTCGCAGAAGTCCACGTCGATATCGGGCAGCGACACACGCTCGGGGTTGAGAAAGCGCTCGAACAACAGATCGAAGTCGAGAGGGTCCACGTCGGTGATGCGCATGGACCATGCCACCAGCGACCCCGCCGCCGATCCACGCCCCGGTCCGACGGGGATGCCCCGTTCGCGCGCGAAGCGGATGAAATCCCAGACGATCAGGAAGTACCCCTGATATCCCATCTTCCTGATCATGGCGAGCTCGTAATCGAGACGACGCTCGTAGTCCTCCAGGGCATGCCGCAGCCGCCCCGCCGCGTGCAGCTCGCGAAGGCGTGGCAGCCGCTCCGCGAACCCGGTGCGAACGACCTGATCGAAGTACTGCTCGAGCGTCAGGCCGTCCGGCACGTCGAACGACGGCAGGTGATTTTCCCCCTTCGGGATCACGACGTTGCAGCGCTCGGCGATGAGAAGCGTGTTCCCGAGCGCCTCGGGGTGGTCGCCGAACACGGCCGCCATCTGTTGTGGCGTCTTCAGGAAGAACTGGTCGCCGCTGTATCGCAGACGTTGAGCGTCGTGAACGGTCTTGCCCGTGCCGATGCACAGCAGGATGTCGTGGGGCTGGTGATCCCCCTGCCGGAGGTAATGCACGTCGTTCGTGGCGACGAGCGGGAGGCTCAGATCGCGGGCGAGCGGCAGGATGCCACGATTGACGATCTTCTGTTCCTCGAGGCCCTGGTACTGCAGCTCGAGAAAGAAGTTGCCGTCGCCGAGGATGTCGCGAAGCCGTGCGGCCGCTTCGAGTGCCGCCCGGGTCTGCTCGACTTTCAGCGCGCTCGCCACTTCCCCTTTCAGGCAACTGCTCAGGCCGATCAATCCTTTCGCATGGCGCGAGAGCAAGTCCTTGTCGATGCGGGGGCGATAGTAGAACCCCTCCGTGTACCCGGCCGACACCAGTCTGATCAGATTCTTGTAACCCTCGTCGGTCTCGGCGAGCAGCACCAGATGGTTCGTCTCGGTCTGCGGGCCGCTCTTGTCGAACCGACTGCCCTGCGCGACGTAGACCTCACAGCCCAGAATCGGATTGAGACCGCGATCCCGCGCGTGGTCGTGAAACACGACCGAGGAGAACATGTTGCCGTGCTCGGTGACCGCGAGCGCCGGCATCTTCAGTTTGACGGCCTCGTCCAGCAGCTCGTCGATGCGGCAGGCGCCATCGAGGAGGGAAAATTCCGTGTGCACGTGCAAGTGGACGAACTCGTTCACGCTGCTCTTCTCCGTGCATCACCCGTCATGGCCGCGGACGGGGTCTGCGAACCGCTTACGAGGCTCCCGTGCAGCCGCAGGGGCAACCACGCGGTGATCGGGCGTTCGGGCGCCTGGACCTGGCAGGATCCGGCGCAACGATCATTCCCACTCGATCGTCGAAGGAGGCTTCGACGAGATGTCGTACACGACGCGATTGATCCCGCGGACCTCGTTCACGATGCGCGACGAGATCGTGGCGAGGAGATCGTGTGGCAATCGTGCCCAGTCCGCCGTCATCCCGTCGAGGCTTTCCACGGCACGGACTGCGACCGTGTACTCGTACGTCCGGGCATCCCCCATCACACCGACGCTCTGCACGGGCAGCAGGACAGCGAAGCTCTGCCAGAGCCGCTCGTACCATCCTTCGCGGCGGACCTCTTCGACCACGATCCGGTCCACGAGCCGCAGCAGGTCGAGGCGCTCCCGGGTGATTGCACCGATGATCCGGACGGCAAGTCCCGGACCGGGAAACGGCTGGCGCACGACGAACTCTCGATCGAGTCCGAGATCCAGGCCGACACGCCGTACCTCGTCCTTGAACAAGTCGCGAAGCGGTTCGACGAGTGCGAATCGCATGCGCGCGGGCAGGCCGCCCACATTGTGGTGACTCTTGATCACCATCGCCGGGCCGTGCACCGACGCAGACTCAATCACGTCGGGATAGAGCGTACCCTGCCCCAGGAAGTCGAACCCGCCCAGTTCGCTCGCGCGCCGCTCGAACACGTCGATGAACGTGGCCCCGATGATCTTGCGCTTCTCTTCCGGATCGACGACGCCGGCCAGACGGTCGAGAAACAGGTCGGTGGCGTCCACGAACTCGAGCGGTAGCTGGAGCCTCTCGGCGAAGCGCCGTCGTATCTGAGCGGCTTCCTGGTGACGCAGCAGCCCGTTGTCGACGAAGATGCATGTCAACCGGTCGCCTATCGCACGATGGATGAGCAGCGCGGCCACGGTGGAGTCGACGCCGCCAGACAGCCCGCACACCACCCTGCCGCTGCCCACCTGGGCGCTGATACGCGCCGTGGCCTCTTCGACAAACGACGCAATGGTCCAGTCGCCTGAACAGCCGCACACATCGTAGGCGAACGTGCGCAGGATTTGGAGGCCGTGATCGGTGTGCGCAACTTCGGGATGAAACAACAGGGCGAACAGTCTGCGATCGCGCGCTTCCATCGCCGCGATGGGAGCCGTGGCGCTGGTCGCCGCAATGGAGAACCCAGGCGGCACGGCCGTCACGTCGTCACCGTGGCTGGCCCACACGCGCAATTCGCGCGGCACGGCGTCGAACAACCGAGGACCGGTGCCGCCGCCCGGCGCGCCATTGCCGCACACTCGAACGAGCGCGTGACCGAACTCACGCCGGCCCGATTGGCGCACCTCGCCGCCGAGAGCATGCGTCATCAACTGCATGCCGTAGCAGATGCCGAGCACCGGGACGCCGAGCTCGAAGAGGTGTGCGTCGCATCGTGGCGCCCCGGGATCCGAGACGCTGCTGGGGCCTCCGGACAGGATGATGCCGGCTGGATGCAACTCCTGCAGGGTCTCGAGAGACGCGCCGTACGGAAGGATTTCGGAGTAGACCGACAGCTCCCGCAGCCTGCGGGCGATGAGTTGCGTGTACTGCGACCCGAAATCGAGAACCACTATCGTCTGGTGCGACATGGGTACCGGCGGAAACTGAACGTGGACGAGCGTGCGAGCACCGTCCGCTCGTGAGCTGCGCGTGCGCAGGAAGGGCTATTATATCGTGGTGTCGGCCTGCCGGAGCCCAATATCTTGCGTCATGTTCACGCTGGCCCTTGCATCGGGCGTGCTGCCGGGGTCCGCATCTGGTGGGGGGGGCTCTCAGGGTCCGGACGTCCCTCCGGTGGCGCTGCTGCCAGCCGAGGAAGCGTGGATGGTACACCTGCCGGCGCCTCCGGCAGCCGACGGCGCGATGGACGATGTGCATGTCTACGTGCCGTTGCAGTCCGGGCAGATCATCGCCCTGAATCGCCAGACCGGCGACACGGTTTGGACGCGAACACTGGCCAGCCGTTCACCCCTCCTCGCAGCTGATGGGGGGCTCTACGCTTCGGGGGCGGACGAGATGCAGGCGCTCGATCCCGGCACGGGCCGCACCATCTGGCGGGTACCCATTGCGCACGAAGGCGCCGCACTTGCTCTTGCGGACGGGCTGCTCCTCGTGTCGACCTCAGCCGGCCTCGTAGCGCTCGACGTGGTCAGCGGAGAGCGCAAGTGGGCCCGGCCGATCGAGGCCACCGGTGCGCTTGCCAGCATTGTCGCGGACGGTCGCGCCGTCTATGCGGCATCCATCGACGCACGATTCACGGCGTTGTCACTGTCGGGCGGCGACACGTACTGGACACATACGCTGTCGGGCACGCTGCGCCCACCTGCCGTGGCCCGCGATCGCGTTTTCGTCGGCTCGTCGGCACGGACCTTTTACGCCTTCCATGCCGAATCGGGCCGGCTCGAGTGGCGATGGCGCACGGGGGGCGGCGTGATGGGAGCTGTCGCCGACGATGATCGAGTCTATCTCGTCACTCTGGACAACCTGCTGCGGGCCGTGAATCGCGGCAATGGCCACCAGCGGTGGAGACGCCAGCTCCCGACACGACCGGTCGCACCGCCGGCAGTCGTCGGCCGACATGTACTGATTCCGGGTGTATCCCCCGCCCTGGCGACGTTCGACACGAGCACGGGTGCCCCTATTGCCACGTATGACGCCCCGGTTCTCGGGCTAGGACTGTCCCCCGCACTTCAGGGGTCGCCGCTGATCGATTCCGTGCTCGATTCGTCTCGTGTGGGGTGCGTCCTCGTGCTTCGCGACGGACGCGCGGTCGGCTTGCGGGCAAGGGGCGTGTCGGATGAGCCACGGGTCGAACCCGAACCTGTTGTCGGTCGGCCCGACGGCCGATCGATCAGTGTCATGACGCCCCCGTCGACCGATGCCGCGGCTGCACATCCGGGACGAACGCCAGGGACAACCGCCGTACGCCTTCCGTGATCAGCGATTCGGGAGGCGCCGAAAACGACAATCTGATCGTGTCGTGCCCAGAGCCGTCGACGAAGAACGCACTGCCAATGACGAACACCAGGCCTTGCGCCAGCGCCCGGTCGAGCACGGCGGTATCCGTGCATTCGGGGGGCAGCGTGGCCCACAAGAAGAATCCCCCCTTCGGCGCCGGCCACTTCAGGTAACCGGGCAGGGTGTTGCGAAGGGCCTGCTCCATCACGTCGCGCTTGCGACGGTACAGCGCTCGAAGTCGCGGAGCCAGCCTGTCCACGACCCCCTGCCTCAGCGCTTCGTGACAGACTCGCTGGTCCAGGCTGCCGGTCATCAGGTCTTCGGATTGCTTCGCCGTTTCGAACCGGTCGATGAGCGCGTGGGGCGCCACCATCCATCCAACCCGAAATCCGGGTGCCAGGGTCTTCGAGAACGTACTCAGATAGATCACACGCCCCTGCGTGTCGTCCGCTCGAATCGGGCGCGTTTGGGTGGCGGTGGCGACGTCTTCGAAATACAGCGAGCCGTAGGGGTCGTCTTCTACTATCAACACGTCGCGGCGAGCAGCCCACTCCAGCAGCCGGCCGCGCTTGCGTGCACCGAGCAACAGGCCCGTGGGATTCTGAAAGTTGGGGATGACATAGAGCAGCTTCACCCGTCTGCCGGCCCCGGTTTCGCGCTGCCATGCGGCGTCGAGCGCATCGAGATCGATGCCATCCGCCTCCTGGGCTACCCCTGTCAGGCGGGCCTGCATGTTCCGGAACGCGGCAATCGCACCGGTGAACGTTGGCAGCTCCACGAGCACGACGTCTCCGGGAGCGACGAAGAGGCGCGCCACGAGGTCGATCCCCTGCTGCGACCCGCTGGTAATCAGCAACTCGTCGGTGCTGGTGCGAATCCCTCGTGCGTCCAGGAGGCCGACCAGCGAGTCGAGCAGTGGCTGGTAGCCGCGAGTCGGCCCGTATTGCAGCGTCGATCCATCGGTGCCCTGCAGCAGTTCCTGAGCGATGCCGCGAAGCTCCTCCCACGGGAACAGCGAGGGGTCAGGGTAGCCTGCCGCGAACGAGATCATGTCGCGAGCGCGGGCGATCACCGTGCCCATTCGCCTGATGGCCGATTCGTGCAGTTGTCGGCCCGTCGGCGACAGGAGGGCTTCGTAGTCGAGTATGGACATCAGGCCTGCCTGGCGCGAACGCGGTTCGTCTCGGGCGGGGTGCCCGCCGCCACCGACAGGCCGGCACCGATGGGCACTCGACCCGCCGCAAGCGCTGCCGAGTAGCTGCGATACAGCGTGAGATATGCCCCGATCGACGCAAGCCCGATGTACTGGAACACCAGTCCGCGGAGCAGCCACGCAAGTAATTGAATGGGAAGCACGACCAGCCCGAAGAAGGGAACGAAGGCAATCAAGCCGAGCAGCGCGGTGGCCAGCAGGGAGGCACCTGTCGCCAGGATCGCCATCGCAAGCACGACGATGAAGACCATCAGTACATGGAGGTACCGGTGTCGTAAAAAGGCGGACACACGACCCGTCGCCGACGTGACGCTGCAGTCATCCGCGGCAATGACGACCTGCATCAGCAGATAGAGCAGGTTTACCACCGTGATCCACACCACGAAGGCCACCGTGACCAGGGCGGTCGTCCCCCACCAGGCACCGGCACGGCTGGCAAACACCGTGATGAGATACACGGCCCCGGACGAGAGGTACACAGCCATCAATGCGGCACCGAGGCGCGCGTACCGCGGAAACAGCCCGCGTGCCGACTCGACGAAGAGCGCCACGGAGAACCGCGCGCCGGCCACCAGTGTATCGAGCTGAAGGGGTCGCTGCTCGATGGGGCCCGCTTCGCGCTCGGCACGCGCGAGAACGGCGACGGTGCCCCCCTTCAGCAGGAACACGAACAATGATCCGCCCACCAGCACGACGCCGAGCGCCGCGAGAAAGGACGTCAGCACGAGCGGTCGAGACAGGAGCGCAGCGACCAGCGCCGGCACCAGATCGCCCCACGCCAGCGTGAGGAGGGCTCCGGGTTCCGCGCCAACGATCAGGCTCACGAGCAGGATGCCGCCGAGAAGAGGCGCGGCCACCAGCAGCTTGAACAGCGAGTCGGCCACTGCCTGGATGAACGTGACCTGCCAGTTCGAGGCGGCAATCAACGCGCCTCGCTTCAGGACCGTCTTGAGGGTGGCGAACACGGTTGGGTCATGTTAGCAAAGCTGGTCGCGGAGGGTGCACGCTTCCCTGCTGGTCCTGGTGTCGCCGTTCGACCTGCCGGCGGCCGGCGTCATGGGAGGACAACGAGACGGTCTCAGAGCCGTACAATGAATCGTCGTGCGAGCCGCTCCATCCTTCGCACCGGCCGCCGCACGGTGGCGAACACTGCTCCGGATCGCCCTGACGGGAGCACTCTGTGCACTTCTCGTGGTTGCCGTCGGCGCGGCACTGCGGCGCGCGACGCTGGGAGCGGATCTGCAGCAGGCGCGTGCGCGTGTCGAAGCCGACGTGCGCGCCGCGTTCGACACCAGCGCGCGCGCGCTGCGGGATCTGGCGGGCACAGTCGCCGATCCGGCCCTCGTCTCCGCGGCCACCGCAGGCGACCCGCGTGCGTCGCGACTGCTCTTCACGCGGGCGGCCGACATGGTTGCTGGTGACCGAGAGGTCGACCTCGCGGTCACCGTGCACGACGTGGATGGACGGCCGATCGCCTGGGCGGGGCGCCCGTTCGAGCTCCCGGTCGAACGACTGCAGGGGCCTGAGACCTGGTTCCTGTCGCCGGGGGCAACAGGGCTCCGCCTGGTCTATGTCACTCCGGTCACGACCGATGGGGCACGCGTGGGTGCCGTGGCCGCCGAACGGCCGCTCGTGTCGCTGCGTTCGGACGACGCGTCGGGCGCAGGACTGCAGAGCCCCACCGTCTACCTGTTTCCGACGCGTCTGGCGCCCGTCTCGGTCGAACTGCCGTTCGAGGGCGCCCGGACGCGCGAGGACCCGAACGCGGTTCATGTCCTGGCGCCATCTGGCGAGCGGCTGCTGACGGCCCTGATCTCTGCAGACGATCTCGCTGCCACGGACGCACGATGGCGCCGGGCCACACTGTCGCTGTCGCTGATCGTCGTCGCCGTGACGATCGTGCTGCTGGCGGGGCCCCTTCTGGACGCCCGGCGCCGCACTCGTGCTCTCGGTCCATATCTCGTTCCGGTGCTCCTCGCCGGCGGCGTCGTTGTCGTCGCCCGACTCGTGCTGCGGGCGGCTTCGCCGGCTGACTGGAGCGACGCACAGATCTTTTCGGGGGCTGTGTATGCGTCGCCGCTGCTGCCCCCGTTGCTCGCCTCCCCCTTCGATCTGCTCGCCTCCGCGCTGACAGCGGGGGCGCTGGTCGCACTGGGTCTGATGCTCGTGGACCTCTGGCGCCTGCGCGTCAGACATCGCCGATCCAGCGTCACCGGTACATCCCAGGTACTCGCGTTCGCGCTCGTCAACCTCTGTGCCGGCATCGGCGTGAGTGTCGTGTTGCTCGCCCACGAGGCGCTCCTGCGAGACACCATCGCGCACACGACGGTGGACGTCCTGCGCCTCTCGCTGCACCAGTGGCAGGGCGGCCACCTGGCGCTGCAGATCGGGTTGATCGTGGCGCATGCCGCGGCACTCGCAATCGCCGTACTGACGCTGCAGGTCGGGCTGCTCTACTGGCGCATTCCCCGCAGAGACTGGCAACTGCGGGCTCTTGCGGCCAGCTGCTGGGTGTTGCCGTTGATCGCGTGGAGATCCGTGGAGGGAAGCGGGCTTTCGTCACAGTGGCCGATGCTCGTCGCCCTGGGCGCGGCAGCCGGGCTGGCCATGGTTGCCCCCCGTGTAAAGGCCCGCTATCGGCACGGCTCCCAGGCCTTCCGGCTCACACTCCTGACCGTGGGACTGGCGCTTCCGGCTTTCGCGTTCTATCCCTCGCTCTTCGAGTTGTCCAGGCAGGCGAAGTTGCAGCTCGTGGAGACGCGATACGCGCCGCAGGCGCTGTACCAGCGCCAGACGCTGCAGTCGCAACTCGAAGAGAGCCTCGGGCAGATTGACCGGTTCCCCGGTCTTGCCGAGCTGATTGCGGCGGATGTCTCGCCTCGTGGGCCGGAAACACTGCCGGATCGCGCGTTCCAGGTGTGGCAGACTACTGCGCTGGCTGCGGACTTCATCACGTCCTCCGTCGAGCTGTACGGCCCTGATGGCAATCTCGTGGGACGCTTTGCGTTCAACCTGCCGGAGGACCTCACGGCCACGCCGACATCGGAAGAACGCACCTGCGAATGGGACCTCTACGAAGAGGTGGCCCCGTTCTTTGCCGAGGAGCGGCGCGTCCTCCATGCGGGTCGTCGAATCTGCCACCCGGACCGCCCCGACGACGTTCTGGGCTCCATCGTCGTGCACGCGATGCCGGATTACGAGAATCTCCCCTTCATCGCGTCCAGGAGCCCCTACGTCGAGCTGGTGCGACCCACCGATCCCCTGCGTGGCGAGGGGCTCACCGGACGGGATGTGGAGTACGTTCACTACGGGTGGAGCCGCACGCCAATCTACTGGTCCGGCGACACGGCGTGGCCCATTTCCGACGCGACTTTCGCCCGTGTCGAAACCTCCCGCGCGCCCGTCTGGGCGGAACTGCGACGGGACTCGACACGGTACGACGTGTATCTGTCGAACGACCGCGGCGGCATTTACGCCTTGGGATTCCCGGTCGCGTCTCCCCTCGATCACCTCGTGAATCTCGCCGAGCTCATCGTGCTCGCCGCAGGCACCTTCCTGCTGCTCCTGGGAGGCAGTGTGCTGTTTGGCTGGCTGAGCCGCCAGCGCCGCACGGCTGCGGCGTTGCTGCGCGAGATTCGCGCAAGCTTTTACCGGAAGCTGTTCCTTGCATTCGTCGCGGCGGTGTTCCTGCCCGTTGTTCTGCTGGCGCTGTTCACTCGCACGTACGTGGCGAACGAGATGCGAGCGAACGTCGGTCAGGAGGCGCTTCGAACGGCGTCGGTCGCCCGACGCGTCGTCGAAGACCTGGTTGCGCCGCGTGCGGCCCAGCTGGGTGCCAGCGTCGACGACAATTTGATGGTCTGGGTGAGCCGGTTAATCGGTCAGGACGTCAACATCTTCGACGGGACACGCCTGGTGGCCACGAGCGAACGCAACCTGTTCGCGTCGGGTCTGCTGCCGACACGAACACCAGCTGACGTATATCACGCTCTGCAGTTGCGCAACGAAGCCACGACGGTGACACGTGAGCGACTGGGGCAGCTGGAGTACCTGGTGGCCGCTACACCGCTGGTGGTCCGCCAGTTGGACGCCACGCTCACGGTACCCCTCACGTCCCGGCAGCGGGAGATCGACGCCCAGATCGACACACTGGATCGCCGGGTCCTGCTGGGGGCCCTCCTCTTCATCCTGGCTGGAGCTGGGCTCGGCTACACCATGGCGGAGCGCATCGCAGATCCGGTGAATCGCCTGACGCGGGCGACGCGACGCATCGCCCGCGGCGAGCTCGACGTTCGCGTGGCCGCCACCTCGTCCGATGAACTGCGCCGACTCGTGCAGGATTTCAACAGCATGGCCGCCGAGCTGCAGCGACAGCGCCTGGAGCTCGAACGCACGCATCGGCTGGAGGCCTGGGCCGAAATGGCGCGGCAGGTGGCCCACGAAATCAAGAACCCGCTGACGCCGATCCAGTTGAATGCAGAACACCTACGACGCGTGCACGCGGACCGCGGCGAACCCCTCGGGCCGGTGCTCCAGGAGTGTATCGGGACCATCCTCACGCAGGTGCGGCTGCTGCGGCAGATTGCATCCGAATTTTCAAGCTTCGCATCGGCCCCTACGGCCCGACTGGCCTCCGTGGACGTGGCGGGTCTAGTGCGAGAGACACTCGACGCCTACCGCACTGGCCTGGCGAGCCGGATCACGTTCACCGTGGAGATTCCATCGGACCTTCCGCCCGTGTACGTGGACCGAACGCTCGTGTCGCGGGCCCTCACGAACCTCGTCGAAAACGCGCTCCACGCCATGCCGGGCCACGGCACATTGACAGTCGTCGCGCGGCGGGACGGCGAGACCGTTCGGGTTGCCGTCTCGGATACCGGAAGCGGGATGGATCCAGACGCGTTGGATCGGGCGTTCGAGCCCTACTTCTCCACGAAAGCCACGGGCACCGGCCTTGGATTGCCCATTGCCAAGCGCAATGTCGAATTGAGTGGAGGAACGATCGGTGTCGCCAGCGAGCGCGGCCGCGGCACCACCGTCGAGATGCTCCTGCCGACGGCACGGGAGACCGTCGAGGGGCTGGCGAACACGACGGGAGCCAGGCCGAGCTGATCGGATCAGCGAGCCTGCGTGCTCTTGGCCGCGACGCGGTCATCGTCGGCTCCGGGCGCCGCACCTGTCTCCGCCGCCTCTTCGTGCCCCGGTGGTCGCCGCCGTACGCGACTCCACATCGCACCGATGAGCCCGGATGCCAGGTAGCTGTACGCGAGCACGACGAGGAAGACGTCCGGCCGTGCGGCGAGCAGGACCATCCCGACGGCCACGAGCAGGAGCACCGCGTAGCTGCGGCGCGACTGCAGATCGAAGGTCTTGAAGCTGCGGTATCGGATCGTGCTGACCATCAGCAGCGCCGGTACGATGACGATCGAGAGCGCCAGAAGCGCCTGCGGGTCGGTTTCGAATCCCCATGGATAGGCAAACACCGTGGAGGCCGGCACGGCGGCGGCGGCCGGACTCGGCATGCCGACGAAATAGCGCTTGTCGTACGAGCCCGATTGGATGTTGAAGCGGGCCAGCCGGACCGCCGCGGCCGCGACGAACAGGAATCCAGCCGCCCATCCAATGCGTCCGAGCGGCTGCAGCCCCCACGTGAACGCGAGGATGGCTGGGGCGACCCCGAAGGAGATGACGTCCGCCAGCGAGTCGAACTGAATGCCGAACTCGCTCGTGGCACCGGTCATGCGGGCGATTCGCCCGTCGAGGATGTCGAGGACGAAGGCAAAGCCAATGAAGAGGGCTGCGGTGGCGAACTCACCACGCATGGCGAACACGATGCACGCGTAGCCGCAGAACATGTTGCCCATGGTGAACATGCTCGGCAGCAGGTAGACCCCTCGCCGGAAACGGCGGCCCCGTGCGTCGGGCCGCCGTCGCAGCGGCCTCAACATCCGCAATCTGGAAGTGCGCTCATCGTCCGGTTGCATGGTGCATGGCCTCGCGGGGTTCCCTGGCGACCGTCTCGGCCAGCGTGGCAATGACGGTCATGCCGCCGGTGACCTTGTCGCCGACCTTTGTACATATCGTCGCATCGTTGGGCACGAAGACGTCCATGCGCGATCCGAACTTCATCACCCCGAACCGATCCCCGGTCCGAACGACCGCGCCTTCCGCCACGCGACAGACGATTCGCCGGGCCAGTATGCCGACGATCTGTCGGAGGACTATGGTCTGGCCTTCGTGATCGAGTGTGACCTCCGTGTACTCGTTGAGGTCACCGGCATCGCGACGATAGGCGGGCAGATAACGGCCGGGGTGATATTCGACCTTCGTCACCCGTCCGCCCACCGGCATCCGGTTCACATGGACGTCCATCGGGGAGAGGAAGATGCTGATTTGCTGCCACTTCTCGGGTGGAAAGGCCCGGGCCGTGGGTGCACCCGCGACCATGACGCGGCCGTCTGCCGGCGCCAGCACGGCAGATGGTGCCGCCTCGACCGTCCGGTCCGGATCGCGAAAAAAGAAGAGCAGGAACGCGGTGAGCCCCAGGACTACCAGCCCAAGCCAGTGGGCGATTGCCCACCAGGTGGCCAGGGCAACGGCCAGGCCGCCGAGGACAAAGGGCCATCCAGCTGGATCGATGCGCATGGCGAGGAAAGCCCCGGCGGTCAGCCGCCCCTACCGCTCAGTCGCGTGGGGCGTCAGGACATGCGGCCGCGCGTCCTGGCGTACTCGCGCGCAATCCGCTCCATCTCGTCTTTGAGTGCGAGCTTGCGTTTCTTGATGGTGACTTCTTCGAATTGTTCGGCGTTCGAGAGGTAATGCTTTCCGGAGAGCTCGTGGAGGCGGTCATCCAACTGGTGGTGCCGTTCGGCTAGGTGGCGGTACTCGTCGTTGCTCCGTAGCAAGAGATGACGTACCTCCTGGGCTTCCAATGCGCTCATTGGCGCACCCTCCTTCCTGGTGAAGTCCGTTGCCTACCGGGCAAAGTAACACACCCATGCTCAATGCTCAATCCCCCCTACCCGGTATGCCCGGCTCTGCTGATCTGGCCCCACCTTGTCAGTATCGTGTGGCCTCCCGGTCCCCGTGGCTGGCTGGACCTACCGACCGTCCCACCAGAGAATCAGCGCGTCCTCCACCGGGTTCGTGTAATAGCGGGGTCGGATACCCGCCACGTAGAACCCCAGCCGTTCGTAGAGCCGTCGTGCCCCGTCATTCGACGCCCGTACTTCAAGTGTCGCCCGTCTTGCCCCGAGCCGCCGTCCCTCGGCAAGGACGTGGCGCAGCAGCGCCGAACCAATGCCGCGCCCCCGGAACTGCGGCAGGATGGCCACATTGTTGACGTGAATTTCGTCGAACACCAGCCAGAACGCACAGAAGCCGATGACTGGGCAACTGGCCGTGCGCACGACGTAGATATGGCAGACGGACCGGTTCTGGAGCTCCCAGACGTACATCTGCCGGGTCCACGGATTCGAGAACGATTCCGCTTCGACCTCGAGGACGCCGTCGAGGTCTGCGTCCCCCTGGAACGGTTCGATCCAGTAGGCAGGCGTGTCAACGATGGGGTCGTGCATCACGGGTAAGCTCTGCGTCCGGACGCCGGACGTACAACGGCCGAATCGCATGGGGACGTGGACGATGTCCCTGCAGGGCCACCTCCGCGGCGAGCATCGCGATTGGTGCCGCCAGCAGCGGCGCCGCGGGTTCGGCGATCTGCGCGTCCCTGCCGAGCGTGGCCTGGATGTCGCCACGATAGCGCTCTGCGCCATCGCCGATGAAAAGCGTAGGGCGTCCGCGCAGGAGTGGCAGCAGGTGCGACGGGGCGGCCACGATGGGCGCCTCGACCTGCCGTCCACCCTCGTACAGCGCTGCATAGATTTCGCCGCGCCAGGCATCGATCCATGTGGCAACCCGCGGCGCCGTCGCGAGAGTGAATGGCTCACACGATGTCGATGTCCGGTCCTTCCCTGGGGTCGGGCTGTCGGCCGACGGGACGTCTCGACTGCCGTGGCTCGCATCGGCGCCCGCGGCGATCCGCGCCAATGCATCGAACGCCGAGATGCCGATCAACGGCTTTCGATTCTCGAAGGACAGTCCCTGCATGGTCGCAATGCCTACGCGCAGACCCGTGAACGAGCCGGGCCCCGTTGCCACGGCATAGCAATCGACGTCCCGCAGTGCGACGTCATGTTGATCGAGCAGTGTCATCAGCTCACCGGGCAACCGTGCCGCATGCGACTGTGACATGTCGCCTGGCCGTTCGCCCAGCAGTATGGCACCGCGTACGAGTGCGGAGCTACCGGCACGCGTCGCGGTGTCCAGCGCCAGGATCAGCATGCGAGATAATAGCCAATCAACGTCCGATGCCCAACGACAGCTCCCCCGTTCGCCGCATGGGTCCGCGCGATGTCTCCTGGCCATTGCGACGGGGATCGGGCTGGTGATGGCGTCCTCGTCGACTGCCACACCGGCGATGCGACAGTACCTGGACGCGAAGCGGCAGTACCGCGATGCCATCGTCTTCTTTCGGATGGGGGACTTCTACGAGATGTTCTATGAGGACGCGCTCGTCGCTGCGCGGGCCCTCGACCTGACTCTTACGTCGCGTTCCAAGGATGCCGACGGCCGGGGCATCCCGATGTGCGGGGTCCCCTACCATGCGGCTGACGCGTACGTAGCGCGTCTCGTCAAGAAAGGCTTCCGCGTCGCCATCTGCGAGCAGGTGGAAGATCCCAAGAAGGCGAAGGGGCTCGTCAAGCGCGAAGTGGTTCGCGTGGTCTCGCCTGGGACGTTGACCGACGCCAACTACCTGGAAGCCCGTGAACCGGCATTTCTGATGGCCATCGTGTCTTCGTCGCAGGCAGCAACGCGAACGGCAAAGAGGCACGCACGTCCGATCGGATCGCCCAGCGGGGGGCCGCTCGCTGCCGACGGGACGAGGCGCACGGGAATGGCCACTCATGACGAGCTCTCCGCGACTCCGCTCGTTCGCTCGACGACGGCTGGTGACGTACCTGCCGTGAGTGTCGCACATCGAACCAGTGATCAGGCCGTCGGTGTTGCGCTCATCGATCTGTCGACCGGGGAGTTCACGACGGCGGAGTTCGGCGCTGCCGATGGCCTGCAGGCGCTTGCGGACGAGATTGCCGTCCTGCGTCCCCGCGAGATTGTGGTTCCCGGTGTCGTGGGGACGGTGCAGCCAGACGGCGATTCGCGGGCCGACAGCGCGCCCTTTCGCGACGGCAGTCCTGCGAGCGGGCTTCCGCCGCTTCTCCGGCAGTTGCCGGAGCTGGCCAGGCCCGGGACCGTTGTGACCGTCGCACCCGACTGGACGTTCGAGTCCGAAACGGCGCGGCGCGTGCTGCTCGACCAGCTCCACGCCCATGGACTGGAAGGATTCGGACTCGATGGGCGCACGGCCGCCATCCGCGCCGCCGGTGGTCTTGTCGCGTACGTGCGAGACACGCAGAAAGTCGATCTGGCCCATGTGCGTGCGATCCGATACCGCGCCAGCGCCGATACGCTGATTATCGATCCCGTGACACTCCAGCACCTCGAGGTGCTGACGGGCAGCGATGGCGGCGTTCAAGGATCATTGCTGCACGAGATCGACAGGACCGTCACGGCGATGGCAGGACGGTTGTTGCGGGCGTGGCTGCTCCGCCCGCTCTGCTCACTCGAGCGAATCCGGGACCGTCTGGACGGCGTCGAGGAATTGGCGTTCCGGTCCACGGATCGTGGTCGATTTCGCGATGCGCTCCGTTCGGTGCACGACCTGGAACGGCTCGTGGCGCGTGCCGCACTCGGCACGGCGGGACCGCGCGACCTGGTGGCGCTGCGCCAGTCGCTGGCCACGGTGCCCCGAGTCAGGCTCGTGCTCGCCGAGATGCGGGCCCCGTTGCTCCGGAGTCTCATTGCCGAACTAGACGATCTGGCCGAGGTCCGCGATCTGATCGAACGAACGCTCGTGGACGAGCCTCCCGCCCTGGCGCGGGAAGGTGGCTTCACCCGCGAAGGCGTCGATGCCGGGCTCGACGCCCTTCGACACATCAGCCGATCGGGACGGCAGGTCATTGCGGAGATGGAGGAGCGCGAACGAGCGCGCACGGGTATCCCGTCACTCAAGGTCCGATTCAACCGGGTCTTCGGGTACTACATCGAGATTACCAAGGCGAATCTGCACCTCGCGCCGCCGGACTACCAGCGCAAGCAGACGATCGCCGGCGGCGAGCGTTTCACGACGCCCGCGCTCGAGGAGCACGAAGAGAGAGTGCTCGGCGCGGACGAACGAATCCTCGAGCGAGAGCTCGAGATCTTCGAGGCACTCCGCGAGCGGGTAGCCACCGAAGCCCCGCGCATCCAGGACACCGCTCGCGCGCTTGCGACACTCGACGTGCTGGCCGGCCTGGCCGAGACGGCCGCCATCGCCGATTACGCGAAGCCACACGTGCACGAAGGCGACGAGTTCCTTGTCTCGGACGGACGACATCCCGTCGTGGAGCGCCACGCCGCCCACCCGTTCGTGCCGAATGACATCGACCTCAACGGGCGCGACCGCCAGGTCGTGATCCTCACCGGGCCCAACATGGGTGGCAAATCGACGTACCTGCGGCAGGCGGCACTTATTCCGCTGCTGGCCCATATCGGATCGTTCGTGCCCGCCAGGGATGCGAAGGTGCCGGTGGTCGACCGCATCTTTGCCCGCGTGGGCGCATCGGACAACATCGCCCGCGGCCAGTCCACGTTCATGGTTGAAATGCAGGAGACTGCCGCCATCCTCCACGCCGCGTCCTCGCGCAGTCTCGTCGTGCTGGACGAGATTGGACGGGGCACGTCCACGTTCGACGGCCTGAGCATCGCCTGGGCCGTTGCCGAGTACCTCGCGGCAAATCCCAGGGCGCGTCCGAAGACGCTGTTTGCGACCCACTATCACGAGCTGACCGATCTGGCGGACGTGCTCCCGGGCGTGGTCAACGCCCACGTCGACGCCCGCGAGTGGAAGGACGACATCGTGTTCCTGCGAAAGATCGTGCCAGGGCGGTCCGATCGGAGCTACGGCATCCAGGTGGCGCGACTGGCCGGGTTGCCCGAACCGGTTGTCGCACGGGCCAGGGAGATCCTGAGCGGTCTGGAGCGCGACGAGCTGTCGAGGGGAGGACGGCCGACGCTCTCGGGCGCGGCCGGCGACCCCCGCTCGGGGCAACTCGGACTCTTCGCACGGCCGGCAGAGACGGAACCGGGGCTTCCGGCCGATAGCATGGACAATCGGCCAGACGCGCGCGATCATGAGCCGGGGGGCCGTCACCTGCGCACGCGCCTCGAGGCGCTCGCCAGGCGGCTCGACGCGGTGGATGTGGACGGAACGACGCCCCGTCAGGCGCTCGAACTCATCGCGGAACTGAAGGCAATCGTGCAAGGGGATGCGTCATGAGCGTCACGCGTCATGGACCGGCGGAGCAGCGGAGGATGGTGCACGGTTGGCTGCCGATAGCCATCGTGGCCGGCGCCCTGGGCGGCTGCACAGCGCCGCCGTCACCTCTGGATCCTCACACGGTTGTCGTCGGCATTCATACGTCCCCCAATCATTTCGACCCTCGTGTCGGTACCGACGAGATTTCACAGCGCGTCCACGAGCTCGTCTTCAGTCGGCTCATGGACGTTGACGATCAACTCCGCGTTGTGCCGGGATTGGCTCTGCGGTTGGAGAACCCCGATCCGCTCACCTACGTGGCGTACCTGCGCGCCGGCGTTCGATTCCACGACGGCAGCGAGTTGACCGCGCGGGACGTGGCGTACACGTTCAACAGCTTCCTTGATCCGGACTTCGTGTCGGCCCGCAAGGGCGCCTATCGTATGCTCGAATCGGTACGCGCCCTCGACGATCGCCGGGTGGAGTTCCGCCTCTCCGAGCCGTCCGGATCGTTCCCGATCCAGCTCGTGATGCCCATCGTGCCCGACGGGGCGGGTGATTCCCTGCGGACCTTCCCGATTGGCACGGGACCCTACCGGTTCGTGCGGTACGAGCCCGACGATCAGGTCGTGCTGTCGGCATTCGAAGGATACTGGGACGGTCTTCCGCAGAACTCCGGCGTTGTCTTGAAGATCGTGCCGGACGAAACGATGCGCGCGCTCGAGGTGCGGAAGGGTGTGATCGATCTCTACATGACGGACGTGGCTCCCGATGTGGCACATCGGCTGGAGCGCGACGGCATGACGCTCGTACAGACGCCCGGCGTGGATTACAACTACATCAGCTTCAACACGCGAGACCCGCTGCTCACCGACGTGCGCGTCAGGCAGGCCATCGGGTACGCCGTAAACCGTCATGCCATCGTGGCCCACCTCCGCCGCGGGCTCGCGGAGCCGGCGGTGGGCATCCTGGCCCCGATGGCATGGGCCTTCGAGCCCGACGTGCACCAGTTCACGTACGATCCGGATCGTGCCAGGCGGCTGTTGGACGAGGCTGGTTATCCCGACCCCGACGGCGACGGGCCGCGTCCCCGTTTCGCACTGACGTTGAAGACCTCCACCACCGAGTTCTTCCGGCTGCAGGCTGCCGTGATTCAGCAGGACCTCCGGAAGGTGGGTATCGACGTCGATATTCGATCGTACGAGTTCGCAACCTTCTACGCCGACGTGCTGAAAGGCAACTTTCAGATGGTGACGATGCAGTGGGTGGGCGTGACGGATCCGGACATGCTGCGGCGCGTCTTTCATTCTGCGCAGACGCCGCCTCTCGGTTTCAACCGCGGCTACTACAGCAATCCCGACGTGGATCGCGCGATCGATAGCGCCACGACTGCCGGCACCGAAGCCGATCGCAAGCGATACTACGCGGAAGCGCAGCGGCTGATCGCCAGAGATGCGCCCTACATCAGCCTCTGGTACAAGACGAACATCGCGATTCTGCGCCCGGAGCTCTCGGGCCTGCGACTGCACCCGCAGCTTGATTTCCTGGCGCTGAAGGACGTGCAGAAGAACCCGACGCGCCTCGCCTCGCGGTGAGACGTGAGCGGCCACGCGCGCGACTCGAACGGCGCTGGACAAGACTTCTAGCCGCGCAAGGCGCGGCAAGAGAGCCTAGCGAGGCTGCGCCTCAGACCCGCGAGCACGTTGGCAGCGGCTCCGCCTCGCTAGTGGCAGTATCTTCTGCCCGCACTCCGTGCGGGCGAGACGTCTTGAACGGCCGCTGGAAAACTTGACTCATGTGCGTGAATTCGGGCCGTTCAAGCCGTCTCGCGTCCAGCCGCGGGCCTACTGACACTAACCTTCGAGACCCTCGAGCCGCGATCGCGCTTCCGGAGAATAGATCGAATCCGGGTGCTGCTCGACGAGCTGCGACCAGGTGCGTCTGGCCTCTTCCGTGTCGCCCTTCGCGGCATACGCGCGCGCCAGCTCCATCAGGATGGCGTCCATCGGCAGCGCCTCGTCGCGTTGTTCGGCGAGCGCCGTCCAGGCGGCAATGGCCGCGTCGTACTCGCCCGCGCGCACGTGCGTGTCGGCCTTCCCCATCTGGGCCATGCGTCCGTACAGTGTGCGAGCGCCGGCCCGCCGTACGACTTCCTCGAACTGCTGGACGGACTCGTCATGCCGGCCGAGCGATGCCAGCGCGCTCGCCAGGTGATATCGCGCGGTGATGCCCGCAGGCGTATTCGGATAGGTCTCGGCCGCGGTCGACAACTTCGGGAGGGCCGCGTTCAGCTTGGCTTCTTCCGTGGAAAACGTGCCTGTGGCGCCCAGGGTGGCCGCCGCCGGCAGGTTGTCTTCGCCGGCCGTGGCACCCGCGGGCACGACCCGGGCATTCAGCGCCACCATGGCATCGGCCAGCAGCACGTCGGCGCGCGTCTGGGTCTGCTGCCGCAGGAACAGAAACCCGCTGATGGCGAGGGTGACTACGGCCACGCCAATGAGCAGGCCCGTGATCGCCCGGGCGTGCGATTCGACATAACCTTGCGCCGTCGCGAGCATCTCCGCGACGGGGTTGTGTTTGAGGTGGCGGCGTTCTTTGCGCTTCATGTGCTCTCGGGTTACCCGAAGGCACCGGACGACCGAGCGACGGTTCTTCTCCGGGACCGTGCGGGCGGAACAGACGACGTGGCGTCCCCGGGCAGGCTCGAACTGCCGGCCTCGCGCTTAGGAGGCGCGCGCTCTATCCAACTGAGCTACGGGGACAGAAACTCGTTAAGCCGCTAGTTTACCTGATGTTGCGCGGCCGTGTCGGACGCGTCGTTGCAAAGTGGCGCCCGCTCTATTTGAGCTTCGTTTGCAACGAGATTGCAACGGATTCCGGCGTCCTCGTAACGTCGCATGCTGTCGTGGAGCCCGACGCGTGTCACGTTGAGGTAGGTCGTGGTCTGATCCAGGCTCGCATGGCCGAGCATGTGCTGGACGTGATGAAGCGGCCAACCGGCCTCGACAAACCGGGAGCCCGCCTCGTGCCTCAGGTCGTGGAACTTCAAATTGATGACCCGTAGCGCCGCTCGCGAGTCCCCGGACAGCGTATTCGCGCCGACCCAGACCGGCCGGTGTCCCGTGCGCCTTGAGTACTGCCGTGTCCCACGCCTTGCGGACACACCGCACGCGGTGGCCGGCTGCGTCCTGGGATCACACACGCGTATCGCCACGCGGTTGGGCATTTTAGCCATTGGCTGACCGAGGAGCACCTGGAGCTTCTACGTCTCGACGAATCCGTCGTGCGTCGATTCCTCACCACGCACCTGCCCGAGTGCCGCTGTCCGGGCCGGTGTCAGCGGACCGTTTTCATGGTTCAGCCCGCACTGAAGCACTTGCTGCACGTGCTCCGGGCAAACGGGTCAATCCCCGCACGGCGCGTCGGGGTGTCGCCAGCGATCCACGACGAATTGCAACGCTTCGCTGAGCATCTGGACCACGTCTGCGGGTTGGCGGCCAGGACTCGTGCGGGGCGCCGGTGGTGGGTGTGTCAGTTCCTCGCGGACCGATTCGGTCAGGGACTGATTGCGGTCCACCGCCTCACGCCGAAGGACATGCTGGACTTTCTGGGGCGACACGGCGGCCGCTATCCTTACACCAAACTCGATCGTCCGCAATTAGCCATTGTCGGCCTACCGACCGCCTGTTGGGCGTTTCTTCAGCGGCTCTGACTGTTATGGGTACCCAGCGGCTTCCCAGGCGACGAGGAGAAACGCGTGGGCCAGCGCCGTAAATGCTCGCGCGCCACCGACAGCGGTGCTGACACGATCCATAATCCGGGAGGGATCATAATTCGTATTGGACTAAGCCGCTTCGCGGTAGACGGTGATTCGATCGTTCGGGACTGTTCCGCGATTCCTCGCTGATCCCGGCACTGAGCCGGCCCTTTCGTTCTCCTGATTCCAAGTGCATATCGTTGGCGAGTCAGGACGGCTGCTGCCGTCCTCCTTCCGAAAGGAGGC
>CAZDLW010000048.1:0-25558 GCA_964505975.1 uncultured Bifidobacteriaceae bacterium | reverse complement strand
GCCGTCGACCGAATGATCCACGGATAGGTGCCGTGGGCATCCCGGCGCCGTTCGGTGCGGAAGACGCTCGCCTTCTCCTGCGCCTTCCCCACGAAGAGCACCCCTGCATCGCCCTCGAACGCGGCGAGGTACTCGTGGGCGACGTCATCCTTCCGTTGGCCTTTCTGGAACGTCACCAGGTCGCCCCCCGCCGTCTCGGTGAAGCGCTCGATCCGGTCGACGAACTGGGCGCTCATCGGGGCGATCATCACGGTCGAGGGGACACGCACCCCGAGCTGCGTCTTCAGGAAGTACGCGAAGCCGCCGCCCGTCTGCAGGGAGGGCACATAGGCGTTCACGTCCATCCGATCGATGGCCTCCAGCTCGAACGTCACGTGCTGGTCGAGGATCTCAGCGACATTTTTGCGTATCATCGTGCTGGAGCTCCCGGAGAGCGCGGCCCACGTGGCCATCGACCCCAGAGGGTCTACTACCTCGGCGCAGGGGTGCAACCCCTGCCGGCTCCCGGGGCTCCACTTTTCTAACGAGGCCCTGCCTCAGACCGGCTGGAGCGTCTCGACGTACCACTCCACATGCTCGACGGTCTGAGGCAGGGCCTCGTTAGGCCTTCACGAAGGCGAGCCGATGAGCGTTGAGTTGTTCCTTGTGGGTGTCGGTGATTCCGTGCGGCGCGCCGGATACACCTTTAGCGTCGCGTTCTTGATGAGTTGCGCGGATGAGCGTTCTGAACTGAAAAAGGCCTTTCGTAGTGGCAGAAGATCCGGTACGCGTGCGGCTTCCGCCCGTAGGTGATTACTCGGACCGAGTGATCGGGGGTCGAAGCTCTCGGGCGCGACGGGACACCGCCTCGGATGCTGATTCAGCGACAGGACCGCTCGTTCGAGACCGTTGAACCACAGGGCGCCCTGCTGCGGCGCCCGATCGACGACCCACAGGTACAGCTCCTCGAGTTCAGCTCGTGGATTCCGGCGACAGATGCGGACCAGTACATCGCCGGCACCATCATCCTTGCCGCTGCGCCGTGCACGGCGATGGTGTTCGTCTGGAGCTATCTGACCGACGGTGACCCTGGGTACACGCTGGTCCAGGTGTCCGTCAATGACCTGTTGATGCTGGTGCTCTTCGCGCCAATCGTGACGTTCCTGGTCAGGGGAGCTTCTTCGCTCCACGTCCCCTTCCAGGTGCTCCTCTACTCGGTGCTGGTCTTCATCGTCGTCCCGCTGACGGCCGGCGTGTTGCTTCGCCGCTGGTTCATGCGTGCGAAGGGCCGGACGTGGTTCGAGACCGTGCTGCTGCCGCGATTCGCACCCGTCAGCATGGGAGCACTCCTGACGACTCTCGCCTTGATCTTCGCGTTTCAGGCCGACAACGTTACGATGAAGACCTTGCACGTCGCGCTCATCGCAGTGCCGATTCTGATTCAGGTGTACTTCAATTCCTCACTGACCTATGGATTGATGCGTCTCTTCAGGGTCGAGTACGCCATTGCCGCGCCGGGTGCGCTGATTGGCGCCAGCAACTTTTTCGAGCTCGCCGTCGCTACGGCGATCGCACTCTTCGGTCTCGAGTCTGGGGCTGCGCTCGCGACGGTGGTGGGCGTGCTCATCGAGGTCCCGGTCATGCTGTCGGTGTGCTCCGTCTGCAATCGAACCCGGCACTGGTTCCCGGCGCCGGTTGCCGCATACTGAATCGAGAAAGCCGCGGCCTTCGTCGCCGTGTTCCGTCGCTGGTTCCCGATGCCTGCGGAGGTCGCGCCCACGCACGCCTGAAGCGTCCAATGGATCGACCGGGTTCACCTGGCCTGGCCACATCGAATGAGATCACACCGAGGACATTCATGACCAACACCCTGCATCACTACATCAACGGCAAGCGCATCGAAGGCGCGAGCGGCCGTTTCGGAGACGTCTTCAACCCGGCGCTCGGCTCCGTCTCGACTCGCGTGCCGCTGGCCGGCCCGGATGAGGTGATGTGCGCGGTGGCTGCCGCGAAGACGGCGTTTCCGGCATGGGCTGCAGCCACTCCACTCCGACGCTCGCGCGTCATGTCCAGGTTCAAGGAACTGGTCGAAACCAATGCCGATCGCCTCGGTTCCCTCATCACGAGCGAACACGGCAAGGTTCGTGACGACGCGCTGGGCGAGGTGACGCGCGGTCTCGAGGTCGTGGAGTTTGCCTGTGGCGGTCCGCACCTCCTCAAAGGCGAGGTCACGGAGAATGTCGGTACCAATGTGGACAGTCACTCACTGCGGCAGCCGCTTGGCGTGGTCGCGGGCATCACGCCCTTCAACTTCCCCGTCATGGTGCCGATGTGGATGTTCCCGGTGGCCATCGCCTGTGGCAATACGTTCGTCCTGAAGCCCTCTGAGCGCGATCCATCGGCTTCGCTCCTGCTGGCCGAGCTGTTCACGGAAGCTGGTCTACCGGAGGGCGTCTTCAACGTCGTCAACGGAGACAAGGAGGCGGTGGACGCGCTGCTCACGCACCAGGACGTCCAGGCCATCAGCTTCGTCGGTTCGACGCCGATCGCACGGTACATCTACTCGACCGGTGCCGCACATGGCAAACGCGTCCAGGCCCTGGGCGGGGCGAAGAATCACCTGGTCGTCATGCCGGACGCGGACCTCGACGAGACGGTGGACGCGCTGATGGGCGCCGCCTATGGTTCGGCGGGGGAACGGTGCATGGCGATCTCAATCGCGGTCGCGGTCACCGACGCCATTGGCGATGCGCTGGTGGCCCGGCTGGTGCCAAGAGTGCAAGCCCTGACGATCGGGCCGGGGACGGACCCTCGGGCCCAGATGGGTCCGCTCGTCACCCGCGAGCACCGCGATCGCGTGAAGGGCTTCGTCGATCTCGGTGTCGAGGAGGGCGCAACGCTCGTTGTGGACGGCCGCGGTTTCGAGAGCGCGGATCATCCTGACGGCTTCTATCTGGGCGGCTCGCTCTTCGATCATGTGACACGCGACATGCGCATCTACAAGGACGAGATCTTCGGGCCCGTCCTCGGCATCGTACGCGTCAGGAGCTATCGCGAAGCCGTCGATCTCATCAACGCGCACGAGTTCGGCAATGGCACGGCGATCTTCACCCGCGACGGCGACAGCGCCCGGGCGTTCGCCAACGAGATTCAGGTCGGCATGGTCGGCGTCAACGTCCCGATTCCGGTGCCCATGGCCTTTCACAGTTTCGGCGGGTGGAAGAACTCCCTCTTCGGCGATCATCACATGCACGGCCCGGAGGGCGTGCGCTTCTACACCCGGCTGAAGACCGTCACCACGCGCTGGCCGACGGGCATCCGTTCTGGTGCCGATTTCGTGATGCCCACGATGGGTTAGCGTTAGCCTCCTACGGATCACACTCCCAGGTCGTTCATCGGAGTAGGTGCCGTCGCCACCAGCTCCAGCAGCCGCGCCGGGCCGGTCGGCTCGCTCACTTGGAAGGGAATGAGGGTGACGCGTCGGGCCAGCGCTGTCGCGACCGTGCGGATCAAGGAGACCTCGGCGTCCGCCCGCTGCTGCAGCACGGGATCCCTCGGGTGCGCCGCGAGCAGACTCGCATTGATCACCCATGCGAAGGGGTCGATCCCCGCCTTTCGCAAGTCGTCTTGCAGAGCCTGGGCCTCGAGAACGGGCGTCGTTTCGGGCAGCGTCACAATCAGCACCCTCGTGAGATCCGGATCGCGCAAAGTCATCAGGGGCGTGATGACCTTCGGCTGCCCAGGCTCCGGCTCGCGCGGCACGAACTGCCGATGATACGACTCGGCCGTGTCGAGCAACCTCAGCGTGTGACCGGTCGGCGCCGTGTCGACGACGATCAGCTCGCGCTTGGCACGCATGACGATCTTCGAGAAGGCGACAAAGAAGGCGATCTCGTCGTAGCAGGGAGACTGCAGCTCTTCGTACAATAGGGCCTGGTGGGCCGAGTCGAGACCGGGCGCCTTGGCCGCATACGTTTCGTCGCGGTACCGACGCGCCTCCAACACCGGGTCGATACGGCTGACGCGCAGTCCCGGAACTTCCGTATCGAGCATTTTCGTGAGATGTGTCGCCGGATCGGTCGTCGTGAGCACGACTGGGCGACACCGATCCGCCAGAGCGATGGCGATAGAGGCTGCGACGGTCGTCTTCCCGACGCCGCCTTGCCCATGACCATGACCAGTCCATGATCGCAGGTCGCGAGCTCGTCGACGAGCGCGGAGAGCGGCGGAATCGGCGGGACCTCCACACTCATCGCTTCGGCTGCCTTGACTCGGAGATCCTCCTCACGCGGTCCATCCAGCAGCGAGCGCACCCTTGCCAATCCCACGATGTTGAAACCGCGCATGGGCACGTCGAGGCGACGCAGGCCGCGGAGGCCAGCCGGCAAGGCTGCGAGTGCCTTGTCTGCCCTCTCCTCGACCGCCACAGCCACCCGGTCGTTGCGATCCGTCGCATGGAACACAGCGTTGACGACCAGCACCTGATTCTCCATGCCCAGCGCACTCAGTTCCGTTCGTGTGCGTTCGGCTTCCAGCAGTGCCACGCGATCCGGACGTGTGACGAGCACGAGCGTTGTCGCACGGGCGTCAGCCAGGGTCCGTACAGCGTCCTCATACCGTTCCTCTTGTGCCTTGAGACCGGCCAGCGGCCCGAGACACGACACGGTGGCCGCACCTGTATTGAGGAAGCGGCTCCAGGCTGCCGGCAGTTGCAGCAAGCGCAAGGTGTGGCCGGTGGGCGCGGTGTCGAATACGACATGCTCGAGGGATTGCATCAGGGCATCCTGGCCGAGCAGGACCGTGAATTCATCGAATGCTGCCACTTCTACGGTGCAGGCGCCGGTGAGCTGCTCTTCGATCCGGGCGAGCTCTGCGTGCGGCACCGTACCTCGATACGGCGCAATGGTATGCCGGTGAAAAAGGAGAACCGAACGGGTTCCCCAAGGAGGTCGACCACAGCGTCGGCCATTAGGCGTCGTTCTTTCCCCTTTCAATTCTGCTCCCGCGGTTCCCTCCGCGGATCAGGCCCTCGGGCGCCTATCCGGTGATGTAGTGCTCGAGCTGCTCGATCGTGAAGGCCTGCTCGCTCAGCAGTGCCTTGACGACATCCCCGATGGACACCATGCCGATGGGGCCCGAGGCGTCGACAACCGGCAGGTGCCGGATGCGGTTGTCGGTCATCAGGGTCATGCAGTCGCGGATGGTGTCGTCCGGCCGCACCGAGAGCACAGCCGTGCTCATGATGTCGGCGACGGTGATCTCCTTCGAGGACTTACCGTGGAGGATCACCTTGCGGGCGTAATCCCGCTCCGAGAACATGCCGACAAGGTGGCCCTCATCGAGAACGGCGAGCGCCCCGATGTCGTGCTGGGCCATGACGGCCAGTGCATCGAACACGGTGGCCTGCGGGGCGATTGAGAGGAGCGGTCCTGGCTTCGTGTGCAAAATCTGCTGGACGGTCCGCATCTGAGCCTCCAGTCTGGCAGGCGGAACCACGAACGGCCGACGAGGTTCCGCGTACGCGAAGGATCCGGGACCAATGTGGGGCGGCGGGCATGCCGATGTCAAGCGCACCTATGCCGGGCCACCTGCAGCCGACGAGCGTCAGCTGGTTACGCAACCCGAACCGAATCGCATCTCGCGTTCCAGTGGCCGTTCGAGGAAATGGATCGCACTCGAGTGTCACAGCCGCCTCGTCACTCACTCGCGCTTCTTCCGCCCCGCCCCGCGCGGCGCGCTGCCGGCTGCCCGCCGGGTTGGCTCCTGCTGGAAACCAGGCGGCAGTGGATCGATGGGCCCCAGGATCAGAAGCGAGGCAGAGGCGCTCTTCGTCCGGTCCGCGAGGCTCCTCGCGGTGATGTCCACCGGATTGGGCTTGGGCACTTTTGCCGGTGCCGAGTAGATCCACTCTCGAGGGTTCGCTCCACGCATGATCGTGCCGACGGTCGCGTTCCCGCCGGTGACATCGTTCACGCTCAGCTCCGCCTCGAATCTTTCTGTCCCTGTGATGAGGACCGACACGATTGCTGACCCGGTCACGCGGACGAACGGGGAAGACAACTGAATGGAGACGATGACCTCGTCGACGAGCCAGAACCACACCTCCAGCGTGCCGCCATGGCGTCCGTCGCCGCTCGGCCACTGGACGCCTGTTCGAGTCAGCTTGGATCCCTCGGCCGGCGTGCCGAACAGATCTCCGTCCAGATAGCGCTTCGGATCCTTCGCGTCCCAGACGAAATTGCCGCTCAGTGTCAGACGGCCGAGAACCTGTGTTTCGAGCTTCAGCCGACGGAGCGTACTGAAGAGCCGCTGTCTGACGAAATCGTCCGCGGCTTGCGTCGGCGTCCAGGCAATCGATGTGTCCTTCGCTGATGCGGTCCCGGCAATCGCGACGTGCTGGTAACCGACGATACCCGATCCCCACAGCGCCGTGTCGCTGTCGCTCAGCGGAAACGGCAGCTCGAGGCTGACCCTGCACGTGTGGCGATTGAGGCTCTCCGGCGCAATCTCGCCGTCGCATTGCACGACCAGGCCGCTCGCCAGCTGCGAGCCGGTCGCGTCGGCGTCGTTCTCGAGCGGGCTCTTGTCGCCGAATTGCACGCCGGTGACCCGGACACCGTCCGCCAGCGCAGACCCGTCCAACGACGCGCTGAACCGCACGGGCAGATGCACTGTCGAACCGTCTGCGTCCAGGAGCGTTGCCGTGACTTCCTGGCTGGGCGTCGTCGCGTCGAGCGTCCAGATGCAGCTGGCCACACCATCGGGGCCCGTGGTCACGGTCGCTGTCCCGGACGCGCCCAGCAGGCCGCTGCCGCGCGTGACCCGAAAACGCAGGGTCGCTCCAGGTACCGGCCATTGCCCGTTCGCGACGCCCGCCTGCAGCGGCTGCGGGAGCGTCTGGCCTGGCGGGCCCTCCTGACCGCTGCCGCCAACTGCGAACAGGCTCGTGAGATCGGTGACGGCAGGGAAGAAGCGGCGGCAGTCGGTGACGGACGTGAAGGCAGGACCGTCGAACGTGAGCAGGCCGAGGCGGCAGTAATGATGATGAATGCCCGCGGCCGGCCGCGGCTCGACAACCATCGGATCGACATCGGCGATCGCCGTCCGCGCCGGAACGAGCCAGTAATCGCCGGCGAGGTACTCCCCGGCTTCGAACCTCACCTGGATTCCGCCTTCGAGCTCGATGTAGCCGTCGTTGGTCACCGGCGTTTCCACCGCGAGCGTCCCCGATTCGCCAGTGGTGTTCCAGCGCCGGATTCGTGGCCGGAGCGGAAAGTCGGCCCTGTCGATGGCGATTTCCGAATCGGCAGGCGGTGCGATGGTCAGCGTTTGACCTTCGACGGCCGTCAGCCGGACGAGTGTGCCGGGTATGCCAATCAGCTCACGCGTGTCGTCGATGAGCTCCACCCAGTCACCGCTCTGGAACCCAAGAATCCTGTCGTGGCCGGCACTCGCGACGGTCACGTCGTTGCCCTCCTGTGCCAGCCACGCGGTCACGATCGATCCGTTGTCGCGCGACCACTTGAACCTCGCGGTGCCGAGCGCCCCTCCTGTGTGAATCTCCACTCGATACAGCTGGTTCTCCAGCCGCTGGTACCCGGCCCCCGGCTCCACCAGGCACGGATCGTCGCCCACCGCCGACGCCGGCTGCGCACGTGCGCTCAGCCGCCCCGTGCTCCCGGCGGTTGCCTGCGTCCACTCGCGCAGCGAGCTGCACGTCGCTCTTTGATCGGCGATCCTCAGCAGCTTCACCTGCCACACCAGCTTCGTTCGCGTCGCAGTGTCGGGACCGCCGAGCGCCACCTCGCGAATGTCCGGATCTTCGAGCGCAGTGATGTGCCGCTCCCACACGTCGAGGTATGCGAGATAGACGCCTTTCTCGGTGACCGGCCCTACTCCAGGCAGGTCGGGCTGCGCCGTGTACGCCACCGGCGTTTCGTTCTCGCAGAGGATGCCGTCCACGTAATACTGTCCGGGCGAGATGAGAAAATCGCCGGCCTTTGCGCTGCCGTCGATGACCAATCCGAAGCCGGCGGTCTTCCACGGCCCGCCGTGCGCACCGACGATGTCGAGTGCCTCGGTATCGATGCGATGCGCCCAGATGTCCTGCTGTTCGTTCCAGTCCGCGTCGATCTGAACGCGTCCCTGCTGCATTAGGACGGTGCGATAGTGCTTGTCGCGCCGCCAGGTGACACGGGAAAAGTCGCCCTTCATCGGCCCCTCAGCTTGCGTAGAACATCCCCACCTCGAGACCGACGCGCAGGTACTCGTTCACGCCCGTGCGCAGGTTGGCCTCACGCTGTGTCTGTTGCAGATGATGAAAGACACCCATCTCCGCCTGGTCGTCTGCTCCTGTCCGGATCTCAGCAGGACACTGCAGGCTGAGCTGGCCATAGCCGGGCTGGCCGTACCGGAGGCCGGTGAACCGTGGTCGGACGACGCGCACGACCTGCGCGCGGATCGCCTCGCGCGTGGCAGGCGCGAGGGATGAATCGGAGCGGCGAGCCTCCTCCAACGCGCGGTTGACGGCCAGGTCCGGCTGGCAACGGAACCGGCGCGGCACGACCGACTCCGGTGGGAGGAAGCAGAATCTCACGCACCCCTCCTGCTTGCGCTCCGCTCGGACCTCGCCGGTGATGATGCTGTTGCTCGCCTCCGTTATCGCGCGAACGACGACTTCCCCGAGGACGGTACTCCCATCCAGGTGAGCACGGGACGCGTCGATGGCGCTGCGGCCGAGTCCGTCGACAAGGCTGTCGGCGACGCGAAGCGTCCGCACCTCCGGAATGTCCAGCCTTCCCGTGATCGTGCGGAAGAGCAGGACATCGAGGTTCGCGTTCCCAGTGGCAACCACAGACGCTTCCTGGGGAGCTGCAGGCGCCCCGGCCGCGTCGAGCGTCCAGCCCGGAACCAGCGTGCAATGCCGGATGTCGAGGATGCCGAGGTGGCCGTCGGCAATCTGGACACGGTGTCCCGAGACAAGCAGGCCGTCGAGCGTGAGCCGGCTGCCGAGCTGTCCTTCCGACGGCTCCTCACCCTCGACGAGCAGCGGTTCTGGAAGGTGCAGCACCGGCCTGCGCCGGTTCGCCGCGCGAATGGAGAGCGATGTACCGGCTCGTAGCCGGATGCCTATGGTCTCGCGATACGCAGCGCTGTCTGCAACCTCGATCGTCGCATCGGGCCGCCCGTCGTCCTGCCATCGCGCCAGCGCATCGCCGATACTCGCGAACGGCGCGCCGGAACGAGCCACCACGTACGTGGCGGACGTTGCCTGCGGACGCTCGTAGCAGCCGCCTCCCACCTCGCCGCTGAATCCGTAGTAATAGGTCACCCGCACGGTGTCCGGTGCCGGCTCCTCGCCAACTGGGAACGCGAGACGACCAAGGTGTGGATCGACCGCCACGGTGCCGGCCTTGGGCCGGTGCGTCCATCCGCTCAGGTTGCACGCCGCGATCGTCCTCGGAGTACCGTCCACCACGACGTTCACGCTGCGATCGGCTCCGACATACAGGTCAGGGGAGTCCGCGAGCGCCGCACGGCGGATTGGCGCCGGCACGGCCACTTCGCGCGCGAGATGCGAGGGATCGGTCTCGATGAGCGGGCTGTTGAAGAGCGGGCTGTCGTGCCCGAGCTGACTGAAGCTGAAGCGTCCTCCGCCGTACGAGAACGGCGGCGCTTCGGTGATTGGACATGCCTGCAGACGCCACAGGAAGATACCGACGTTCATGATGTTGTGCCGGCCGCGGTTCACGTCGATGTGCCGCACGTCGGCCACGTGCGCGATCCGGTCGAAGGGTGTCCCGATCAGATCCAACTCGCGAGTGTGCCGCAGATCCGGTGTCCGGAGGTTCTGCGGCCGGGCGTGATTCATGTACTGGGTCGTCCCGAGCAACTGAAAGTACTCGACCACCCGTGCCGGCCAGCCTGTGGTGTCGCGCGCCAATTGCTCGAGCATCGACGCCGTCCCTTTGCGGCGCCGGTGCCCGATGGTGTTCGCCACCCGCGCGCGATGGCTGAACGTCGCCTGGGTCACGGGATGAAGGCCGCGCACGCCCAGCAAATCGCCGATGTAGGGAACGGCCCACTCGTCACACGTCTCGATGAACCAGTTCTCGTACAGCCGATCGATATCCCGCTCGACAATGGCCGCCTGTTCGGCGAGAACAGCCAGGAGCGTCCGGAGCACCTCGCCACGATCCGCGTCGCGCAGGCGATGGATCGCAGGCAGCAGCGCGTACAACCGTTCGGCCGGCGTCACGCCATCACCTCCAGCACGATCCCTTCCGGCCGGATCGTGATGAGCTCCGCCGGGACGACGATACCCTGGCTCCATGATGCCGGTCGCGCCGGCAAGACTGTTCTGAGCGACCGCGCCGTGCCTGTGACATGCAGCGCGTCGAGATCGACAGCGCGAACGCCCTCAACGTCTTGAATCGCCGCCAGCACTTCGCTCCTGGCGACTCGTTGCCCCAGCGCACGTCTTTCGAAGGAGAACGCGTCGATGAGCGCCGTGTGCACCGCGTCGAGCACATCGTCCGCCACGTAGCGCGGTTCGACGACAATCGAAGGCTTCAGATCGAACGTCACAGCGCGATACGAGTCGATGCCGACAATCCCGGTATCTCCGCGAGCGCTGTCAATCGCTCTCCGAAGGTTCTGATAGAGTGCCGATGAGGCCGGCACCGCAGCACCGCCGAAGCCCGCGACGGTCAGGTGCACGATCTGCCGCTCGCCGTTCCACAGTGACGCAACCTTGACCTTCCCGACGCCCGCGAACGAGCGAGCGAAGTCCTCGTAGTCCTGCAGCGAGACGATGCGCTCGAGCGTCAGGACCGTGCGGGGCGCGTTCTGCCTGGCGTCGGCGAGGACGTCGGGATCGGCCGCGCCGGTCGGCGCCTGCGGATTCGCGACGGTGTTCAGCCCGAGGGGCCGCGTCATCAGCAGGCTGATCTGATTCGCGCCGACGAGGCCGTCACTTCCAGTGCCCACACGGTAGCTCGCCGTGATGTTCTCGGTGCCCGTCGGCAGCCGCGCGCCGGTCATGCCGTCACCAAACACCACCGTCACGGTCTCGTCGTCGGCCAGACGGGTGGTGTAGACGTGATCGTTCGGGCCACGGCCGTAGAGCGACGGCACCTCCTGCCACAACAGCTTGTTGACGCGAACCTCCAGCGTGCTCGCACTGCCACTGGCAGTGGGAGCCGGCACGTACGTGAGCGGCTTCTGCTTCAGCGTGAACTTCTGAAACGCACGCGTTCCGTTTCCGCTGCCGACGATCTCGGTCCGGCGCTCTCCGTGGGTCGCGGAGGCAACGTTGCCGTGGATCGTCACGCTGTCGCGGCGGTACGCGCGCTGGAGCGCGGTGGTCAGCATCAGGCGGGTGCCACCGCCGTAAGGTTCGGATCGGCCGAGCGTCACCGCCTCGGTCGCATGCTCGCCGGTCACGTCATCGGCACCCTCGACGATCAGCGTGCGGCCGGCCGGAAGACTCTCGATCACGCGGTCGAGAACGATGCGATTGCCTCGGACGGGTTCTGTGAGCGGCGCCTCGGCCCAGTCGAGACGTTCGCTCTTGGCGAACACGACGGTGTCCCGAAGGCTGGTGGCGAACCTTCTGAACAGCTTCTCGCCCTGCAGCTGCACGCGCGTCGTCTTGGCCGTCAGTGTGAACTCGGCCTTCGCGTCCTCGGCCACCGAGAGAACCAAGTACGGCTCCTGATGCTCGGACGACGAGAGCACCACCCACGAGCCCGGAACGATCGTGGGATACAGCGCATCCAGGAACACCACGTCGAGCTCGGGAGCGGATTCGCCGGCCCGATCCGTGGACGGCCGCTCGTACGCGATGTTGAACCGGGGCCACTCGACCGTGCCTCTGGTTCCCCCGTACGCCGCCTTGATGTCGGACGACATGGCCCGCCAGTCCGGCGCGTTGTGTCCGAACAGGGCCGCGCGCTGGCGGAACACGTGTACCTCCGGGTTCCTGAACGGGTCCTTCGATCCGAGAGGACGGTCCAGCGTGACGCGCGCATATCCCGCATCCGGATCGGCCGACGGCAGCGCGGGACGAACCACCTCGGCCTCCTTCACCCGGCGCACCTGCCAGGCGTCGCTGGCTGGATCCTTCCGGCGCTCCTCGCCAACGATCAGCAGAAGGTCTCCAGGCTCGAGATTGGCTGCCGTTCCCCGCACGTAGATCTCGGTGGCGCCAATCCAGGGAACGAACGGTCTGGACGCCTCGGGTTTCAGCGTGTTCCAGTCCACGTGAGCCTCTATCGGCTCAGTGGTCTCGTAGAGCTGCGGCAGCTCGTCCTGACCCGGAATGCTCTGCGCCTTCGTGCCGGCAGCAACGGTCACCCTGCGCGGCGACCCTTCGACGTCGAGCAGCGTGAACGCCAAGTGCGTACTGGCGGCAACGCCCGGATTCAGCTCATAGCCGATGGCGCGCGCAAGGGCGAGCATCGAGAGCCGCTCCGTGGCCGTCCGCAGGAATCCCTCGTTCGCGATCCTTTCCTGATAGAACGTCAGCACGTCGAGCGCGGCGGCCCATGCGTCGAGAAGCGCAATCGAAGGGTCCTCATCCTTGCGCGTGGTCAGGCCGGCGAGCGCAGACTGCCGGCCGAGCGCCGCCAGCATGGCTGCCTTGAAGCTGGCGTGGGTGCCCGCGCGATACGCCAGCGTCAACAGGCCCGGGGCGTTCTCGATGGCTGCCATGCACGTGATCTCCGGAATTAGAGGCCGCCAGCCATCGACAGCTCGAGCCTGCCGTTCTCAGGGAAGCTGGGATCGTTGGCCAGCTGAGCGATCTCGAGGCAGCCGACGCGAAGCAGCCCCTCTTCGAGCTCACGGCCGGCGGGCCGGCCGAGCCTCTGAAACCGCGTGACATCGACCGCGGCCACGCCGGCGACTCTCATCGCCGCCTCGTACACCTGGCTCAGATACACAGGCTGTGCAAACGTGAAGCTGTCGGGGTGAAACAACCCGCGGCCCCCGTCGGGCAGCGTTCGGCTGCCGAGGACCTCGAGCAGACGCGATTTCACCACGCTCTGGAAATGGCCGGGAGCGACGCACACGCGCAACGCGACGTCGAGCGGCACGAGTTCGGGCGAGTCGATCTCGACGTCGGTGCCGGCCATCCGGTAGCGCTCGAGGTACTCCGACAGCGCCTGTCTGAAGTTCGCGTCCGAGGGCCGGCCCCCCTTCCGGTCGATCGTCACGAAAGCGGTGTGCCAGCTTCCGGTCCACCGGGTCGTTGCGGCGGCCTGCTGCACCTCCGGATTCCGCGCGGCGATTGCCGCGTAGTCGGCTTCCGTGACGGCGCGCTCCTGTCGTCTGAAGGCCTGCGGCGCGAACTGGCGGACCTCTTCCAGCGATTCCGGATCCGCGCCGCCCGTTGCCGCAATCGGATTGCGCACGCGCGCGATCCCCTTCCTCTCGGACACCACGCGTGCAATCGCACCCGCCCCGACGTTTCCCTGCCGTCCGTTTCCGACACGGTACTCGGCGGTGAACGTAGCGCCCGGTCTCGGCTTCAGGCCGAGCACGCCGTCGCCGAATCTCAGAAACGCTGCTCCGGACTCCGTCTCGACGACGAAGTCGCCGGCGAAGCGGCTGCTCGAGAGCAGGTCGTATCGTGCCGTCCAGGACTGGCCGTCGCCCTGGAGCGAGATCCAGGGCCGCGCGGCGCGCGCGTTCGACAACGTCCCCGCCCGAGCCGATGCGACGGGATCGAACGGTGGGGCGAACGTCAACGGGGCGGACGACAGTCCCGGACGGTAATTGCCGGCGTCCGGAACTGTGGTCGGATTCAGGGGCGCGGGCGAGACCGTGAAGCCATGATCCGCGAGCGCAATGTTGCCGCGAGCGATCGCGATGGCCTCTCCTGCGGGCGCCGACAGCGGCAGACATTCGGGCAGCGCATCTTCCGCATGCCACTCGATCTCGACGACCGGCGTCCCGGTGAGCGGATCCGTCTGCCTGGCGTCGATGTTGGTCAGGCGCACGACGTGGGCGCGGTCGGGCGCCTCGAACAGCAGGACATCGCCCGCGCTCAGCGCAAGCTGCCTCTCTGATCCTTCGAACGCGTCACGCAGCGTCGCGCGCGTGGCGCCCTTCGGGAGGCGGCAGTCCCGATCGCTCCACGTGTAGAAGGCAATGGCATTGTGGCTCGACCTTGGCGTGGTCTCGTGCATCAGCTCGAAGACCTCCGGGCGCTCGATCGCAATCACTGTCGAGAGATCATCCGGATGCACCACCGGATCTTCGGTGTGTCCCCGTGTGAGCAGTCGAGTGCCCGGCGGCAGCGTCGCGCCGTCCGCCGGGCTCCCGCGCTCGACCTCGAACAGCACCCAGGCGCGCGCGTTCGATCCGTCGTGCATGAAGTAATCGAGAAGGCGGGCGTGCCTGCGGACCGAGACGCGTTTGCGTGCCGTGACGAGGTACGCCTCGGTCGCGACGGCATCCTGGTAGTAGCTGAGGTGATCGGCGACGTACGCGAGCAGCTCCACCAGCGTCACCTGCACGTCCGCCGCCGATCGCTCCTGCCAATCCGGCATCAGCAGGCTGAGCCGATCCAGCAGCAGTCGCCGGAAGGTCACGTAGTCCTTCGCCAGGTAATCAATCTCCGGCGCCGTGAGAGACGCCGCCGAAGACGCCGCCGTGCCTCTGCAGTCGAACTCACTCGGACACTCGACCTTGAAGGAGAACGACACCTGCGACAGGCGCGGATCGAATCCATTCGGCGGACGCCCGTCCTGTCCCGACCGGGTCAATCGCATCGTGTAACGCGAGAAATCGCCGGTGCTGTTCACGCGAACCGTGAGCCGGTTCGCCGATGCCGTCACCTCGGTCGCGCGAATGCCGGTAATCCGCGTCCCGCCCTCGATGAGAACGTGCGGCACCGGCCCCGACAGCGGGTGAAGGCAAGTGGCGACGAGCGTCTTCTGATCCGCGGATCCCACCTCCAGGTAGTCGATGCCGTTCAACAGGGGCCGGCCGCCTGCGTCCGTCGCGGCCCTGACGGCCTCGCGGCGCAGGGCCGTTCCGCAGACGTAATGCGCAGGGAGCAGAAGCGCGTTCATACGGGCCTGCTGAACTGATCGAGCCGCCGCTCCTGCGTGCGGCGAATCGTGTACTTCACCGTGATGGTCAGCGCGGCGTCATCGCGAGCCACGTCAACGCCTTCGAGCTGTATCAGGCTGCCGAGCCACTGCTGCAGCGACGCCTGCACCGAGACGACGGTGGCTGCCGCCAGCGCGTCGCTGCTCGGGGCAAACACCAGCTGCATCAGCCCGCTGCCGAACGTGGGCCGGTTCACCCGCTCGCCGGGAGACGTCATCAGCACCTGCTCGATCAGGTCGCGGATGTGGTCGGCTTCACTGGTCTGCGACGTTCGGCCGCGGCGATCGAATCCAAAGGGATGATCCACGTGCATGGCTCTCAGATTCCGCTCACGCGCGTCTGCACGGCCAGGACGCTGACCGGCGTGCCGTTCGGCATGCACACGGCCTGGCTGCTCTGCAGGAGAACGGGCAGTCCATTGGCGGTCACGCGCGCGGCACCGAGAGACCAGGTCGCGGCGACGCAGGGGCTCGGCGCGGCTCCGGCGACGAACGGACATCCCACGATTGAGTACGGTGCGGCCTGCGTGACGATCGGCTGACCGGTCACCGTGACGCGCGGAAAGGGGGCGGTCGGCTCTGCCCGTCCACCATGCGCGCATATCGCCGTGGCCCCGAGGTGCAGAAGAAAGCCCGGCATGGCTAGACGATCACCAGCGCGCCGTTGTTGATCGTGACCGTGGGGCCGGTCATCGTGATCATCGCACCCTTGCCGTTCTGCACGTAGATGCCCGTGTCGTTCACGATGAGCGTAGCGCCCGTGGTGCTCTTGAGCATGATGCCACCGGTGGGCCCGGGCGTATCGCTGATCACGAGCGCATTCTGCGCTGCGGTCTGGAGGACAACGTTTGGGCTGATCGGAATGCCTGCGAGCGCCAACGCAGGGACTTCCGCGGCGCTGCCGAACCAGCAGCCGCTCCAGATCGGATAGTTCGGATCCCCCTGCTCGAACTCCACCCAGACACCGGCGTTCACTTGTGGAATCATCCAGGCACCCATCTGCTTGCCGCTGAAGGGCACGCACGGCATTGCCCAGGTGCCGGGCACCAGCCCGCCCACGTCGGGCACCTGCACCATCAGCCGCCCGATGTTGAGCGGATCGACGTTGTTGATGACCGAGCCGCGATACTTGCCGAGGTACTGTTTCCTGCTGTTCATGCCGCCACCATCGGGATCGTCGGAACGAGTCCGTTTCGTGAAAGCTCGAACCGCTGCGTGAACTCTCCGCGTCTGAGCGTGCTCGTCACGCTTCTCACGTAATACAGGCCGTCGAATGCGAGTCCCGCGCCGCGGACGCCGACGAGCGAGCGGGATTTCAACACGCGGCCGTAGCGCACCACGTCCAGCGAGCCCGAACCCGTGACCGCCTCCATCGATTTCGCGGCGGACGCGATGCCATCGACGACCGCCTTCATGGCCGAGAGCTTTGCCGTGCCCCGCTGGATCGAGATCTTCGTGATCGGCGGTGGAAGCGCGCCGAGCGGCGGCTGCAGCGGGTTGATCTTCGGGAGCGGGATCGGAACCGGGGCCTTGGTGAGCGGGTTCTGCGTCAGGACGACGGGAAGATCCGCTCCGGACGAATCGTACGAGAAGGTGAGCGAGTCCACGTTCCGCCCCGCGTCGAAATCCAGGTTGAGCGCGGGCTGCGGCACGCCAACCTTGATCTCGGGCCCCCAGTACGCCCTGTTGATCCCGGGCAGCGGCCCGGGATCCACGTAGAAAACGTATCCCACGGCATCGGCGGCCTGCTGCAGATGCTCGCGATCGGTACCGTCGTGGACCTCGATCCGCTGCAGCGGATTCGGGAGATCGAACACGACCGGTGGAATGACGATTGGAGTGATTCCAAGGGCGGCGTACTTGGAAAGCACGGTCATCACCTGGACGTTGGCCGTCATCGCCGGATACGGAATGCCGCTGAAGTCCTGGAGATCCATGAGCTTGGAGAGGTCCTCCCCGATGATCGTCAGCGTGGACTGACCTGGCCGGTCGCCCGCCCCGGTCTGCTGCGAAACGATCACGCCGTCCATCAGCACCGACGGGACGCTGTTCACGGTGGCCACGAGAATGACGCGCATGAGCGCCGTGCGCGTCGCCGCAATCAGGAACGCCGACTCGAGGATCGAGGCGTTGCTGAACGCAAATGTCAGCCTGAAACCGCTTGGCGATCCGGCGGCACTCGTGACTTCCACCTCCACGAGTGCGTCGAGGACCGGCTTGGGCACCGGCACCGGGATCACCGGCCCGGCGAGCAGCGTCAGGTACACCCCTTCAAGCATCCTGCGGTCCCGCCACGCCTTCCGGCAGCGTGATTCGAATGGTTCGTCCAGGCGCGCTCACGAGATCGTCCGGATGCATCGCCTCGTTGGCGTCGCAGATCCGCCAGTACTGCTCGGGATCCCCGAGATAGGCGGTGGCGATGTGATCGAGCCGTTCACCCTCCTTGACGGTGTGCTCGGTGAGCACGGCGAACGCTTCCGCAGGAGGCAGGAAGCGCCGCCTGAGATGTGTGACGGTCCGTCCGTCTGGTGTCTCGAACGTCGTCGTCCCGACGAAAGCGTAGCGGCTCGTGGTCGGAAACTGGTTGCTGTCGAGCGCGCGCTCGAGCAGCGCCTGCAGGGGATCGGTCATTGTCTTCTCCACGGCGCGATCAGGGAATCGTCGTCAGTCCAAGAGTCCCGAGCGTTCCACTCCGGTGCCGATCCTTGAGTGCCTCCTTCTGCTGGAGGTAGCTCATGAACAGGCCTCCCGCCCTGTGCTCGAAGCCCACGTCGTCAATCGTGAGGACGCGCATGCCGAGGCTCGCCTTCGCGCGAATCGGGTTCAGGTTCGGATCGAATGCTTCTTCGGTGACGCTGAAGTCCGTGATTCGCACGGGGAGCACGCGGGCAGCGCCGAACACGAAGAGCGCCAGCGGCGCCTCCGCCGGAACGATCTCGAGCGTGCCAAGCCTCGACAGCAGATTGTTCGACTCGAGGTGGGCGCTCGTGGGGTAGACCAGCGTCTCGAGTGCCGCGAGCTGGGGATGAATGCCCAGCTCCTCGGTCGTTGCGTCGCCGGCGTCGAGGTCGTCGGTGGCGTCGATCTCGACCTCGATCTTGATCGTCTCGACGGCCGGGCCGCGCAGGCGCAGCGCCTCGGACCTGTCGCCGCCCTCGGCGGCACCCTGCGCCTGCAGCGTACGGCTGACCGAGTCCGGGTTGTACTGCAGCGAGATGAGGCGCTGCATCCGTCCCGAACGGGCGTCGATGAGCACGAGGCCTGCCTTCAGCAGCCGGGGCGAGCTGGGGAGAGTCGTCATTCTTTCAAACTCCAGACCTTCACGACGATCTCGAGTGCGGCGTCGAGGGCGTCGTTTGACAGCCGTGGCTCTAGGACGCGGAGCAGCTCTGCGTCGAGTGCGATCAGATCGTCGAGTGCGTCCAGATCAAGGAGGGACGCGAGTGACCTTTTCCACGCTCCGGTGACCTGGGCCGTGACTTTCACGAAGAACACTCGCGCGGACTCGGAGCCCAGAGCTGTGCTGAGGTGAGCCGCCATCGGATCTCCACGCTTGGCCATCGCCGCGATAGTGTCGCGCGTGTGTTCCATCGTTCCCTGTTCGTAGTATTTGCCGTCGATTTTCCGGACGCTGGGCTGCGGGTTCTCTCCACCTTTCGCCTCGCCGATAATCCAGTGCTCCAGTCCGCCTTCGTCGAACGAGTACACGCGGTCGAAGACGCCGGACTGGTTCCCGCTCGGCAAGAGCGACTTGGGGGTAGCGCGGGGGAACTGCTGAGCGATCGACGCGTCCGTGGCAATCAAACCGAGATCCTCGGATACTGGGCCGGTTGCCACCTCCTTCAGGTCAGGCTTTGAGCGTTGAGCTTGAAAAGCCGCCCTCAACCTCTCGCCCTCGCGGAGTCGGAGCAAGTCGTTCAGCTGTCCCACCGCCCAGTCAGGAAGTTTGGTGGGTTTGACGGTGCGCTCGACGAAGGGCGTCGCGTTCAACGCGATGATCTGGGCTCGTGCGGCCTCGATGAACTCGCCCCCTTTCCTCTTCTGACTAGGGTGGAGCTCCGAGAGGGCTTCGTTGATCCGGATGCGTTCCTTAGGGAACTCTAGAGAGCGGTCGGCAAGGGCTTTGTAGACGTGTTCCTGGAAGGTCCTCCTCAGGCGGCCACGGGGAACTTCTTCGATCGCGCCGAAGATGCTGTCGAGAGTCTCGTCGGGAAGCTCGATGTCTCCAAGAAGCCGCAGGAACTGCTGAGATCTCGGGTCGTCCATCTTTGCGAACTCACCTTCCAGCTGCTCAAACTTCTTCTGACGCCTTTCATTGCCCGAGACAACGGACTTGGCCCTCGCCCGTCCACTCTCATACGGGACCTTCTCGATCGGCGTGCCCCCCTGCATCGGTAGGGGACAGGGAAACTTGACGGGATTGTCCGAGCGCCGCTCGCACCTTCCGCTCAATTTCTCGACGATCTCATGTTCGCCGACCTGCGCCTTCCGGTTCGGAGCCTCGCCCTTGACGATCTCCGGACGCGCCTCTACGTACGCCTTTTCGTTCGCGATCTGCCGCGGTGTCAGCTGGTCGCTGTCCATCCGCGAGCTCGTGGCCACGGACGCCTCGACGTCAGGCACTCCGGTCCCAGGAGCAGCCGCCCGCATGCGGGTGGCGGGGGCAGTGGTGACCGCGGGCGGCGCTACAGTTGCGAGCGGCTCGACACCGGGAGATGGCTCCGGACCCATCGATCGTTCGCGGGTTGCTGCCCGCTCAGGCGTGGCGGGCCGCTCGACTGCGGCGGGGAACCCCGGCTCGTCGATCACTCTGGGCTCGCGCCATGGCATGGCGTGCGCCACATCCTCGGCGAAGTCGAGCAGCGCCGCGCCCCATCTCGTTCCACGCAACGCCTTCGATGCGATCTTCACAACGCCGCCGGTGAGGATCCCGAGGAGGATCTCCACGATCGCCTGGCCCAGGAGGCGCCCGAGCTTCACGCCGATCTCGAACGCGCCATCGTTACCAACGTCCTGCAGATACGCGTGCAGCGCCGTGGCGAATGACGCACCCATCTCGTAGCGCCATTTCTCGTCCCAGATCTGCGCGGCCAGCAGGTCGTACAGCTGCGTATACGTCTCCACCTGGAAGAGCGACAGCACGTCCTGTGCGGTCCCGACCACTCCGTCCTTGATGCCGACGAGGACGCCCCATTTCAGTCCCGTTTCGTACTTGAAGATGTCGAAGGGCGTCGGAGCGGAGAACGATGGGATCGCGATCGGCTCGCGGGCCGCGAGGTCGCGCCATGTGAACTCGAAGCCGTTGTAGAAGCCGCTGCCGGTGGCGCGCGGCAGCTCGGCGGCTGACAGGCCCGTGACGCCCTTCTCGAACAGATACGAGAGCAGCGTGCCCTGGTAGAGCGCGCGATCGAGGAGTTCCGGGTCCTCGGCACCAAGCGTCGAGAGGACCACCTGAATGTCGGGCCCGCTCAAATGCTTCTCGTGCAGGTAATGAGACCCCAGCTGGCCGCCGAACACGGCGGCGGCCGCCTGCGCCTGCCCGGCCACCAGCGGCGCTCGTTGCGCACGAATCCGCGGGTGAACTCGAGCGCGTCCTCTCGGCGCCCTTCCGGTGTGCCCCGCCACGCGGCCTCGAGGGCCAGCCGCTCCTGCGCGGCTTCGGCGTTCGCCTCGTGCGGCTGCTCCTGTTCTTTGCCCTTCTCGACGATCGATCGGGTCCCCTGCAGTCGATCGAGCTGCGCATTCAAATCGGCAAGCCGGCGGCGGACGTCCGCCAGATTGGACACATCCGACTCGGTGCGCACGCCCGCCGCGGCGTCGGCGATCACGGGGGGGAAGGAGCCGAGCGCCTGACGCGCGTACATGAACAATCCGTAGAAATCGGTTGCCGTGAACCGCTGGTGACCCTCCATCGACCGCCACTGTTGATCGAACTGGGTGAGTGCGACGTTGAGGTTGTACATTCCCGACGAGGCCGGGGGTCGTAGAGCGGCGAGCCGTGCCCTGAACTCGCGGAAGTCCTCGAGAAAGTCCATGGCTGCGTTCAGGAATCGCTCGCTCGTCACGTCGGCCGTTTGCGCTCCTCCCAGTGGTGCTCGATGGATGATCGCGGGCGACGGGCGGTGCAGCGCGTGCTGCGCGACGTGTGTCAGCTCGTGCGCCAGGAGCCGTCGTCCAACCGTCGTCTGCGGCTGGTACTCGCCGGCACCGAACGCGATGTCGGACTCCACGGTGTAGGCCCGCGCGTCGAGGGCCCGGGCCGAGGTGTGCGCCTTCGCGTCCGCGTGGACCCGGACGCGGCCGAAGTCGAACCCGAACAGCGGCTCGAAGAACGCCCGGCTCTCGGCGTCGAGCGGCCGGCCGACCGACGAGAGCACCTCTGAAACATGCCCCGGAAGGTCCGGATGGAGGCCGGTGCTCGGGGCCCCCGCCTGTCGTCGGACGACGCGATCCACGTGCGAGGAATGGGTGGGCTGAGGTACCGAATCCGGCGTCTGCATCATGTGCACAGCAACTCGATCTGCCTCCCGCTCGTACTCGTCGCCGGGCTCGCTGACGCGCAGCTTCGGCCGGATCCGCTTCCCGAGCAGCTTTCGGCTGCGGCATTCCTCGCATTCCCCCGCGAGTCCCTTGGGGCTGCCGCAGCCGCACGTGCGCCGCAGCACGAGCGACCCGGACGTGGCTTCGGCGCTCGAGGTTCTCCCCACGAGAGGACACGGACGCCAGTTCGTCACTTGCCGAGCGTCCATGCGAGCACCGCGTAGAAATCGGCCATGCCCAGGGCCGCGTCGGTGGACAACCGGCGCCATTCGCGTGCCAAGGGGGAGTAGTAAGCCTCGTCCTCCGCTGCTGGGCCGGCCGTGTGGATGAACTCGTGCAACAGGGTGAACGCTCGTGATTCGCCGACACCCACGGCGATTTTCGGACGCACCGCACTGCCAGGGAAGTCTCCCGCCACCCAACGGTCGCAAAGCTTCACTGTTGCGCCACGGCCCGCGAAGCGCTGAACGCGCGCGACGACATCAGAGTTCGCTGCGCACTGCGCGTCGCCGATCGGCATGCATTCGAACTGCGAGATGTCGGACGCGAGCATGTTATTGCGTGTGAGGGTCAACACATCGACGGTCCGGATCACCGCCGCGGCGTCGTCGGTGACGGGCGCAGTGCGCTTGGAGAGCCGCGATGGAATCAACCGGTTCAACAGGTCGGACGTCGCGGCGGGATCACTGCGCATGGCGTTCAGCTTCGCCAGCGCGACACCAGTGACGTCGATGGCGCGCGTCACGGCGTGTTCGATGTCGTCCCGCGTTCCGTCGCGGCAGTTACGCGCGCGTGCCAAACCCGGAGCCTGAAATCCACTCAGGCCGAGTTCATCGATAGTGAGCCGTACGGTCACGATATCGCTCGGATCTCCCGTTGACAGCTCGATCTCCACTGGTTGGGGCCCGGCACCGCGGGAGAAACCTGCCTCGACGCGCAGGTGAAGGCGCAGGCCGGTTTGTCGCAGGGAAACGAACTCTGGCGGCAGGGACCACTGAAGTACCGGCGCGGGCTGCGTTTTCGATTGAGTGTCCTGTACGACGAACAGAACCGAATCTCCAGGAAACAGCCAGCGCTGCGTGAGATCCGCAACCCTTGCGCCCTTCGGTCCGTTGATGCTGACCCAGCGATCCAGTTCCGCAGACGCTTCGGTCGTCACCAGCATGCCGAGCTGGTAGCGATACGCGGCCTCCTTCGACATGACGGGCACCGCGGCTGGACGTGCACCACTTGCCGGCTTTCGAAGGGCCATGGGTTCTGCGCGCGACAACGCTGTGGATGCTTGAAGGGTATGCGCGAGTTCGTGCGCGATGAGCCGGCGGCCGCTCGCGGTTCCCGGAGAGAATTGCCCCAGGCCGAACACGATGTCCGAGCCGACCGTAAACGCCTGGGCGTTCAGTGCGCGCGCCGACTCCGCCGCGTTCGGATCGGTATGTACGCGAACCTGGCTGAAGTCGCAGCCGAACCTGGGCTCGAAGAAATCTCGACTCGGCGCATCGAGGGGCTGGGCGGGAGCGGACAGGATCTGCTGAACGTGCGGTGATAGGGCGTCCCCATCGTGGCTGCCGCCAGAACTGGTTGTCCGTCGTTGCACGAGGGTACTCGTCACTCTGCGAGGAACGTTCCACGATGCTGTTCCATCGCCTGTTCGCAAGACCCACTCGGCAACTCGATCCGCCTCCCGCTCGTACTCGTCGCCGGGCTCGCTGACGCGCAGCTTCGGCCGGATCCGCTTCCCGAGCAGCTTTCGGCTGCGGCATTCCTCGCATTCCCCCGAGAGTCCCTTTCCGCGTCCGCACGCACACGAACGCCGTGCGATTGGTGCAGAGGACGAAGTGGAGGACGCCGCGGTCGCTACGGTCTTCGCGCGGATGCTCACGGCAGCAGCCTCCCGGCGATGATCTGGGCCGCGGCCGTTCCCAGCTGTTTGGGCGATGCACCAGCGCCGGTGGGAATGTCACCGGCAGAGAGCTGAGGGCGATCGGTCAGTCGCGCCAGCCGCTCGCCAGCGCCAGGCGTCGCAAGCAGTCGGGACAGCTCTGCCTGGATACCCGCAGACACTGCGTGTTGATCCTCGGGCCTCACACCGCGGAGCACGAGCGCGTCGATCCTCACGACGACGCGGCTCATACCCACCCTCGCGTTTCGGCATCCGAGAGCGGCCGATCGCGCTTGGCCGCCTCGCTGTGCGCCGCCTGCAGCAGGTGCATCATTCGGATGGGCGAGCGTCCTTCTGCCGCGCGGAACGCGGCATCGAGGGCGATGTTGCGGATGTTGCCCCCCGACACGTTCAATCGCGCGAGCCGTGCGATGTCGAGATCCTCGGTCGGCGCCGCCGCGGGAAACACCCGTCGCCAGATCGCTTCGCGCTCGGCGGCACCGGGAAACGGAAAATGCACCACGAAGCGCAGCCGGCGCTGGAACGCCGGGTCGAGCGACGAGCGCATGTTGGTGGTCAGGATGGCGAGCCCCCGATACGCTTCCATCCGCTGGAGGAGATAGCTGACCTCGATGTTGGCGTAACGGTCGTGGCTGTCGCGCACCTCGCTGCGCCTGCCGAACAGCGCGTCGGCCTCGTCGAACAGCAGAATCGCGCAACCATCTTCCGCGGCATCGAAGACGCGGCGGAGGTTCTTCTCCGTTTCGCCGATGTACTTGCTGACGACGGTCGAGAGATCGATTCGAAAGAGGTCCAGCCGCAGCTCCGCGGCGAGCACCTCGGCCGCCATCGTCTTGCCGGTTCCGCTTTCTCCCGCGAAGAGCGCGGTGAGACCCAGGCCCCGCGTACTCTTTTCTGCGAAACCCCACTCGTCGAGCACCTGGTCGCGATGGCGGGCGTGGGCCGCGATCGCGCGGAGCGCCGCCTTCTGTGGCGCTGCAAGTACCAGATCGTCCCAACAGGCTGAAGGCTCCAGGCGCTGGGCGAGATCGTCGAGCTTCGAACGTCCGGCGGCGCGGCACGCACTCCAGAGGTCGAACCCTTCGCCATCCGGCGCAGGCCTGGCGGCGTGCAGCGTGCGCGCGGTAGACGCGATTGCCCTCGCGCTCAGCCGGAATTGCGACACCACGCCCGACAGCTCTTTCTCGGCGCGCGGCAGAACGGGACCGAGCGCGTCTTCCCAGAGCCGCCGCCGTTCCCGCGCGCACGGTTTCACGACTGTGAATCGCCCGGCCGGCATCCGCGCGGGCAGGTGTTCCCGCGCAGCCAGAAAGATCACGCCGCCGGGTACCTCGAGCCTGCGGGCGAGCGGCGCCTGAAGGCTGGCGTCGCGACACTCCACGAGGAGCCCGCTCCCGAGCAACGCCGCTTCCCTCTGCCACAACCCCATGAAGGCGTCGAGTTCCGGCGCGGCGTGCGGGATGTCTTCGGACGCGACGATGTGCAGGAAGAGTCCAAGCCGGCCCGCCGCCTCCGCCGCCACGTCGCGCTGGCCATCGGGATCATCGCCGGCGAAGAACAGCAGCGGCAGCGGAGTGCCAGCCTCGCGGAGAAAACACACGACGTCTCGACTGATGCGCCGGTGTGATTCGGCCATCGACTGCGGGCGCGGCGCCGGGCGGACGAACGGCCGGATCCGCGCATCGATGGCGTTCACTCCTGCGAGGTAGTGCAGCACGCGCTCGTCGATGCGCACGCGTGCGGCCGTGACGCCGTCTCGGTCGTCCAGCTCGATCAGGCGCCATCGGCGGAGCGGGCGGTCCGGCGTCAGCGCACTCCAGTGCGGATCGTGGAGCGTGGCGAGCGCGCGGCCGAGCGTGACCGGGCCGACGCGTCGGGCCAGCTCCGCGTCCATTTCGACGCCCGCACAGAGCAGCAGCACGTCGCGCTCGAAGCGCGTCAGGCCGAAGAGGGCCGCGATCGCATCGATCGCGGCTGGCTCGCCGGGCGGCTCGCCGGGCGCCCGTTCGCGGTCGTCAGG
>CAZDLW010000047.1:0-25625 GCA_964505975.1 uncultured Bifidobacteriaceae bacterium | reverse complement strand
TAGAGCCCCATGTTGTAGCGCAGAGTCTCGCGGTACTGGATGGGGGTGGCGTACTGCGTAATCGAGAAGGGTTGACGGTTCCGGAGGCTGAGCGCGACCGAGTTGTTCGGCTCCTGGGTGTTGAAGCGCCACGCGTGCAGCAGGGTGAATCCCACCTTGACCGCATGCGTGCCGGTCACGTAGGAGGCCGACCCCCGAAAGTTCATCTGGTCGCTCCGGTTGTAGCCGTACCCAAGGGCCGACGCCCCCCACGTGGTGGGATATCCGGGAGGCGCGAGCGGATCGTTGGTCGAGAACTGCGTTGGCGACACGCCCGGGCGGCGATACCCATGGAAATCCTGCGGCGTGATGGTGCCGCCTCCCTCGAGCAGCAGCTTGTTCGTGACCGGTGAGCTCCAGGTTCCCTGGACGATGTACTGCGGGATGTTCTTGTATTCCGGGCAGGCGCTGATTGCCGTCAGATAGGTCGGGACGAAGCAGTTCCCGAAGTACGTGTACTGCCAGTCGTAATAGACATTCAGCTTGTTCTTCTGATTGATCTGCGTCGTCAGTCGCGCCACGGCGCTCTGATGCCACACGGGAAAGAGGTTCTGCTCGGTGGTGGGCTCGTAGAACAACGCGGAGAAATCCTGATCCCGGAAGGAACCCGCCACGGTGTTGTACGTCCCCCAGTGCCGGTACGACGCATAGATCCACAGACGGTCCCGGATGATGGGCCCGCCCCCCGCCGGATTGACGTCCCAGATCTTGTTGATACGATTGCCGCTCGTGAGGCCCCGCGCAATCTGATTGGCGTCCAGGTTGTTCGACTGCCACGACTCGCCGGCATACCGGCCCATGTAAGTGCCACGGAACGTGTTGGTCCCTTCCTTGGGAATGAAGTTCGAGTACACGGTGGCACGCTCGAACTCCGCGTTGTGGGAGTCGGTCTTGAAAGTGATCTCCTGGGCGAGCCCGTTGTTCAGGTAGTTGCCGTACATCAACCCGCCGGTTCCACCTCCGTTGATGATTGGCATCCCTTCGACCATGATCAGGCTGTCGCTCGGACGGCTTCCATGTACCACCAGGTTCATGCCGGTCTCGGGAATCGACCCGCCAACGTTCTGCCGGACCCCGGTGACGAGCACCGCAGGCGTGAGCGCGGCAAAGCTGACGAAGTTGCGGTCCGTCGGCAGCACGTCCATCACCTCCCGCGAGGCCGTGCTCATCCGCACGGTGCTGCGGGTGTCCACGATGGGCGACTCACCCGTGACCGTGACCGTTTCTTCGAGCGCCCCTACGCGCATTTCGGCATTGACGTTGGCCGTGAACCCCGTCGTCAGCTCGATGCCTTCCCGCCGGATAGTGCTGAATCCAGCGAGCGTGAACGTCACGGTGTACGTGCCGGGCCGCAAGTCGATGATCTGATACTGGCCGCGGCCGTCCGTGAATACCGTGCGCACCCGTTCGATCAACGCCGGACTCGACGCTTCCACCGTGACTCCCGGAAGCACCGCTCCCGACGTATCTCTCGCGACGCCCGCAATCGAGCCTCCCTGACCCTGGGCACGCACACTGGTCGCACACAGACCCAGGAACATCGCAGAAACCAGCGTAACCGCCGACAGCCTTCCAGACACCATACGGTGCCTCCTCTGGTAAACGTCCCGTTGCCCGGACGACCCAGGGACCCCGACTACCGGTCGGACCGAGCGGAGTCGGGTCCATACACCTGAGTTCCGGTTGAGAGCGAGATAGCGAAGCAGGTATTCTGCTCCAGTGCCACTCCAAGTCAAGCTCCCAAAGTGAGTGAGGGGGGCAGGCGGCCGGCCATCAACGGAGGTTCAGCGTGCAAGAAGGCGAGTTGAAGACGGCACCCCGGGCCACGGCGGCACGAGCGGTGGCCACCGTATGCCCGCTCGACTGTCCGGACTCGTGCAGTCTCGATGTCACGGTCCAGGACGGGCGTGTTGCCGTCATCGATGGCTCGTCGTTGAATCCCGTGACGGGCGGTTACATCTGCGCCAAGGTGCGGCGTTTCGGAGAGCGGATGTACGGCCCGGATCGATTGCTGTACCCGGCGGTGCGACGCGGGCCCAAGGGAGCCGGCTGGTTCGACCGCGTCTCCTGGGACGAAGCGCTCGCCCTCGTGGCGGATCGGCTTCGCGATGCCTGCACCACCCGGGGAGGAGCGTCGATCCTGCCCTACTCTTATGGCGGGTCGAACGGGCTGCTCACGCAGGATACGAGCGATGCCCTCCTGTTTCGCCGGCTCGGCGCCTCGCGTCTCGCCCGCACCGTGTGTGCGGCGCCAACGGGCGCAGCCAACACGGCTCTCTACGGCAAGATGCCGTCGGTCGCGTACGAAGACTTTCCGCTGGCCCGCCTCATCGTGGTCTGGGGCGCCAATCCGTCGGCATCGGGCATTCATCTGGTCCCCTACATCCGAGAGGCGCGAGGTCGAGGGGCCCGGCTGATCGTCGTGGACCCACGAACGACCCCTCTCGCCAGGCAGGCGGATATCCATCTCGCCGTGAAGCCGGGCACGGACCTCCCGGTGGCATTGGCACTGCATCGCCACCTGTTCGAAGAGGGCCTGGCGGACACGGAATTCCTGCGCGCCCATACGCACGGAGCTGAACAGCTTCGCGAAAGGGCACGGCCGTGGACGTTCGAGCGCGCGGCCGCCGAAGCAGGCGTCGCCCCGGACGCGGTGCGTAGGACGGCCGAGCTGTATGCCGAGACGACTCCGGCACTCATTCGCTGTGGCTGGGGCCAGGAGCGGAATCGAAACGGTGGCAACGCGAGCCTCGCCATCCTGGGGCTGCCGGCCGTCGCCGGCAAGTTCGGCGTCCGGGGCGGCGGCTACGCGATGAGCAACTCGGCATCGTGGGGCTTTGCCCGCACGTGGATCACCGCGCCCGAACCGCCGACGCGCGTCGTGAACATGAATCATCTCGGCCGGGCGCTAACGGAGTACACGGACCCGCCAATCAGCGTGCTGTTCGTCTACAACTCGAACGCCGCCGTCACCTCACCCGATCAAGCGCGCGTTCTCCGAGGACTCGAGCGCGACGACCTGTTCACGGTCGTATTCGAACAGGTGATGACCGACACGGCACGGTACGCGGACGTCCTGCTGCCGGCCACGACGTTCCTCGAGGGCTACGACATCGCGCGCGCGTACGGCCCCATCAGTCTGCGTGTTGCCAAGCCGGTCGTGGAGGCGGTTGGAGAAGCGCGGCCCAACGCCGACGTCTTCAGCGACCTCGTGCGCCGGCTGGACATGGCCACCGACGGTGAGCCCGACGGCGAGCTCGAAGAGATGCTGCACGTGCTCGCCCATCTTCCTTCATCCATTGGCGACGAACTGCGCGAACATGGTGCTGCCACGCCACCAGTGGACGGACGCCCGATCCAGTTCGGCAACGTCTGGCCTCACACGCTCGACGGCAAAATCGACCTGTTCCCCGAGCACATTGCGACGGACGCGCCGGCAGGTCTCTACGGCTACCAGCCCGATCCCTCAACGGCCGTGTATCCACTGGCACTGATTTCCCCGGCGAGCGAGCGCACCATCAGCTCTACCCTCTCGGAGCTGCCACGTCCCGAGGCACGCCTGCTCATGCACCCCGACGACGCCGTGCCGCGCGGACTGTCGGACGGCGACGCCGTCCGCATGTACAACGCGCGGGGCGAGGTGCGCTGCCATGTACAGATCGGCGGGTGGATTCGCCCGGGCTGTGTCGCGCTGCCGAAAGGACTGTGGCGCCGGCACACGGCGAACGGGTTCACGGCCAACGTGCTGACCCCTGACACGCTGACCGATCTCGGCGGCGGCGCCTGCTTCAACGACGCCCGCGTCCAGGTGGAACGGGCCTGACGAATCGGGCGGCCCGTGTCGCGCCCTGAGAGCGGAGCGAACGCGCGTCCGCGGGGATCACAGTAACAGATCGCTCTCCGGCCCGTCGCTCAACACAGGGGAGCTGATCCGAATTACCGGGTGCGTACTGGTGCGTACCATGATGGCGTCCTCGATCCCTGTGGTGTTCGGGACGTGGCGCGCCCGCGTCAGGATGATGACCTTGTCGGATTCGCTGACCACCGAGCCGATCAAGGCGACGCGTCGATCCTTGACGATGATGTGCACGAGGTGGTTGCCGTAGGGCTCCATGCCGGGAAATCGCGCCATCTGGAGCAGCTCGTAGCGAACCTGAAAGGCGCCACCGCTGACACATCGGTCCGCGAAATCATCGCTGTTGATCTGATACGTAGCCCATCGGATGCGATCGTCGTACGTGGACGACGGCAGTGTTTCGATCTGGTTCACCACCTCCGAACCCGTTGCGCGCCGGACCATCGCCTCGGCTTCGGCCCTGAGGGCGGGCCGGTGAGCGTAGCCATGGAGCGTCACGGTGCCATCCTCGACACTGAACGCCAGGAAATCGAAGACGCCATAGTAGGGCACGCGCTGAAGCACCCTGCGGGCCTTTTCGGCCACGGCGCGATCCGCTTTCTCCGAGGCACCCGGCGTGGCAGTGCCGGTTGCTCCGGCAACCAGCCACATCGCGAGGCCGACCACCACCACTCCGTTCACACCTCCCATGTCATCCTCCTCCGGCGCGCGGTGCGGCCGGCAACAGGTTGGATGTCGCCCTTGCGTGTCGGTTGCACCGGCTGACAGGAGGCGACGCGACGGGAGAGTTTCGCCACGCCGTTGACAGGCAGGAGCCGGGTCTCGAAGCGGATGGTCCGTCTGTGAGGCACCGTGGCGTTGGCCGCGGCGCTGACAGCCAACGCCGCTCGGGTCCCGATGCTTGGGGCGATCCGGAGACAGTTGATTCTGCGGGACTTGTGGGGTGACACTGTGGCGGCTGGCCACGGATGGCCGCGAGGCGGGAAGGCCGTCCACTCAGTTACACGTTATGCCGACATGAACGACGACACACGATCGGGTCACGTTGCCTGAACTCTCGCGTTTTCTGGGGATCGTGATCGGCATGTTCTAACGCGAACACGGCTGGCCCATTTCCACGCGGTGTACGGCGAGTACGAAATCTCCGTCGAGGTCGAGACCGCACGAATTCATGGCCAGTTTCCACCCAGAGCTCTCAAGCTCGTGCTGGAATGGATGGAACTCCACAAGTCAGAATTGCTGGAGAACTGGGAACTGGCCAGGCAGGGCCAGCCGCTCAAGCGGATCGCCCCGCTGGAGTAGCCATATGAACTACCATTCGTTGAGGCCCGCTACATCGGAGGCCATGTCATTTGGCTTCTCTTCCGCGCGACGGTACCGCGGGTGAAATCGACCTCGGGCCTGCCCTCTTGCGCCCGCTCACGCGTGCCGGCGGGCGCGGCTCATTTGGAACGTCAGGCCGATCCAAAGACAGGACACCTCAAACGCAAGGGAGTGCGGGTATTGCGACGAGCCAAGCGGCCAGATCGAACGCGAGCACGTGTCGCACACCGCCGCTCGCCACGCACCCCAGGACGACGCCCAGCCGGTGCCGCTTCCAGAGCAAGATGGCGGCCGCCAGATAGAGCGGGATGAAAAAGACGGTCACCTCGTCGCTGACGCAACGTTCCTGGGTTGCACGCTGTTATCCCTGTGGCAAATCGGCACTCGAGCGGGGCACGACGCGCGGTCCAGCGTGCCGCTCACGCCGACGAGCGGCACCGGTACTATCGGCTGACCTCCGGCGTTGATGCGCCGCTCGCGGCCGAGAGGGGTGACGTCAGATCTCCAGCGGGCCGGTACTGTCGCCGATTGAATCGACCCGGGCGCCGAGCTTGTCGAGCATGCTGAGCAGCAGGTTCGACATTGGCGTGTGGGCGGGATAGCGGAGGTGCCGGCCGCCCCGCAGCTGCCCCGACGCCCCACCCGCGAGCAGGACCGGCAGCGGATCGAAGTCGTGCTCGTTTCCGTCGCTGAGCGCGCTGCCGTACAGGATCATCGAGTGATCGAGCAGGGTCCCGTCGCCATCCGGTGTGGACTGGAGCTTCTCGAGGAAATAGGTCAGCGTCTTGACGTGATACTGATTGATCACCGCGAACTGATCCATGTTCTTGCGATCGTTCGAGTGGTGCGAGGCGTTGTGAAAGCCTTCGCGCACGCCGCTGCCCGGGTAGACGGCGTTGCTGTTCTCGCGCGCCAGCATCAGCGTGGAAACGCGGGTGATCTCGGACTTGTAGGCCAGCACCTGCAGGTCGAACATGAGCTGCAGATGCTCCTCGAAGCCGGCTGGAATGCCGACGGGGGCGTCCGGGAGATCCAGATCGCGTGACAGCGTTGCGTCTACTTGATGGACGCGCCGCTCGATCTCGCGCACTTCGTCCAGGTACTCGCGCAATCGGCGCCGATCCGATGCCGGCAAATCCCGTTCGAGCGATGGGACCTGGTGCCCGATCGAGTCCAACAGACTCTTGGACTGCTGCCGCCGCTCCTGGCGCTGTGCATCGGTGCTTCCGTCACCGAACAGCCGCTCGAACACCACCTGCGGATTGTTCTCCATGGGCAGCGGCAGCGTGGCGGACTTCCACGACAGCGTGTTTCGATACGCGCACGTGAACCCGACGTCCCCGCAATTCAAGTTGAGCGGTTCGAGCGAGAGCTCGATCGACGGCAGTGGCGTGTCCTGGCCGACGTGCAGCGCGGCAATCTGATCCACGGTGGCGCCCACGTAGGCCTCGTTCTTCTTCACGGGGTGCGCACCGCTCAGAAACACCGCGGCCGCGCGCACGTGGTTCTCCGCGCCGCCGGTGTCTTCGCCCTCCCACGGTGCCACGGCCGCATGGGCCAGGTCGCTCACGACGCACACGTGGTCCCGGAACGGCTCGAGCGGCTGGAGGATCTCGGAGAACTCGAAGTTGCTGCCGGCAGTGGCCGGCGTCCACTTGTCCATCGTGGCGCCGTGCGGAATGTAGATGCACCCGAGCCGGCTCCTGGGCACGGCCGCCGTCTGGGCCAGCGCTGTGCCGGCCGGCACCATGGACTCCAGGAGCGGCAAGGCCAGCGTGACACCGGTGCCCTTCAGGAACGTCCGCCGTGAGAGGTGCTTCTTCGTGATGAACGTCACGGTCCCGTCCCTCCCTGCTTGCGCTTCATCTGAAACGGCGTACTCTGAACGATCCCGACGACGAGCGACGAAAACTGATACTCGGTGCGGGCAGCGTCGCGCACGATGGCCCGGACGGCGGGCATGTCGAAATACTCCACACGCCGGCCGAGCGCGTAGGTTAACAGCTTTTCGGTTGCCGTGGTGACGAAGGCCACCCGGCGGTCCAGCAGCGCCTGCCGGAGGCTCGCCGGGCCGTCCAGTTCGGTCCCGTCGGCAAGGCGCCCGGCAGCGTTCACGGGCACGCCCCCATCCTCGTCCCGCCACGCGCCGATGAGGTCGAAGTTCTCGAGCGCAAAGCCAATAGGGTCCATGACGGCGTGGCACGACGCGCAGCTCGGGTTGGCGCGATGTCGCTCGAGCCGCTGGCGCAACGAGCTCGGGCTTGCGCCGTGCTCGACGGATTCCTCCAGATTGCTCTCCACGCCCGGCGGTGGCAGTGGCACGGGTGCACCCAGGAGATTCTCGAGGACCCATTGCCCCCGCTTGACCGGAGACGTGCGGTTCCCCACCGACGTCACTGTGAGAAAGCTCCCATGGCCGAGCAATCCGCGCCGCGCTCCATTCTCGAGCGCCACGCGTCTGAACCGGCTGCCGCGAATGTGGGGAATCCCGTAGTGTTTCGCCAGACGTTCGTCGACGTACGTGTAGTCGGCGTCGATGAGATCCATCACGCTGCGGTCTTCGCGGAGGATCGTCTCGAGCAGCAGCTCCGTCTCGCGGCGGAACGAGTATCGGAGGTTGCCGTCGAAGGCCCGTGTCGCGGGCGAGACGTTGTCGAGCTGCCGCAGGAGCAGCCACTGTCCGGCCACGTTCTCGACGAGCGCGCGGGTGCGTGGATCGGCGAGCATGCGCCGGGTCTGCCGCTCGAGCACGTCGGGATCACCAAGTCTTCCGGCTCCGGCCTCTGCCAGCAGCTCCTCGTCGGGAATGCTGCTCCACACGAAGAACGAGAGCCTCGACGCCAGCTCGACGTCGCTGATGCGGTAGATCGACCCATCGGGCAGGTCGCCGGGCTCGCGTTCGAAGCGGAAGATGAACTGCGGGTCGACAAGGATGCGCGCAAGCGCGTATTGCACGCCTGTCTCGAACCCCCGGAGCTCCCGCCCGGACTCGAAGAACTCCATCAGCAGATCGACGGTCTCGTCATCGCTGGTGATCGGCCGTCGGAACGCGCGGCTGGCAAGCGCAACCAGGATGCGACGCGCGCACATTGTTTCCTCGCTCGCGTGCGCCGGTGTGCACGTGAATATCCGCCGACGGCTCGGCGTATCCCCAGGGCCGGTCGGGTCGAGCGGCCCGTTGATCGTCAGGCTTTGAATGCCTGCGCTCGTTGCCCACTCGGAGAACAGATCGTCAACACCGCGCGCATTCGCCTGGCGGACGATAGCCACACCGATGGTCTGCGGGCCGGCCGGAATCCGGAGCCGGGCGTCGCCCCGCGGCGCATCCCGGCCGAGCAGGCGCACGCGTTCGCCGTTCAGTGTGATTTCAACAGCTTCGTCACCCCCAACGGCCGGAAGACCGAACCCGGCGCCGGATCGACCAATCCGCAGCTCGTACTCCGCGTCCAGCGGAAACACGTGCTGCACCACCACGCCACCCCTGGTGCCGAGTGGCAGACCCTCGCGATGATCCGCCTGTGACAGTCCGCGGGGAGCGAGATACGTGGTGATGCCGGGGCTCGTCGTCAGGTCGCCAACAGCCAGCCGGCTGATTCTGGCCGCAGCAGAGACGTACGCCTGCATCAGCGCCGGGGACACGACGAGCACGTTGGCGATGTTGTCGAAGCCGTCGCTCGAATCGTCGCCCGGCAGCAGCGTCGTTGCATCGATAGGCAAATCCAGGAGGTCCCGCACGGCGTTGGCGTATTCCGTCCGGTTGAGACGATGCAGGACGCGCGCACCGGGATTGGGACTGGCCGCCGCCGCGCGATCGAGGCCGCTTTCGAGGAACGAGATGAAGCGGTCGAGCGCAGCCGGGTCCGGTCGAGGCATGCCGCTCGGAGGCATCATGCCCGTCCGCAACTTCCGAACGACCTTCTCCCACGTTTCCGGATCGCGGCCGGCCTGCGCCACCTCCAGCTGATCGAGCGACAGCGCGCCAGCCTGCATCCGCGGGTTGTGGCAGGTGACGCAGTGCCGATCGAGCAGTGCCTGGGACTCTGACGCCGAGGTCTCGTCCGGGTCGACAGGCCGGCGGTTCTGACCCTGTGTCTCCACGCTTACGGCCGCTGCCATGAGCAAGACGGCGGCGCCTGCAACCCATCCCGCGGCGAGCCCTGCTCGTCGGCCTCGTCGGCGCTGCCGGACTACGTGTGGAGCACTCATCATCGCCGCTCAATCGCGCGACAGGCCGCTGCCGGCCGCGGACTCGGCGATCAGTCGTTCCAACAGCGCAATCGTCGCTGGTTTGCGCTCGGCGCCCACGGCCGCCAGAAAGACGCCCTCGGCCCAGCGCAGCGGCGTCCGTCCTTCCTTGTCCTGGATGTCCAGCCGCGCCCCGTGCTCGACCAGCAGCTCGATGATCTCGTTCGACCCCCGGTTGGCCGCGCCGAGGAGCGGCGTCAGCCCCATCGAGTTCGTCGCGTTCACGTCCCCCCCCAACTCGAGGCAGAGCGCCACCGCCTCCAGCACCGCCTCCGGCGACTCCGTGTACGTTTGCGCCACCACCCAATTCACACCGGCCGCCGCCATGAGCGGTGTTGTGCCCGCCAGCGTAGGCTGGTTCGGGTCGGCTCCGTACCGCAGCAAGAGCCGCATCGTCGCAGTGTCACCGGACAGCGCCGCCCGCAGGAACGGCGTCTGGCCAGTGAAGTCCACCCAGGACACATCACCCAACGAGTAGAGCCAGCGCCGGCTCGGGGGCACCTCGCGCGTGCGTGCGTTCACATCGGCCCCGGCATCGAGCAGCACCGTGATGAACTCGAGAATTGGTCCGCGATCGACGCCGTTGTGCGTGGGGCTGTCCTGGTCCCTGTTGTTCATGTCCAGGTTGCGGTACTCGACGGCGGCCCAGAGCGGTGTCCGGCCCCAGAAGTCATCGGCGTTGACATCCGCTCCGCGATTGAGGAGCAGGCGGGCGACCTCCAGCTGATTGTTCAGCAGGGCCATCAGCAGCGGGCGAATCCCGTTGGCATCGGCCTGCTCGATGTCGGCTCCGGCTTCCAGCAGCATGCGAGCTGCGTCCACACGACCGTCTCGAGCCGCATACAGCAACGGGGTGATGCCGCCCCTGGCCTCTGCACGCCGGCCGCGATCCGGCAATCCTCCACGATTGATGCCGACGCCTTCGGAGCCGCACCCGGTACCCTTGCACGGCGGAACGAATGGCGGGGTCGGGCCTCTGCGGGTCTGGGCATCCACCGCCGCGCCATGTTCGATGAGGAGCTGTATTGCCTCCGGGTGGTTCTCGCGCACGGCAATCATGAGCGCAGTCTGCTCGAATTCCCGATCGCGATCATCCACACGGGCGCCGCGTTCGAGGAGCACCTTCAGCGCCGACGGCGTACCCGTGCGGGCGGTCATCATGAGTGCCGTCTCGCCGGCCGGATCGACCGTGTTGGGATCCGCCCCGGCGTCGAGCAGCTGTCGAATCATGGCGGCATTGCCGTTGACGCTGGCGAGAGAAACCGCCCTCACACCGTAGCGATCCGCGGCAATTGCATCCGCGCCGGCGCGCAGCAGGATGTCCGCGATGTCGAGCCGATCGGCATGGACGGCCCAGTGCAGCGCCGTCGTGCCGTCCACACGCCGTGCGTTCACGTCCACACCCTGTTCGACGAGCGCACGGACGAGCGCCTGGTCACCTCGCTCGGCCGCGTCGGCCACTCGAACGTCCGATGCGCCCGCCCCAACCGGCAGGAGAAGCATCGTCACGCACGCAATCGAGAAAGCCTGCCTGGACACGTGTCTCGCCTCCAGCCCGGGTCGTTGGTAGCACGGCCCGCGCCCGATGTCAAACGGCCCGTTCCAGCCCTCGGATCGACACGCCGCGCCACACGCAAATTTCCGTATCCGCTGTACGTGGGCCCGGATCGCGGCCCTCTGACCCGCCTCGAATTCCTGAGCTCGCGTGAGTTGCGACTAGCGCTCAGGTTCGCGTTAGCGAGCCCTGTAGCACGCTACTCCGGAGGGCCTTCCTGCAGCACTCGCGCGAGATTCTCCGGCGTACCGATATCGATATAGGGCGTCTCGGAGATCCGCACGCCCTGCACGCGCAACCCGCGGTTGATGCCCTCCTGGATGACGTCTCCGACGAAGAGCTCCCGTTCGTGACCCGCTGGAGCCGTTCGAGGCCGCGCGCATCTTCTCGAGCAGGTAGTGGCTGACGACCTTCGGACGCACCCCTCCGCCCTGGGGATCGGGGTACGACCCGATGGGCTGCACCTCCTTGCTGTGGGGAATCGACCCGAGCCGGGTGGCGCGGCCCGCGGCGGGAATCAGACCGACAATGCGACGTGTAGTGGCGAAGTCCATGCGAACCGTCTCAGCACCGAAGGCGTCGCCTGAGACGAAACTTCTCCACGCGGGGCGAGGAGGGCCGTCGCTTCCGCATGGGGGCTGGCTTTAGCCGGCCCAGGGCCGGCCGTGAAGGCGGCCCAACGACGCCCCTACGACCTGGCGTGCCTGCGTGGCGTCGCGCGACGGTGGACTACCTCTAAACCGACGAGTGGAGAGACAGACCTCGTCTTACTGTATCCGCGGCCGCTCATGCGGCCGCGGCCAAGCCGTGGTCGCGCGGCAAATTCTACACGCTCGTGCACGTTCAGGCCGTGCAAGCACGGCTGGATCCAGGCGCACGACCGATGTCGTCGCGGCCGCGTCACAACCGCAGCCCCAACGCTTCGGGGGCGCCAGCTGTAATGTACCGTCAGAATGGTGATGCTCCGTCTCGAACTTCTGCGCGACTGGCTCGCCTTCACTGACCACGATGTCGCCCGGCTCGGTCCTCGCGCGCGAAGCGCGCCAGAGAGACACTGCCAACCAGCCAAGGGCCGCCCTGCCGGGATATCAAGGGCAAGAGCCCTTGGCTGGTTACGCCGTGCGCTGATCTGCACGTTCTTTGCCCTCGCTCATGTGCCAGCGACGTGGGCGCAGCCCGCGTTCTCAGACGAGGCGCGTCCGGCGCGCAGCCCTCTCGAACTGCTGCTCGAGCGGCGCGACGCGCTGCAATTGAACGACGAACAGGTCGCCCGGATTGGAACGATCCGCGACCGGCTTGCCACGCAGAACGATCCGCTGGTCGCGCGATTGATCCACCTGCGCACGCGGTGGCGCGCCGAACGTCAGGCCGGACCACAGCAGGACCTGTCGCGGCTTCGCGGCATCCGAACGGCCGCAGCGCCGATTCACGCACGCATTCAGCAGAACAACCGTGCGGCCATGCGAGCGGTCAATCAGGTGCTCACGCCCGCACAGCGGGGCCGGCTGCGCCGGATCGTGGAGGAACGCCGGCGGCAGGACGCGGTCGGTCCACAGGGTGGGGATGGTTTCGACCCGGACGACCGCTGAGGCGTCGCGAAGGGTTTCGACACGAATATGGGGCCATCCGCCAAGCCGGATCCGGCATCATGCGGACCGCACGAGCGCCCGGAGGGAGACTTGATCGATGCTGCGCGCGCGGGCGATGCGGCGGCGTTCGACGAGCTGGTCGGCAGGTACATGCGGCACGCGTTCACCGTCGCATACCGCCTGCTCGGCCACCGGCAGGACGCGGAGGATGTGGTACAGGAGTCATTTCTGGCCGCGCTCGTCAAGCTCGACACGTTCGAGCGCGGCCGCAGCTTTGGTCCGTGGCTGCTGCGCATCGTGGTCAACCGCGGGATCAACCTGCGCAAGGCGCGAGCCTTGCGCGAGACGGAACCCCTCCCTGACGCAACCGCCACGAACGGTACGTCGCCGTTCGACGCGGCGCAGCAGAGCGAACTGCGAACCGAGTTGCAGCGAGCGCTGGCGCGCTTGCCCGAGCGCCAGCGCTGGATCGTCGAACTGTTCGAGCTGGACGGGTTCACCAGTCCCGAGATCGCAGAGATGCTGGACATGGCCGAAGGCACGGTCCGCTGGCAGCTGCACCGCGCACGGCACGTGCTGCGGGCGGCCCTCGAGCCCTTTTCCGCGAGGACGTGATGATTCAGGACCCGATTGAACAGGATTCCGGTCTGGGAGCCGAATTGCGCGCGGTGTCCGCTGACCAGACCGCCACAGATGTGGACTGGGCGGCTCTGCGCGCGTCGATCAACCGGCGGGCGGCACCGGAGCTTGCGCGACGGGCGCGGCCGCGCCGCGGCCACCTTGTCGTCCCGATGATGTTGGCAGCGTCCATCGCACTCTTCGTGCTCCTGCCGCGCATGCCCGATGGAACGAATCCGGGTGCGGCGGATGACGAATTCGGAGGCACAACAAGCGGCCGTATCACCGTCGACGACATCCTGGACGCCGACATGTCCGATCGGCAGTTGCGCGCCCTGCTCTTCGGAGCGGGCGACGTGGATGACCTGCTGGCCATTGCGGCCGCCGAGGGAGAGCTGCCATGAGCGCACGACGAACGTGGACCACGCGGGGGACTCTCATCGGAGGCCTGCTGGTTCTCCTGATCACACCGGTCGTCGGCCAGAACAGCGAAAGGGAGGCGCTCACCCTCGACCGGGATCCCGAACGAGTGTCGGCCGCCAGGCACCTGCTCAGTCGCGCCATGTGGGGCGTCCGTGCGGATGATCTCGACACCGTCCTCGAGACGGGTCTGGAGGCGTGGCTCGAAGGCCAACTGCATCCGGAACGGGTGGACGACAGTGCGCTCTCCGTGCGCCTGAAGGCGTTTCCAACAACGCACCTGTCGATGACGCAGCTGTACCGGGACTTCTCGCCGCAGCCGGAGCGGCTGCGGGAGCTGCAGCAAAGACAGGAGATGAGCGGCTCGCCGGGCGAGCCGCAATCGCCGGCAACGATGACGCCGGAACAGCGACAGGAGCGACTGGCGCGCAGCCCGGCGCGGCTCCTCAACGAACTGGTCGGCGCGAAGATCCAACGGGCGGTCTACGGCGAGCGGCAGCTCGAGGACGTGATGACCAACTTCTGGTTCAACCACTTCAACGTCTTCTTCGGCAAAGGTCAGACCCGCTTCCTCGTGAGCGACTACGAGCGCACAGCGATCCGCCCGCACGTGTTTGGCCGCTTCGAGGACATGCTCATCGCAACGGCACAGCACCCGGCCATGCTCTTCTATCTGGACAACTGGCAGAGCGTGCACGTCGATGCGTCGAACCAGCGGCAGCAGCCCGGGGCGAACCTCGAGCAGCTGGCGCGGCGCGTGCGGACGATGTCTCCCGAACAGAAAGAAGCGCTGGTGCGCAGCGGTCGCGTGACGCGGGAACAACTCGAGCGTCTGGAACGCGGCGAGGCCCCCGTGCAGCAACTGGCGCAGCGCATGCAGAACCGTGGGCTCAACGAGAACTACGCGCGCGAGCTGCTCGAGCTGCACACGCTCGGCGTGGACGGCGGGTTCACGCAGGAGGAGGTCGTCGCCGTGGCACGGGCGTTCACGGGCTGGACATTCGTGCCACCCAACGCGCGACAGGCACTGGCGCCTTCCGCGCAGCCGGGCCGCGCCGGGCAGCCTGGCAGGATGAGGCAGGCTGGCCGCGGCCCGCAGCCGATCGTGCTCGGGAACAGCGACATCCCGTTTGTCTTTCGCTCTGCCATGCACGACCAGGGGGAGAAAGTTGTACTTGGGCGACAACTCGCCCGAGGTCGCGGCCTGGAGGACGGAGTGGACGTACTCCGGATGCTCGCGCGGCATCCGTCAACCGCGCAACACGTCTCGAGGAAGCTCGTCCAGCGGTTCGTCTCCGACAGTCCACCACCGGATCTGGTGGAGCACCTGGCGGACGTGTTCCTGAAGACACAAGGCAACCTGCGGGCTGTCACACGCGCCCTGTTCACGGCGGATGGGTTCTATCGGTCCGAGCACCGCGAGGTCAAGGTGAAGACCCCGTTCGAGCTCGTGGTCAGTGCACTGCGCGTCACGAATGCCCAGGTGCATCCGTCGCAGCGGCTCATCGCGACCCTGCGCACGATGGGGCACCTTCCGTACAGCGAGCCGGCGCCCACCGGATTTTCCGCCGCATCGGAGGACTGGGTCAATCCCGGCGCGATGTTGAACCGGATCAATTTCGGTCTGGACCTGGTCAACGGCAGGGTGGATGGTGTGCGCGTTGGGAACGCCTCTCTCTCGGACCCGAACAGCTCCGATCGCTCAGTCACGCTCGAGGCCATGCTCAGCGCTGTCCTGCCTGGCATGGACACGGCGCGCCTCGCCGACCGGATTCGAGACGCAGCACAGGATCAGCCCGGGGGATCACGTCTCGAGCACGCGACCGCCCACGCACTGGGACTCGCGCTGGGTTCCCCTGAGTTCCAGCGCCGGTAGCTGGCGGAGCCGGTGTGCGGGTGAACCGGACTAGTCGACTGCGGACGTTCAGGAGATCGTGAGGAGGCAACATGGCTTCTGCCTGTCCGGTTGTGTCCGTTCAATCAGCTCGCAGCAGGTGGCGTGCCGACGTGCCCCTGCAGCGATGCGATCTACGAGTCGCGCGACCAGGAGTCGGGCAAAACGCATCCGGAGCGTGAGGACCGTGCTGGGTAGCGGGACCCAGCTCGGGTCGCTGGGTGTGAGCGGAGGATGCGTTTTACCGCGCGATGTCGTCGAGAGCGAGCCGCAGGGGCGCATCGGCACGACCGCGCGGACACAATCTGGGTGGTGTGCTGACACAACCGGAGAAGCAGAACATGAGTAGAGTCGCCACCAACACTCTCGCGGGTCCGGGGCGCAGCCTCGCTGGGTTCACGCGCCGTGCTTTCTTCCGCAACGGTTCGCTGGCGGTGCTGGCGTTCGGCGTACCACCCGCGTTTCTGACGCGGGCGCTGTTCGCGCAGACTCCTGCCGGCACGGCGCGAAGGAAGACGCTCGTCGCGATCTTTCAGCGGGGCGCCGTGGACGGATTGAGCATGGTGGTGCCGTTCGGCGAGAAGGCCTATTACGCGCGCCGGCGCGCAACGGCGATCCCGGCGCCGCAACGGGACGGCAGTGGCGCCCTCGACCTGGACGGCTTCTTCGGCCTGCATTCGGCACTGCGACCGCTGCACGACCTCTATACGCGGAGCGAACTGGCGATTGTACAGGCCGTGGGGTCCCCGCATCCGACTCGGTCGCACTTCGACGCGCAGGACTTCATGGAAACCGCGACACCCGGCGTCAAATCCACGCGTGACGGCTGGCTCAATCGCGTGCTGCAGCACACAGCCTGCACACCGTGCGGTGGACGGGCGCTTCAGGATGGAGTGGCGCACGCCGTCGATCACACGCTGGGACAGACCGAGATGGGAACGCCCTTTCACCCGGCGCTCCGCGGAATTGCCATCGGATCGGCGATGCCCCGGTCGCTCCGCGGCAGCGCGCCTGCGCTGACCTTTACGGATCTGGAGCGGTTCGGGGTTGGCGGATCTCGCGCTCGTGACGCCGCAGAGCAGGCATTCGAGCGGCTGTACGACGTCACCACGGATGACCTGATCACCGGTGCCGCTGGCGAGGCGTTCGACGCGGCGCGCTTGCTCAGGTCAATCAACGGGCAGCCGTATCGTCCGGAACCGGGCGTGCAGTACCCGGCAGGCCAGTTCGGCCGATCGCTCCAGCAGATCGCCCGGCTCGTCAAGGCCGGGGCGGGCGTCGAGATTGCCTTCACCGATATCGGCGGCTGGGACACACACCAGGCACAGGGTGGCCTTCAGGGCCAGCTCGCGAACCGTTTCGCGGAGCTGGCTCGGGGAATTCGCGCGTTGCACGACGACCTGGGCCACCACATGGACGACGTGGTCATCATGACGATGTCGGAGTTCGGCCGGACAGTTGCAGAGAACGGCACGGGCGGCACCGACCATGGCCATGCGAACTGCATGCTCGTGCTGGGCGGCCCCGTGGCCGGCGGTCGTATCGTCGGCGACTGGCCGGGCCTCGAGCGCGAACAGCTCTACGACGGCCGCGACCTCGCGCTGACGACCGACTTCCGAGATGTGTTCGCGGAGATCGTGTCGGCCCATCTCGGGACAACAGACCTGGACGGGGTCTTCCCCGGACATACCGTGACACCAGCGTCGTTTCGCGGGTTGCTCATGGCGCGAGCGTGAGCGCACGGGCGGTGGGCGTCCCGCCCGACGAGAGCACTCTTACACGCCCGACTTGTTTGCACGGATTCCGGTCGTTCAAGCGGCGGGTCGTGCTACCTGAGGTACGCAGCCAGTAGCGTGCCCAGCACGGCGAGCATCAGCGTCGTCTGGAGTCCAACGACCCAGACGAAGTGCCTGTCGGCTTTCTGATCAACGGTGTCGACCCGGTGGTCCAGGCGATCGAGCCGGCTGCTCAGTTGATCGCACTGGCGGCTCATATCGACCCGCACCTGATCGAATTGGTGGCTCATATCGGCCCGGACCTGATCGAACTGGCGGATCATATCCCCCCGCATCTGGTCCATCTGGCGGTCCATGTCGTCGCGCATCGCGACGACCGCGATCTGGAGGTCGTTGATCGTACCCATCCTCGCCTCGAGCGAAGCGAGCCGCTCATCCACCGTCGGCACTCGGCTCCTCTTTTCCCGGGCTCCAGCCCGATTCTACATCGTCGTCCGGAGCAGAGATCGTACCTGGGCTCGGCCGGGGCGGCACACGCCCAAAAGCCCGGAACGCGGTGCGGGACGGCAGGAATGCCTGGAACTACTGCCACGCACTCGCCGCCCAGGAATCGCAGTTTTCGCCAACGCAGCCGCGATACTTTCGCGATGCCTGAATCCCCGTCCGTTCATTTGCTTGCAGAGCTGCCAGGCACTACGATGGACCTCTCTTGTCGCCCTTTTGCCCCACACATTGAGGAGTTGTCCTGATGAAGACCCTTCGATTCGCAGCACTCGTGACGTGTGGCCTGGCCGTGTCCGTTGTCTCCGCGCAAAATCCGATGCGGGCTGGTGAGTGGGAGATCACGATGCAAATGCAGATGGCGAACCTCCCGATGCAGATGCCAGTCATGAAGACGACACAGTGCGTCACGCAGGAGGAAATCGACGAGCCTGGACGCGCGCTGCAGAGCGGACCACCCGGAGCCACGGACTCCTGCAAAGTGACGGACCAGAAAATCGATGGGAACAAGGTGAGCTGGAAGATGGCGTGCAATGGGATGACCGCCACGGGCGACCTGACCTTCGAGGGCGACACATACAAGGGCGTGATGACCGCCAGCACTCCGCAGGGGGAGATGACGATGAACATGTCCGGGAAGCGCCTTGGAGCCTGCGAGAAGTAGGGGGGCGAGTACCTCCTTCGGCCTCCCACAGGCCCTGCTCGTGGCGTGTGTGCTGGCAACTCCTCCGGCGTCACTCACGCCGACTCTCGACACATGCAGGGGTCGTCTCCGCGTCGACGACCACTGCATCTTCTCCTTCATCACTCAATCACCGAGGCTGAGACGCCCACGGTCGCTACCCTGACATGCCGATGAGTGTCGAGCTCGCGACGTAGCGGCCGGTCGTCGTTCCCGGACGACGGCTGAGGCCCGTGGCGTCGATATCGACGCCGCTCTCCGCACCCCAGCCGCAGTTCGTTTGAATCAGGTTCATTCTTCCACCCCTGGTTGTCATGCCACTCACATGACCGCGAGTCTGGGTTGTAATTTTACTTGCATGCAAGTAAATTTGCGTCAAAGTTAATACAGTCGGTTGATGGAACCGGCGGGCCGCGGCAGGGATTGTCAGCTGATGCACCCGGCGCCCGGCAACAGACACGTAAGCACACGGGGAGGACACATCATGTTCAAGTTCGCAATGGTTGGAGTGCTCGCGACCTCAACGCTCGTTCTGTCGGGGTCGGCCGTTCAGGCGCAGAGGGCCGAGCACAAGGACATCGTCGAGACGGCCATCGCTGCCGGCTCGTTCACGACGCTCGTGCGTGCGCTCGAGGCCGCGGATCTCGTCGGAACGCTCGAGGGCAAGGGGCCGTTCACCGTATTCGCACCAACCGATGCCGCGTTCGCGAGGCTGCCCGCGGGCACACTGGAGAACCTGCTGAAGCCCGAGAACAAGAAGCAGCTTCAACGCATCCTCACGTACCACGTCGTGGCGGGTGCGGTGCCGTCATCCGAGGTGGTGAACCTTTCGAGTGCGAAGGCCGTGAGCGGCGACACGATCGCCATCAAGGTTGCTGACGGCACCGTCATGGTGGACGACGCCCGTGTCGTGACCGCCGACGTGACGGCATCGAACGGCGTCATCCATGTGATCGATGCGGTGATTCTGCCCAGCGAGTAAGGTAGCGCGGTCCGAACCAGGCACGGTGGCCAATAGCTGCAGGGCCGCCTACAATGACCCGCGTCTCGACTGGAGCGCCGGCCGGGATGCCAGCGAGCGGGCAGATGGTGCGACGCACGTGAGGGGAGCGGAGACGTTGCTCCGTCTCACCTCACGACCGCGTCGGCCCCTCCCGGAGTCGAGATCCAACCAGTAGCGGTCCAAGACGGCGCATCAATGTTTGACACACTGGCCAGTAACCCGCGCGTCCGCATTCGGCGCCCGGGCCAGCCGGACCCGGACGGCGCTTGCGTGGTCTACTGGATGCAGCGCGCACAGCGCGCAGTGGACAATCCGGCTCTCGACGTCGCCATCGAGCTGGGCAACACGCTTGGTAAGCCGGTGGTGGTGTTCTTCGGCTTGCACCCTCACATCGCGCACGCCAACCTCAGGCATTACCACTTCATGGTCGAAGGGATTGCCAACATCGCGTCCGGTCTGCGTTCGCGACGCGTTGGCTTCGTGCTCCGGCGATACCCGTCACACCGCCTGCTGGAGTTCGCTGAGGAGGTGAAGCCGGCCCTCGTCATCGGGGACGAGAATCCGCTGCGTCAACTCGACGCGTGGCGTCACACAGCCGCCGCGTCGCTTCGGGTCCCGTTCTGGACCGTGGACGCCGACGTCGTCGTGCCATCGACACTCCTCGAGAAGGAGCAGTACGCGGCACGCACCATACGACCACGTCTGCACGCGCGCCTCGAAGAGTTCCTGATGCCTTCTCGAGACGTCGTTGCGCGCGTCGCCTGGCGTCCGCCACAACGGCTTTCTGCGCTGCCTCCGTCGTTGGACCTGCTGAAGGACCTTCGCATCTATCGGGCGGTATCGCCCGTCGGTGGGTTTCGGGGAGGGACCCTCGAGGCACAACGGAGGCTGCGCACCTTCATACGCCGGCACCTTGCTTCGTACCCTGACACCCGCAACCATCCCGAGCGCGCGGTCGGAACGAGCGCGCTGTCCCCGTATCTGCATTTCGGTCAGATCGGCCCACGCGAGGTGGCCCGCACCGTTCGCGCCTCCGGAGCACCCCCGGAGGCAATCGCCGCGTTCCTCGAACAGCTCATCGTGCGAAGGGAGCTGGCCATCAACTTCGTGACGTTCAATCGGCACTACGATCGACTGGCCGGGTGCGAGCCTTGGGCCCGAGCAACACTGAATCAACACCGGAGCGATCGCCGCGGGTACGTGTACGCAATCGACCGCCTCGAAGGGGCGGACACGCACGATCCACTGTGGAATGCGGCCCAGGTGCAGATGGTCACCACGGGGTGGATGCACGGTTATGTCCGCATGTACTGGGCCAAGAAGATCCTCGAATGGACGCGGACACCCGAGGAAGCGTTCGAGGCGGCGGTGACGCTGAACGACAAGTACGAACTTGACGGCCGCGATCCCAACGGATATGCCAACATCGCGTGGGCCATCGGCGGCAAGCACGACCGGCCCTGGCCGCCACGCCCGATCTTCGGCTCGATCCGGTCGATGTCCTACGGGAGCACGGTACGGAAGTTCGAAGCTGCCGCATACATCGGCCGATTCCACGCGTCTCCCAGCAAGGTGTAAAGGCCGCCTTCCGCCTCCGCATGAAGCTTCGGCGGACCGCCGTAGCCGTGGCGAAGGCGGTCGGCGGCCCGACTGATATGGCGAGAGGAGAGGATTAGAAGCGCACGCGAAACACACCGGTCACCGGCAGCGCCCATCGTTGGCCGACGTCGTTGAGATTCTCCAACCCCGTGCCCGCAAGGCCATCGAGGTCGTTCATCCTCGCGTGATAGCGAAGCCCTCCCTGCAATCCAAGACTCACGCGCGACGTGACATCGAAGAGAACCCCCAGATCCCCGCCCACGACCGGAACCGTCGTCGCATCGTAGAACGGCGTATCCGCGAGCACCACACCGGCCGCCGGCACGCTGAACGTCGACGACACCCGATCGATGCGCTTGAAGCCAGCGATACCCGCGACATATGGGCGGACACCGCTGGTGTACGCGTACCACCGCAGACCCGCCTCCATCCCATAGCTGCGGTACCGGTCGAAGGCCGCTCGCAGATCCAGTCCCGCGACGTTACCGACTGAAAGATCCCGGGAGTTGGCGTTCTCGAAGGTGAAATCGCCGACGAGCTCCGTGTTGCGCGAGAGCCCATAGCCAATCCCGAAGCGCCAGGCGTAACCCAGGTCGTACACATCACGGTACCCGCGAGACTCTACCGTTGTCGGCAGCCCCAGCACGGTCCCGACTCCACCATCGTGCACGTTTCCAAAGGGCACCACGGCCGCAGCACCGCCAGACAGGCTCCATTCGCCTCTGATCCCGCCCTCCGTCGCCTGCGCGGCCGCGTGCGTGGCGACGAGAAGAGTCAAGCCCACAACCCCGAATACGTATCTCATGTTCGTGCCTCCTGCGCTGCGTTGCAGTTGTCGGCAGCGCTAATGAGATTGATTGTAATGAAAGTCAGTTTGAGTTTTAATAAATCTTAGGTCGGAAACACCAAGTCATGTGACCCTGGTGCACACCGTGCGCGAGGTTTTGACTGAGAGTGAAACGAGTTGTGTCGAGCGCGATGTCGTCTCCGCGCCCCGGTGCACGGCGCTCGTGACCGGAGATCACCGGCGGGCACCGGTGGCCGGCCCGGTCCCGCGACCGAACGAGGGATGCGCCATGATGTCGAAGACGCTGCAGGACGGCCTGAACGCTTATTCCATCGGCCCGAAGATTCGGCAACTCCGCCTGAAGAAGAAGATGGGACTGGTGGAGCTTGGCCACCACACCGGCCTTTCGCCAGCCCTGCTGTCGAAGATCGAGCGCGGCCGGCTGTTTCCCACCCTGCCGACGCTGCTGCGCATTGCCCTGGTGTTCAGCATCGGGCTCGATTTCTTCTTTGCCGGCGCGCGTCAGAAGCCGGTGGTGGGCGTGGTGCGGCGCAAGGACCGTCTCAAGTTCCCGGACGCGCCGGGAGGACGCGACGTGGCCTACCAGTTCGAGTCACTGGACTACGCCGCCGTCGAGCGGCGCCTGAACGCCTACTACGCCGAGTTCTTCCCCGTGGATCCGGAGAAGGTGCGCCTGCACGAGCATCCGGGCGGCGAGCTCGTCTACGTTCTCCAAGGGGCGTTGGTCGTCCACATCGACGGCGACGACCACGTCCTGCACGCCGGAGACTCGATCTACTTCGATTCGACGGTGGCGCATGGGTATCGTCGCAACGGCGCCCGAGCCTGTTCAGCCATCGTTGTCACGCCGGCCTGAGCGGCCGTTCTGGCCCGGGCATTCACGAATCCCGGACAGTCGAGGAGATGTGTTCGCAGAGAGACGCGTTTGGAGCACGCCGGGCCTATAATCGCCGAGCGCCATGGCTTCCGCCGCCTTGCCACCCGGTCCTCCCACGTCCCGGGAACGGCGCCTGACCGCCGAGTACCTGGCCGCCCGCGCCCTGCTCGAAGCCGAAGGGCTCGAGGAGGCCGTTCCGAAGATTCTCGAGGCCATCTGCGAGGCGCTCGGCTGGGAGCACGGGGCGCTCTGGTCGGTCGATCGCACGCGCGACGTTCTCTACTGCGTGCACATCTGGAACCCACGCTCGGCGCAGTTTCCCGAGTTCGACGCGGTCAGCCGCCAGACGACGTTCCTCCGCGGCGTCGGTCTACCCGGCCGCGTCTGGGCTACCGCGCAGCCAGCATGGATCCCCGATGTGGTGCGCGACTCGAACTTCCCCCGAGCACCCGTGGCAGCCCGCGAGAACCTGCACAGCGCCTTCGGGTTTCCGGTCGTGCTGCGCGGCGAGGTGCTTCATGTGCTGGAATTCTTCAGCCGGGAGATCCGCGAGCCCGACGAAGAACTGCTTTCGATGCTGGCCACGGTCGGACATCAGATGGGGATGTTCATCGAGCGACGCCGGGCGCAGGAGGAGCTCGATCGGTTCTTCGCGCTCTCGCTCGACCTGCTCTGCGTTGCAGGCTTCGATGGCTACTTCAAGCGCGTCAACCGGGCCTGGACGCGCGTGCTCGGCTACGACGAGAGCGACCTGCTGTCGCGGCCCTATATCGAGCTCGTGCATCCCGACGATCGGGAGTCCACCCTCGCCGAGGCGCGCAACACGACCGAAGGGCTGGCGGTGGTGCACTTCGAGAATCGGTACTTCCACAAGGACGGCACACACCGCTGGCTGCTGTGGGCCGCCGCACCAGACCCGGAACAGCAGGTCGTCTACGCGACGGCCCGCGACATCACCGAGCGAAAGGAAGCGGAAGAGACGCTGGCCCGGTACACGCGGGATCTCGAGGCCGCACACGACAAGCTCGAAGGCCAGACCGCGCGCCTGGCGCAGCTCGTCAAGGAGCTGAAACGGGCAAAACAGCAGGCCGAGCAGGCCACGGACGCCAAGAGCGTCTTCCTCGCGAACATGAGCCACGAGATCCGAACGCCGCTGAACGCCATCCTCGGCATGACGGGGCTCGCCCTCGGCACCCGGCTCTCGGCCGAACAGCGCGAGTACGTGGCGACGGTCAAGTCGTCGGCCGAATCGCTGCTCGGCATCGTCAACGACATCCTCGATTTTTCGAAGATCGAGGCGCGACGGCTCGATCTCGAGCACACGAGCTTCGACCTGCGCGAGACCGTGGGCGATTCGGCGAAGCTGCTTGCACTTCGGGCAGCAGAGAAAGGCCTCGAACTCGCCTGCCACATTGCCTCCGACGTGCCCGAGACCGTCATCGGCGATCCCGGTCGCCTCCGGCAGGTCCTGCTCAACGTGCTGGGCAACGCCGTCAAGTTCACGGACAGGGGCGAGGTGGTATTGCGGGTCGGCAACGAGGGCCCGCCGGCGGCCGATCGCATCGCGTTGCGCTTCAGCATGACCGACACCGGCATTGGCATTCCCCGGCAGAAGCTGCGCGGCATCTTTCAGGCGTTCACGCAAGCCGACGCGTCCACCACGCGGCGCTACGGCGGCACGGGCCTTGGACTGGCCATCGCGGAGCGGCTCGTGGAGTTGATGCAGGGCCGCATCTGGGTGGAGAGCGCGGTTGGCCGCGGCAGCACGTTCATCTTCACGGCGGTCTTCGGTCGGCCGGCGACCGCGCGCGACATACCGGCCCGGCCCGCGGCCCTCGAAGGGCTTCGCGTCCTCGTCGTGGACGACAACGCCACGAACAGACGCATCCTGGAGGAGATGCTTGCAAGCTGGCGCATGACGCCGACGGCCGTGGGCAACGCCGCCGCGGCGCTCGCGGCGTTGCGCGGCGCGGGGAGTCATCCCTACCAGGTCGTGATCGCCGACTGTCAGATGCCGGGTGTCGACGGGATTGCTCTTGCGCGCCGCATCCGGCGTGATCCGCGACTCGGTCGCACGCCGCTCGTCATGCTGACCTCGGCCGGGCCGGCCGACGATGTGGCGCGATGTCACCGGAGTGGGTTTGCCGCGCTCCTCACCAAGCCGGTCAAGCATTCCGATCTGCTCGATACCCTGACCACGATCTTCAACGTGCCCGCCCGTCGTGTGCGACGCGAGGGCGCAGGTGTGCGGCAACCGCTGCGGCGACCGATGCGGATTCTCGTCGCCGAGGACAACGCCGTGAACCGGCGACTGGTGGCAACGATCCTGCAAAAGCGCGGGCACAAGGTCGAGGCGGTGGCAAACGGGCGGCGCGCGGTCGAGACCATCGAGTCCGCACCGTCGGGCTCGTTCGACCTCCTGCTCATGGACCTGCAGATGCCGGAGATGAACGGCCTCGATGCCGCGCAGGCCATTCGATCGCGCGAGCACCACGCGGGTGGACATGTGCCCATCATCGCGCTCACCGCTCATGCCATGCAGGGCGACCGCGAACGGTGTCTCGCAGCCGGCATGGACGGCTACCTGGCCAAACCAATTGATGCGGAGGCCCTCATCGACACGGTCGAAGGCGTCCGACGCGCGCGTGGAGCACGCACGAAATCCGTGCCGTCGCGCGTCGCGGCAGATCCCGTGTTCGACGAAGCCCTGGCCCTGCGTCACACTGGTGGCGATCGACAGCTGCTCGCGGAAGCGATTGCGATTTTTCGTGCGGATGCTCCCATGTACCTCCGCGGGATCGTGGACGCACTCGACCGGCGCGACGGCGAGGCTCTCCGCACGGCCGCGCACGGGTTGAAGGGCGCGGTCGCAGCGGTGGG
>CAZDLW010000046.1:0-25717 GCA_964505975.1 uncultured Bifidobacteriaceae bacterium | reverse complement strand
ACAGCCCGAGCGCGCGCGCGCCGTGCTCGAGGACGTGGTCGAGGCGGTGCCGCATTTCGGCCCGGCGCTGCGACTGCTCGCGGACAGCTACCAGCAGCTCGGGCAGCCTGCGGCCGCCGATCGCGCGGTGTACCTGGCGGGCCGACTGCCCGCCTATGCACCTCCCCTCGACCCGCTCGTTGACGCGCTCGCGCTGGAATCGCGAAACAGCACATTGCTGCTGCGGCTGGCGTCGGAAGCCAGTCTGTCCGAGAACGCGGCCTGGAGCGAGCACCTGACGAGGCGAGCGCTCGAATTCGATCCGGAGAATCCCGAGGTCGTGTTCAAGCTCGCACGAGTTCTCCGGACGGTCGGACGCAACGACGAGGCGCTCGAACATTTCCGCCGCTACTACGAGATGGTTCCCGGCGACTTCCAGGTCCTGGCGAACATCGGCGGCACGCTGAGCGCGCTCGGCCGTTACGAGGAAGCGGAGTCGTACTTCCGGCGAGCGCTGGCCGGCCTCGACGATCCCGTGACGCACTACAACCTCGGGCTGTTGATGGCGATCACCGGGCGGCTGGATGAAGCAGTGGGGCACTACGAGCGGGCACTCGAGCGCGATCCCATGCACAGCGATGCCCGGAGCAACCTCGCGGCCGCCCTGGTGCGTCAGGGCAACGTGACTCGCGCGGCGCACGAGCTCACGGCGCTTCTGGCCATGGATCCCGACAACGCGCGGGCCAGGACCAATCTCGGCCTGGTGTTGCTCGAGCAGGGGCGCCCGACGCAGGCTGCAGCTGCCTTCGAGGAGGCACTGCGCATCGATCCGGAACTGTCGCAGGCGGCAGAGGCGCTGGCACTGCTGGAGCGCTGACGGCGGCGTCGACGACGTTGATTCGGACGCCCCGTTACGGGGGTGGTATGAACGGATTCTTCGGGACGCTCAAGAACATCATTCTGCTGCTTGGGTTGGTCCTGCTCGTGCCTGTCGCCGTGATCGTCCTGGGCGCGCCGCTTGCCTTGCTCGTTCGACTGATCGTGAACGTCGGGAGTTGGTTCTGAAGTGCCTCCGGTGTCGGACGTTCGTACGGTCCCGGGCCGGTCAAAGGCCGGCCCCCACGACTGACAGACTCCGCTTGTGCGCGTAGCCCTGCGAAGGTGGCCAGAGGTGGCCGTTGGAAGTCAATCGCCCGGCTGTGGAAGCCCCACGAGCACGGCCGTGATGGCCAGCACGACAAGGGCGCACGTGAGCTCGATTGCCGCCGTTCGGTGCAGGAGAAGCGGCGCCGCACGATCCCCCCTCAACCGTGGGCGGACATAACGCCAGTTTGCGAACCCCGCGAGAAGCACGGCTGCCACCATCGCCGACTTCGTTACCAGTGCGAGCCCATAGCTCGTCATCCACAGATCCGACAGCGAATCCAAGTACACCCACGTCGTCAATGCTCCCGTGCACATCAGAACCGTCGCGCCTGCCAGGGCCATGGGCGAGAAGGCATCGACCAGTCGAAGGGTTGCCTGTAGACGGGTTGGACCGCAATGCGGCCCCAGACGCGAATTTCGTACGCGTCGCATCCGACCGCATAGCGGTCCGAGCCGCGCGAAGCGGGGCAAGAGATACTGGCAACCAGCCGCGGGGCTCAGCGGGGATGTCAAGGGGCGGGGCCCCGTGGCTGCGTCGTGCGCGGGAAGTCGCACGGCAACCGCCAGGAGCACGGCCAATCCTCCGAGCCAGATCCCCGCCCCGATGACGTGACCCGCCTGGAGCGCGATCGGCAGCAGGTACGAATCGTCCTGTCCCACCGCATGGCCGGTCATCGGGGCCGTCATACCTACTGCGAGGGCAGCGGCGTGAGCCCCCAGCCAGGCCACCCGTAGGCCCCGCTGAACCGCAATCAGGGTCGCGGCGCTCGTGAGCGCTGCACCGGCCTGCTGGAGCCAACCCGTGCTCCACGGGGGCAAGACCGTGGCCACTTCGAGGAACAGCGTCATGGTGAGCGGTTCGTCCGTCCCGAAGTAGGCGAAGGTCTGTGCGTACAGGCGAGCACAGAGCCCGCCGAGCAGGAACCCGACGCCGATGAGGCCTACAGTCAAGGTGGTGCGGTCCGCGAGCGGCTGCACGCCGGCTGCCGGCGTCACGAAGAGGCGGAACGCGGAGGCGCCGATGACGAGTACGATTCCGAGATACCAGGGAAGGCGCGAGGCGGCGAGCAGCGCATCTGGCAGGGTGTCGACGTGCATCGGGCTCGCTGAGTCAGTACGGGTCGGCTGGCTTCCGGATCACCACGAGTCTGTGGTGTTCCACGCGTGTGCGCTCGAAACCAGCACGAGACGGCACGCGTCGATACGGTGAAAGGAACGCGGAGAACCGAGCAGGCGCACGACAGATGATCGGTGGGTCGCTACTCGGCAGGAGCGATCGAGAACGTGAAGGTGCCTCGCTGGACGTGACCGTCGTTGCCCGCCGTACGCCAGGCGACCTCGTACGTGCCCGGACCGAGCGTCCCCCGCACCGCCGCCGAGATCGAACGGTCCTCTCTGTCGATCTCACTATCCCCGATTTCCACTTCGCCAGCCGGCCCGGACACCTCCAGGCGGCTGATGCGCGGAGACGGCTGCTGTGTGAACCAGACCTGCACGCGGGCGGGGGCCTCGCGGACCGTCGACGTGTCGGCCGGTGCCGTCTTGACGACGCTCAAGTGCGCGAGGAGGCTGGCGGTGCAGGCCGCTGCCAGCAGGAGAGCCAGCGTCAGTGTTCGATGCATCCGCACGAGGTGATCCTAGCAGACAAGGCAATGATCCGAGACTGCATCACTCCACCAGGTGGGTGGCCAACCAGTCGAAGACCTCACGGTGCCAGAGAATGCCGTTCTGCGGCGTCAGAATCCAATGACCCTCCTGGGGAAAATACAGGAGCCGGCTGGCGAGCCCCTTGACCTGGAGTGCCGTGAACGCCTGCAGGCCCTCGGTCACGGGGACGCGGAAGTCCAGCTCGCCATGGATGACGAGCATCGGTGTATCCCAGCGATCCACGGCCAGGTGGGGCGAGAAATCGTAGGCACGGGGGCGCGGGCGAGTCCAGTACGGGCCGCCAATGTCATAGTCCGTGAAGAAGAGCTCTTCGGTGCTGCCGTACATGCTTTCGAGGTTGAACACGCCGGCGTGCGCGACGAAGGTGCGAAACCGCCTTTCGTGATGCCCTGCCACCGGTATTCTGTCCGATGTCGTACTCCGTGATCGTGAGTGCCACATCGCGCCCCCGACGGCGAAATCACCGGGGCCGACGCCCGCTTCAGTTGCCACAGCCGCTGTGGGGTCATCCCCTCCTGCGCAGTGCCAACACCCGTAGAGAGGATCAGCAGGGCGGCCGTCGTGGCGGCAATGGCGATTTCTCGACATGATGCACCTGTACTGTTCTGTGAATGGCCTCGGCGGATGTTACACCCGTGCCCACCGGTGCCGAGACGCTCTCGGGAATCCGACCTCCCGTGACGGCAGTTTTGGACGAGCTGCGTCGCGACAGCATCGGTGTGGCCGCCCGACATGGCGGAAGCGTCTGGGAGTCGAACCCAGCCTCCCCGCGCAAGCGGGGAGCACGCGGTTTTGAAGACCGGGAGGGCCACCGGGCCCCATTCGCTTCCGCGCGACACTAGCATAGCGGTCCTGGCCGCGTGACGCGCGGCGAGGGATACTGGCAGCTAGTCCCGGAGCTCAGATGAGTTGCGACGGTGCGGCTTCCGACGACATCGCGCGGTAAAACGCATCCTTCACTCGAGGCCGGCGACCCGAGCCGGGTCCCGCAACCCAGCTCGGTCCTCACGCTCCGGATGCGTTTTGCCCGACTGATGTCGCGCGAGTCGTAGGTCGCGCCCCGTCGCAACTCACCTCAGCTCCGGGACTATCCGGGACTAGTCGTCGGGCTCTCAGGGGGCAGGAGCCTGCAGCTGAATCTCTCGAAGACGATGAAGCAGGTCACCATCGGCACGTCCGGGCATATCGATCACGGCAAGAGCGCGCTCGTGCGCGCGCTCACGGGAATGGACCCGGACCGTCTGCCGGAGGAGAGAGCACGAGGAATCACCATCGATCTCGGCTTCGCCCACACGAGCGAGGACGGCGTCGTGCTCTCGTTCGTCGACGTGCCTGGCCACGAGCGGTTCGTTCGCAACATGCTGGCCGGTGTCGGGGGCATCGATCTCGTGATGCTCCACGTGGCGGCCGACGAGTCGGTGATGCCGCAGACCCGCGAGCACTTCGACATCTGCCGGCTCCTCCATACACCTGCCGGGCTCGTCGTCATCACCAAGATCGACCTTGTCGATCCGGATACGGTGGACGTGGTCCGATTGGAAGTACAGGACCTCGTGGCGGGCTCCTTCCTCGAGCACGCCCCGGTCCTGGGTGTGTCGGCCCGTACCGGAGCAGGAGTTCCGGGTCTACGCGAGACACTGGCGCGGCTCGCGGCCGGCGTTCCGGAGCGGCAGGCACACGGTGCACCGCGGCTGCCTATCGATCGCGTGTTTTCCATCAAGGGTTTCGGGACCGTCGTGACCGGTACGCTCACCTCAGGCTGCATCGCGGTGGAAGATGAGCTGGTCCTCCTCCCCAGTGGACGGCGTGTCAAGGCCCGAGGCCTGCAGGTGCATGGCGTGACGCGGACGTCCGCACACGCCGGACAGCGCGTGGCGGTCAACCTGTCTGGCGTGGACGTGTGCGACATCACTCGTGGTGAGACGTTGACGATGAGCGATGCCGTGCTGGTGACACGCCGTGTAGACGTACAACTGGAGATGCTCCCGTCGGCGCGGCCCCTACGTCACGGTGCACGTGTCCGGTTCCACCAGGGCACGCGTGAGCTGCTCGGCCGTGTGGCGCTCACCGGAGGAGCCGGGCTCGGCGAGGCTGCGGTTGGGTACGCGCGCATCCATCTCGAGGCGCTAGCAGCGCTCAAGCGGGGCGATCGGTTCATCGTGCGGGCCTACTCGCCCATTCGGACGATCGGAGGGGGCGTCGTGCTCGATCCTCAGCCGCCGCGCCGTGGGGTCGCGACCGCGGCTGCACGCTCGCGCTTCGAGTGCATCGGCGTGGGAACATCCGAAGACGTGCTGGCGGCGATGATCGAGGAAGCCCATCTTCACGGATTCCCGGTGCACGCGCTTGTCACGCGGGTCGGGCTGGACCCCGACGAGGGCAAACGAATCGTCGTCGCCCTGCAGAGCAGCGGTCGGGTCGTACTGCTTGGTGACCGACTGCTGGCGCCAGCCCATCTGCAGAGTGCCGGGAACACCGTGCTCGACCTCGTCCGCGAGTACCATGCGAGCCACCCGCTCGAGGAAGGCATGCCGCGTGAAGAGTTGCGAGTGCGCGTGTGTGGGAACGCACCGCCGATGATCTTCGAGCACGTACTCTCCAGGCTGGTCCACGACGGTCGCATCGTTGCGCGCGACCGCGTGGCGCTGGCGGGGCACAACCTGGTCCTGACGGACGAGGAGGCACACGTGCGCGACGAGATGGTACGCCTCATCGGGGAGGCGGCCCTTGCTCCACCCGACGGAGCAACGCTGGCCAGGCAGATTGGCGTCGACGTCGCAGCCGTCTCTCGAGTTGCCGCAGTGCTCGTCCGTCAGAAGGCGCTCGTGCGCATCGGTGACCTGTTGTTCGATCGGACGGCGCTGGACCGCTTGAAAGCGGACGTATACGCCCTCAAGCAGGGGGGGACGTCCGACACGATTGACGTGGCTGTGTTCAAGGATCGTTACCGTCTGACACGAAAGTACGCGATTCCGCTTCTGGAGTTCCTGGATCGCGAGCGCGTGACGAGGCGTGTCGGAGAACAGCGGGTGATCTTGTGAGCGACAGTGCGCCAGCTCTCGTTGGCCTGCCGAAACGCCTGGCTCCCGCGGGCGCCGCGTCCGCACACGAGCGGTTCGGGACTGTCGCCCCGTGAACGGTCGGCTTCCTTCCAAGGACGTCGTGCTGCTCGGTGGTGGCCACAGCCACGTGGCCGTGCTGAAGCGGTTCGGGATGGAGCCGATGTCGGGCGTGCGCGTGACGTTGGTTTCGCGGCGCGTCGATACGCCCTACTCGGGGATGCTGCCCGGCCTCATCGCGGGCCACTACACCTACGAAGAGGCCCACATCGATCTTCAGAGGCTCGCACGGTTTGCCGGCGCCCGCGCCATCTTCGATGAGGCAATCGGCCTCGACCTGGCGAACAGACAACTGCACTTTCGCGTCAGGCCGCCCGTCTCGTACGACCTGCTGTCGATCGACATTGGTTCGACTCCGCGCACCAACGTGCCTGGGTCGTTGACCTGCGCGGTGCCCGTCAAACCAATCGACCGCTTTCTGGAGCGATGGACCGCGCTGCGCGGGCGCCTACGGGCCGGCGAGGGGTTGAAACGTGTCGCAGTTGTCGGTGGGGGCGCAGGCGGTGTGGAGCTCCTGCTGGCGGTTCAGCATGGAATCCGCGCCTGGCTCGGACGGCACGGCAGCACGAAGGTCCACGTCGAGTACCTGCTCTTCACCGCCGGCGACGCGATTCTTTCCTCGCACAACGCGCGCGTGCGCCGGTTGTTCGGGCGCATTCTCGAGTCGCGCGGCGTGCAGGTGCACACCGGCAGTCCAGTCGTGGAGGTGATGCCACGCCGGTTGCGCACGGAGGATGGACGCGAGCACACTGCCGACGAGATCCTCTGGGTTACCGATGCCAGCGCCGCAACGTGGCTTGCAGACTCCGGGCTGACCGTGGACGAAGATGGCTTCGTACGTGTCTCGACCACGCTCCAGTCGATCTCGCACCCGGAGGTCTTTGCGGCTGGCGATGTGGCGTCAATGGTCGACCATCCCCGCCCCAAGTCCGGGGTCTTCGCGGTACGGCAGGGGCGGCCTCTGGCCCGCAACCTCAGGAGGGCGATCCGTGGGCAGCGGCTGATCCACTACCGCCCGCAGCGCCGGTTTCTCAGTTTGATTTCTACCGGCGATCGATACGCCGTGGCGTCGCGCGGACCTCTGACCCTACATGGGGCGTGGGTGTGGCGCTGGAAGGACGCCATCGACCGACGCTTCATGCGTCTGTACTGCGAACTGCCCGAGATGACGCAACCGGAAGGACCTGGAGCGACGTCTCGGGTGGCTGAGACCGAACTACAGGCAAGCGGAGCGGACGCGATGCGCTGCGGGGGGTGCGGGGCCAAGGTGGGTGCGCTGACCCTCACTCGGGCGTTGGAGCGCGTCGGGATCCCGGCGGCTCTGCCGGATGTCCTGGTCGGTCTCGACCGTCCCGACGATGCCGCAGTGCTGCTGGTACCGCCCGCATCGGAGCGCACGGTCCTAGTGCAGTCGGTCGACTTCTTTCGACCCATGGTGGAGGATCCTTACGTGTTTGGCGAGATCGCCGCCAGTCACGCGCTTGGCGACATCTACGCGATGGGCGCAGAGGCGCACGCGGCGCTGGCGCTCGTCACGATCCCGCCTGGTCCCGAAGGGAAGATCGAAGACACGCTGACACACGTTCTGGCGGGTGCGCTGCGGGTTCTGCATGAAGCCGGCGCCGTGCTCGTTGGTGGCCACACCAGCGAGGGGAGCGAGCTTGCCGCGGGCTTCGCGGTCACCGGCTTTGTCGATCGCGATCGCATTCTGCGTAAGGGGGGGCTTCGGCCCGGCGATCGGCTCGTCCTGACCAAGCCAATCGGCACGGGCACACTGTTCGCCGCCGACATGCGACACGGTGCCAAAGGGCAATGGATTGCGGCGGCAATTGCGTCCATGCTGCAGTCGAACAGCAACGCGTGCCGCTGCCTCCTCAGTCATGACGCCACAGCGTGCACGGACGTGACGGGGTTCGGGCTGATCGGCCATGCGGTTGAGATGCTACGGGCCTCGAGCGTGGCGGCCGAGATCGAGCTCGGTGCAGTCCCGCTGCTGGAGGGCGCCACAGATACCGTGCGCGCGGGCCTGCTGAGCTCGCTGCACCCCCAGAATCTGCACCTTGCAGAGACCATCACCGCTGCTCCAGCGCTTCGACGCGATGCCCGGTTTGCGTTGCTGTTCGATCCGCAGACGGCCGGAGGTCTGCTGGCGGGCGTTCCTGCACACCGGGCCGAGGCGTGTGTAGTGGCGCTTCGGGACGGCGGCTACGCCAGGAGTACCCTAATCGGGACCGTCACGACGAGCGGCCCGGACGGCACACTCGTGACAGTACGAGCGTGACACTTCGAGTGAACGTCGAGGCTGGCCATCCGCAGGCCACAGATCAAGGCACGGTGACTGCGGTGAAGCCCCCAGCCTCGGATTCCAAAATCATCAGCTCGGGTGCGTAATTTGCCTGCTGGCAGATGAACTCGAAGAGCTCGGTTCCTGGCTCCCACCGCAGGCTCAAGGCGGTCGTCCACGGAGCACTGTACGCGCCAGGATCGTCAACCGTGACTTCGTACGTGACGTTCTCGAGATCGGTGCGTGTCCACTTTTCGAGCGTGCGCAGAGCCTCGGTGTGAGGGAGACCCTTTCGATCCAGCCAGAAGTTCTCGTTGAAGCCCGTGCTGTGCACGACGAGCGTGTCGGCCTCCCACCAGCCGATGGAATGGCCATACGAGGTTCGCAGCGCGCTGGTGGGATGCGTTCGGCCGTCCATGTAGATGGTCCGATACGTATGTGGTCCACCGATGTCGAAGATGTAGATGCGCTGCAGGTCGGGCAGCTCCACGAACTCCACGCCGTAGGGCGTTTGAAATTGTCGGGCTACACCCGACGCTTTACAGCGGGTGTGTGGTTCGAGTTCGTGGATTTGGCGCTCCTCGAACACACGCCTCGCCCATGGGTGAAACGGAACGTCTTCCGGCGGTTTGATGGCAACCGCGGTGATGCCAGGCCCGGGAAGCCACACGCCGGTCTCGGCAGATGACGGACTCCCGAGCATGACCCGCCCGGCGGCGTTGCGGGGCGCCGGCTGAACGGCCCCCCGGGCCATGTCGCGCACGAGCAGGCCCCCGCCAACGACACCCGAGCCGGCGTCTGTTGTCTGCTGCGGGAACGTGACCGCCGAGAAGGGGCCCATGCAGAGCGCGACGGCAGCGAACAGCGTGACTCCATTGCGCATCTGATCACCTCCACCATACCCGAATCCGAGTGCCACGCGCAGGCGCCTCGAGTCCGTGCGGCCCAGAGGAGCGGGCCGGTCGTCGACACGCATGATAGTCCAAGGCACGATGCGCTGACTCGTGCATTTGCCGCCGTTCTCCTCTATAGTGCCGTAAACGGTCATGGGTGCGATCCGATCCTGGTTACCCGGTCGTCCACTGGCGGTGGCGACGCTCGGGATGGCCGCGGGAATCCTGTTCTTCGCGTACGGCTGTGGGTCCACGTCCACAGCAAACCTCGTAGGTCCGAGCGAGGTCAGGTGCACGATCTCGTTGGCGGGCGGCACGCAGCCTGTTGGTGCAGCGGGCGGCAGCGGCAGCCTCACGGTGACCACGGCGCGGGAATGTACCTGGTCGGCGCAGAGCGAGGTCGACTGGATCACCATCACGTCCGGCGGCACTGGCCAGGGCGATGGTCGCATCGAGTACTCCGTCGCCCTCAATCCCGTACCGGCGACGCGCCGCGGTCTGGTGATCGTAGGCGACACCAGGACCGAGATAGTCCAGTCCGGTGCTCCCTGCGAGGCCACGCTCAGTCCAACCACCCAGACCTTCGGCGTGGACGGCGGAGGAGTGACCGTGGCCGTGACGACGATTGCCGGCTGTGTGTGGACGGCAACGAGCCACGCACCCTGGGTTGCCGTGACGAGTGGCGGGGGCGAGGGCAACGGAAACGTCGTGCTGACAGTTGCGGCCAACGCCGGGCCCGAGCGGACCGGTACCGTCACGATAGCCGGCCAGACCTTCAGCGTCGTGCAGGCTGCGGCGTGTCACATGTACACGCTGAGCAGCACGACGCAGATGGCTCCCTTCGGCGGAGGGACCTTCACCGTTCAAGTGACCACGCAGCCATGGTGCGAGTGGACTGCCACCAGCAACGCTTCGTGGATCGCCATCAGCAGCGGCAGTCAAACGACGGGTAGTGGCTCGCTCTCGCTGGTGGTGGCGGCCAACAGCGGGGCGCCCCGCGCCGGTACGGCTACTATCGCGGGCCAGACCTTCACGGTGACTCAGGCCGCGGCCTGCGAGGCGTACGGCCTCGACGCGACGAGCCGGACGGCGCCGCCGCAAGGGGCCACGTTCGCGGTACAAGTCAGCACGGCGGCGTGGTGCGAGTGGACCGCGGCCAGCAACGATTCGTGGATTGCCATTGCCAGCGCGGCGCACGTCACGGGCGGCGGGGCGGTGAGCCTTGTGGTTGCGGCCAACCCCGGCGCGCCCCGAACGGGCACCGCCACGATTGCTGGTCAGGTGTTCACCGTGTTCCAGGAGGCCGCCTGCGATGACTTCAGTCTCAGCAGCACCAACCAGGTGGTGTCGTTTCAGGGGGGATCGTTCACGATTCTCGTGATCGCACCGCCGTGGTGCGCGTGGACGGCCGCCAGCCAGGTTCCCTGGATTGCCATGACGGGCGGCACGACCGGCAGCGGCGCAGTGAACCTCACGGTGGCGGCGAATCCCGGGGCGCCACGCACCGGCACGGCCACGATTGCGGGTCTCACGTACACCGTCACCCAGGCAGCGGATTGCAGCCTCTTCAGTCTCGACACGTCCAGTCAAACCGTGCCGTCGCAGGGTGGGACGGTCACGGTCCAGGTAACTGCGCTCCCGTGGTGTACGTGGAGCGCGGCAAGCAACGACCCATGGATCGCCGTGTCGAGTGGCGCGAACGGCAGCGGCAGTGCTGCCGTCAGTCTGACGGTTGCGCCGAACACCGGGGCGCCGCGGACCGGCACTGCCACGATCGCGGGTCAGATGTTTTCGGTCACGCAGGAGGGTGCCTGCACTTTCAGTCTGTCACGCACGTCGCAGCTCGTGTCGTTCCTCGGTGGGACGTTCACCGTCAACGTCCTGGCCCAACCGTGGTGCGAGTGGACCGCCACGAGCAACAACCCGTGGATTCACATCACCGCGGGCGATCGTGGCACGGGCAACGGAACCGTGACGTTTCGAGTGGACTCGAGCCTCCTGGTCACGCGAACGGGAACGATGACGATAGCGGGCCAGACGTTCACGGTGACCCAGTCGCTGCTCGCCGACACGGAGCGATAGACGGGAACGAAGCTCCGCCGGAGACGACACTCCTCCACGCAGGCCGACGCGGGCCGCTGGCTGCCTCGGATCGTGGGGCAGGCTACAGCCGGCCCAGGGCCGCCACGCGCGCTCCGGGCGCCTCATGCGCTCCGCGACAGGTTCAGCTGAGGAAGTTGGTCGACGAACGTACGTTCGTCATCGAGGCACCGCAGGTCGAGCAGGAAGGCGTCGTTCTGGATGCGCCCGATCACTGGAACCGGAAGGCCGCGGAAGGCCCCAGCGATACGTTGTGGGGCACTGCCGGCGCGACGCCGGGGGGTGAGTGGCCGAGCGGCCAGGGCCGCGCTGGGCACCAGTTGCGTTGGAAGGGCACCACTGCCGATCTGACTCTCGCAGTCCACCACCTCGACCGCCGCGACGCCGTTCAGGGCGGCGGCGACGTGGGGGAACAGTCGTTCCGCGGCGGCACGAATGTCGGCGGCCGGACGCGTCAGGAATCGGAGTACTGGGAGTCGTTCGGCCAGACGTGGAGGGTCTTCATAGAGCGCGAGCACCGCGGAAAGAGCCGCCACGGTCACCTTGTCCACCCGCAGCGCCCGCTTGAGCGGGTTGCGTCTGATGCGTGCGATGAGATCCAATCGACCGGCAATGATGCCGGCCTGGGGTCCGCCGAGCAGTTTGTCGCCACTGAAGGTGACGATGTCGGCGCCGCTCGCCAGCGCCTCCGAAGGGGTTGGCTCGTGCGGGAGACCGTACATCCGAAGATCCACGAGGGCACCACTGCCGAGATCGACGGCCAGCGGAACCTGCCGGTCTCGACACAATCGCGCCAGATCCGCCTCGTCGACGCTCGAGGTGAAGCCGATGACGGCATAGTTGCTCGTGTGCGCCTTCATCACGAGCCCGGTCTTCGGGCCGATGGCGTCGGCATAGTCGCGCAGGTGCACACGATTGGTCGTGCCGACTTCCCGCAGGCGGCACCCCGAGCGCACCATGATGTCGGGCATGCGAAAGGAGCCGCCGATCTCGATGAGCTCGCCGCGCGACATGGGCACTTCCTTGCGGAAGGCCAGCGTGTTGAGCACCAGCAGGACCGCGGCGGCGTTATTGTTGACGACCGTGGCGGCCTGGGCACCCGTCAGGCGGCAGAGGGCTGGTGCCAGGTGGTCGTCACGGTCGCCGCGCCGGCCGTGCTCGAGGTCGAACTCGACGTTGGATGGTCCGAGCGCCGCGAGTCGAATGGCATCCACGACCTCGGGTGGGAGTGGCGCACGACCGAGATTGGTGTGCAGCACGGTGCCGGTGAGATTGAAGACGGGGCGCAGAGAGGGTGCGGTGTTGGCATGAATCCGAGCTGCGACGCGGTCCAGCAGCGCCGGTTCGCTGGAATCGAGCGGCGTGTCGCCGTTGGCAAGGGTGGCTCTTGCGTCCGAGAGGACCTCGCGGACCGCTGCGGCGACGGCTGCGTGCCCGCTCTGCTGGATGAGCCGCGCGCCGAGCTCGTGTCGCAAGAGCCGGTCGACCGATGGCAGCGCTGCGAGTCGGGACTGGTGGCCGGTCACGGGAGACATTCTACGCGTGGCCTCCGTCTGGACGTGCCCGTGATACACTCCCCGCCTGATGGAGCCCACGCGCAGACAGTTCCTCAAAGTCAGCACGCTCGGGGGCATGGCTGCGACCGTGCTGGGGTTCGACATGCGCGCCGCGTATGCGCAGGTGCGGACGCTGAAGATTGCCCGCACCACCGAAACCCGTTCGACCTGCCCGTACTGTTCCGTGAGCTGCGGCGTCATCATCCACACGCTGGGAGATCGTTCGCGCAACGTCGTACCCGCGGTGGTTCACGTCGAGGGCGACGCCGACCATCCCATCAACCGTGGAACGCTGTGTCCCAAGGGCATCACCCTCAAGCACAACATCGTCAATGACAGGCGCCTGACAACCGTTCGGTACCGTGCGCCGGGCAGCCGCGTGTGGGAGGAGCGGTCGTGGGACTGGGCCATCGATCGAATGGCCAGGCTCGTGAAGCAGACGCGTGACGAGCGGCTCATCGTGGAGGACGCGCAAGGCCGCGCCATTCACGCGCTGACTGCCGTTGGCGTCATTGGCGGCTGCACCGACACGAACGAAATCAACTACCTGCTCGTGAAGGCGTTCCGCGCCGGCCTCGGGGTGATTCCCATCGAGCAGCAATCACGCATATGACACGGCCCCACGGTGGCCAGTTTGGCCGCCACGTTCGGGCGCGGAGCGATGACGAACGGATGGACCGACATCCGCAACGCCGATGTCATCCTCGCGATGGGTGGCAACCCGGCGGAGAACCACCCGGTCGGGTTCCGCTTCGTCATGGAGGCGAAGAGGAACCGCAACGCGACGCTCGTCTGCGTTGACCCGCGCTTCAACCGAACGGCGGCGGTCGCGAATCGGTTCGCGCAGATCCGATCCGGCACCGATATCGCATTCCTCGGCGGACTGATCAACCACGCGCTGCAGCACAGCCGGTATCACGAGGAGTACGTACGCCTGTTCACGAACGCCTCGTTCCTGGTGCGCGAGGACTACGCGTTCGACGAGACGTCAGGCGTGTTCTCGGGATGGGACGAGGAGCGGCAGACCTACGCCGACCGCACGAGCTGGAACTACGAGATGGGGGCTGATGGTTTCGCCCGCGTCGATCCCACGCTGGAACACCCGCGGTCCGTGTTTCAGCACATGAAGCGGTTCTACGCGCGCTACACCCCGGAGACGGTGTCGACGATTTGTGGGTGCAGCGTGGAGGATTTCCTGCGCGTGGCGGACACGGTGACGTCGACCTACACGTCCGATCGCGTCGGCACGATCATGTACGCGCTCGGCTGGACGCACCACACGCATTCGGTGCAGTTGATCCATGCCGCGGCGATGCTGCAGTTGCTGCTCGGAAACATCGGGCGTCCGGGCGGCGGGCTGAACGCCTTGCGCGGGCATGCCAACATCCAGGGCGGCACGGATTGCGGAATGGCGTACCACAACCTGCCGGGCTACATCGCCATTCCAAAGGCCCGGCACGACACGCTCGGGGCGTTCCTGACGGCGGTGACGCCGCGTCCGCTGCGCCCGTCCTCGACGAACTTCTGGGCGAACACGGACCGGTTCGTCGTCAGCCAGTTGAAGGCGTTCTACGGGAGTGCGGCGACCGCCCGCAACGACTTCGCGTACGGGCTCCATCCCAAACTCCCGCAGACTGGCGACGGTGCGGACGAGAACTGGAGCTGGGCGTACATCTTCGACCACATGTACCGTGGGGAGGTGGACGGGTTCTTCAGCTTCGGCATGAATCCCGTGAGCAACGGGCCGCATTCGCGGAAGGCCATCGCGGCTCTCGCAAAGCTGAAGTGGCTGGTCGTGGCCGAGAACTTCGAGCAGGAGACGGCCTCGTTCTGGCGCGACGACATCCTGTCGCTGGTGGATCTCACGCCGGAGGAGGTGCAGACGGAAGTCTTTCTCCTGCCGGCGGCCAACTTCGCGGAGAAGGACGGGACGTTCGTCAACTCGGCGCGGTGGGTGCAGTGGAAGTGGAAAGCCGTGGATCCGCCCGGACACGCAAAGCCCGACCAGGAGATCATCGCCCGCTTGTTCCTCAGGATTCGCGAACTGTACGAACGCGAGGGTGGAACCTTCCCCGATCCGGTTCGGGAATTGAACTGGTGGTATACCAACCCGGCGAGCCCGTCGTTGGACGAAGTGTGCCGCGAGATCAACGGGTGGGCCCTCGAGGACGTGCGCGATGCGAGTGGCACCGTCGTCGTACGACGGGGGCAGCAGCTCGCACGCTTCCTCGACACGCGGGCGGATGGGTCCACGCTCTCGGGCAACTGGCTCTACATCGGTTCGTACACCGAGGAAGGCAACCTGACGCGGCGCCGGTCGTATGCCGACCCCAGTGGACTGGGCCGCTATCCCGAATGGACGTTCAGCTGGCCTGCCAATCGGCGCATTCTCTACAACCGCTGCTCGGCGGATGCCCGGGGCCGGCCGTGGGATGCCACCCGGGTGGGGATTGCTTGGAACGGCGAACGATGGGTCGGCGATGTGCCCGACTACACTGCCGACAGCGTGCCCGACGCCAACCTTGGGGCGTTCATCATGCTGCCGGAGGGCGTGGCGCGCCTGTTCGTGCCGGGACAATTTGCGGAAGGCCCCTGGACCGAGCACTACGAGCCGTGGGAGTCGCCGGTGGCCAACCCATTGCACCCCGAGCACAGCACCAATCCCGCGGTGCGGCCGTTCTCCACCGACTTCGACGTGCACGGCACGGCCGAAGACTATCCCATCGTCTGTACGACGTACCGGCTGACCGAGCACTTTCACTACTGGACGAAGAACAACCCGTACACCGTCCAGCTCCAGCCCGAGTTCTTCGTGGAGATCCCGGACGAACTGGCGCGTGCAATGGGCATCGCGAACCGCGATCGTGTGCGCGTGACGTCGGCACGAGGGTCGCTCGAGGGCCGGGCCATGGTCACACGCCGCATCAGGCCGATGGAAGTGGCTGGCCGCCGTGTGTATCAGATCGGGTTCCCCATCCATTGGGGCTTCCTGGGTCGGGGGGAGCAGCGAGGAGCACTGGCAAACCTCGTGACTCCCACGGTCGTCGACCCCAATTCGTTCGCGCCCGAGTACAAGGGCTTTCTGGTGAAGCTGGAGAAGGCATGACGCTCGAGCTGCTGCGCGTCTCGGCGAGCGCGGCGCCAGCGCCCGGCGTTCGTGTGTCGCCGACCGTGACGAAGCTGGTAGACACGTCGACGTGCATTGGCTGCAAGGCGTGCGAAGTGGCCTGCCAGGAATGGAACGATCTGCCCCCTGAGGTCACCAGCCAGGACGGCACCTACCAGACACTCCCGGCACTGACGGCCAACTTCTGGAACCTGATCAAGTTCAACGAGCACGAGGACGATGGTGGGTCGCTTCACTGGTTGATGCGCAAGGACCAGTGCATGCACTGCGCCGAGCCCGGGTGTCTGATCGCGTGCCCGGCCCCTGGCGCCATCGTGCAGTACGTGAACGGCATCGTGGACTTTCAGCAGGACCACTGCATCGGCTGCGGGTATTGCATCACCGGATGTCCGTTCGACGTGCCGAAATTCAATGCGCGCACCGGACGGGTGTACAAGTGCACCTTGTGCACGGACCGCGTGTCGGCGGGCCTGCAGCCGGCGTGCATCAAAGCATGTCCCACCAGTTGCCTGCAGTTCGGCACGAAGGACGACATGCTCGAGGTCGCGCAGGCACGAGTGGAACAGTTGAAGGCCAACGGGTTCGAGCACGCGACCGTATACGACCCGCCCGGTGTCGGTGGCACCGGTGTGATCACGGTGCTGGCGCATGGTGACCGTCCCGATCTGTACGGGCTGCCTGCCGACCCGCGCGTCCCGGCCGCTGTCTGGTTGTGGAAGGGGCCGCTGAAGTGGTTGGGCAACCTCGCGATGCTGGGCGGCCTCACCGCCGTCGCCGTGCACTACGTCCGGTTCGGGCGCAAGTCGCACGGCGGAGATGACCAGCGAGCCGGTGATGGGGAGACGTCATGAGGGCCGGGCGCCGCGTGCTTCGATACAACCTGCGCGAGCGCCTGGTGCACGGCGTGGCGGCAGTGTCTTACGTGTACTTGCTCCTCACCGGCCTGGCGTTCTGGACGCCGTGGCTCTACTGGTTGGCCATCGTACTTGGCGGCGGCTATCTTTCACGCGCGATGCACCCATGGGTTGGCCTGGTATTCATGGGCGCTGTACTGGCCATGTACGGTCAGTGGCGGCAGGACATGAAGACGACGCCAGCCGATCGCGCGTGGCGCAAGGCGATGACACATTACGTGCGGAACGAGGACGCGAAGGTGCCGCCCGCCGGACGGTTCAACTATGGTCAGAAGACGTTGTTCTGGCTGATGGTTGGTGGCGGCATTGCACTGCTGCTCTCGGGGCTCGTCATGTGGTTCGTTGCCGCAATTCCCTGGGAGCTCCGGTTCCTCCTTCACGCAGCGACGCTCGTGCACGCTATTGCGGCACTGGTGACCATTGGCGGCTTCATCGTGCATCTCTACATGGGGGTCGCCGTCGTGCCCGGTGGATTGAGCGCCATCCTGCATGGCACGGTCACGGAAGAGTGGGCGAGGCAGCATCACCCGCTGTGGCTCACGGACCGCGGTCGCGAGCCTGGAAGCCGCGAGCGAGACGCCTCGCGCGCGTAGCCCGCCGCCGCCGGCGCGGCGTATCCCCTACGTCGTCACAGCCCCCATGAATGTGGCCCGTTCAAGCCGCGTAATGAAGCTCTGTCTGAGACGAAACTCTTCCACGCAGGTTGAGGAGGCCTGTCGCTTCCGCGTGGGGGTCGGCTTTCAGCCGGCCCAGGGCAGCCTTCAGAGCGTGAAGAAATCACGCATCGTGCGCCAGCGCAGAGCGCTCATGCAGCGCGAATTCCGGTGCGGCGGCCGGGCATGCCGGGCTGGCTCCCCGATCACATCGCGCACCGACCTGCACCGACCTTGGCTTGACAGCGGCGGTGCGCTGACCCAGAGTGATAGAAACGTATCGATCGGCTGGAGGAACCGGAGTGATGAAGAAGAGCCTGCTGATGATGACGGGAACGGCCGCTGCAGCGGCGCTGATGTGGCTGACGGCTGTTCCTCTCGCAGGGCACAGTACGGGTGCGGCGCCCGGGAGCGCCGCGGCAACGGCCAGTTGGACCCCTCCGCCAACACCGTGGGGCGATCCGGATCTGCAGGGGATTTACACCAACAACGACGAGAACGGCATTCCCTTCGAGCGGCCGGACGAGTTCGAGGGCCGGCGCCTCGAGGACGTGACGCCGGCGGAGCTTGCCCGGCTGCGCGACGAGCGTGAAGCGCGGCGTGTCGAGGTGGCGCCCCTGCTTGGCGTGCTGCCCGGTTCCAACCCGGTTCACTGGTTCGAGCATTTCGGCGCCGCCAACAGCCGCGCCTGGCTCGTGGTCGATCCACCAGACGGCCGGATTCCACCGCTGACCGCGGAAGCGCAGCGCAGGCCCCGCGGACAGGGGGGAAGCAGCTTCGGGAATGGCCCGTTCAATTCGCCAACGGATATGAGCCTGTACGACCGCTGCATCTCGCGGGGCGTCCCCGGTTCGATGATGCCGGCCATCTACGGCAATGCCTATCAAATCGTGCAGGCGCCCGGGTATGTGTCGATCATGTACGAGATGATCCACGAGGCGCGCGTGATACGGCTCGACGGTCGTCCGGCCCTGTCGCCGGCAATCCGAGGCTACATGGGCGACGCTCGCGGCCGGTGGGAGGGAAACACGCTCGTCGTGGAGACCACCAACTTCCGCGAAGGATCGGCGTATCGCGGTGCCAACGCCGATCGCCTGCGGCTCATCGAACGATTCACGCCGATTTCCGCCGAGAAGGTGGAATGGTCCGTGACCGTTGACGATCCGAGCACCTGGACGCGGCAGTGGACGTTCGCGATGCATCTGACGCGCGGCGGCTCCGACGTCCAGCCGTTCGAGTATGCCTGCCACGAAGGCAACCACGGGCTGCGAAACATCCTCAGCGCGGCGCGTGCGGAGGAGCAGGCCAAGTAGGTGGTCCTGCGGCCGACGCGATGACATCCGCCCCTGATGGGTGGGACCGCCGCATCTCGCGAGCTCGGCAGCTCATCGACCGCTTCCCGGCCGCGGCGGAGATGCTCCGATTCTACGCGGCGCTCACGGAGTATCAGCGGTCGCTCGGCGGTCAGGATACCGGGCCGGTGTCCTGGCCGCGCACCTTTGCCGATGCAATGGATCGCACACATGTGTGCGCGGCGTGTGCAGGCTTCCTCGATTGGCTCGCTGGCGCGGCGCCTTCATCGATCGTGGAGAGGCTCGGTGGTCTTCGCAACGTCGATGACCATGGGTGGCATCGTCGGCTCGAGAACTATCTGGGCGGCGCCAGAGACGGGCGGGACCCGCACGATGTTCAGGTGGCCTTCGTTATCGAGGCGGTTCTGCAGCCGTTTGCCGAGCGCGCCGCAGCCCTGACTCGCCCGCAACGCCTCGGGAGTTCCAGTGGAGGGAGTGTCGGCCCTTCCGATCCGCCGCAATACGCGGCTCCACGGGAGCCGCCAGCGGCGGGCATGCCGTCCGCCGGATTCGAGCGCGCACCTGGCGATGGATCGATGGACGACTCGCAACTGGATCGCCGCATCTGTCCCATCTGTGGCGATCTGCCCGTCGTGGGCGTTCTCCGGGAGGAAGGCCAGGGTGCACGGCGAAGCCTCGTGTGCGCGCTCTGCTCGACCGAGTGGCCTTCGCGTCGTGTGTTCTGCGTTGCGTGCGGCGAAGAACGGTTCGACGCTCTGCCCGTCTACACGGCCGATCAGTTTCCTCACGTTCGCATCGACGCATGCGACACCTGCCGCGTCTATCTCAAGACCATCGACCTGACAAAGGACGGCCTGGCGGTGCCGCAGGTGGACGATCTCGCGACGGTGTCGCTCGATCTCTGGGCGCGGGAGCAGGGCTACGCCAGGCTGCGGGCGAATCTCCTGCGCACGTGAGCAAGAGCAGCACCGCGGGCCACTTGACCGCCAGGGCTACGGCGGTCCCCTGGAGCTTCATGCGAAGGGAGAGGTGGCCCTTACGTACGAACTGTGGCAATTCCAGTCGTGGAGGCCGGCCTCAGCCGGCCGTCGGGTCGGCGAATGTCAAGGTCGCCCGTCCATCGACACGCTGGCGATGGTGAGGTTGCCGCGGGCCCCCATGGAGAGCGGTCCGAAATCGCCTGACGCACCACCTGGCCGTTCGAACGTAATCTTGAACTGGCTCCGAGGACACTTGCCCGCATGAACACCCTCCTTGATAGTCGTGGCCGATTCGGTCGGCCCGCTGCCCATCCGGATTGCGCTGGCATCGCTCGGGAGGTCGATCCGTGAATCACCTGTAACGTGCTCAGGGGCGTCCATCCAGCGACACGCTGACGACTGCCAGTCCACCACGCGCGCCCAGACTGATCTGGCCGAGTTCCCCTGATGTGTCGTTCGGGCGCTCGAACGTGATCTTGAACTGACTGTTCAGACGGTCGTGCGTGAGGTGGAGTTGCTCGCCAATCTCCGGCAGCAGGGTGGCAAGGCGGCTCGCCGCGGCAATGTTTTCGTAGCGTCCCCGAGTCATCTGCGTCACGGCCTGTCCCACCTCGCCCTGGTTGACGCCTCCCGTCGCCGACCGCTGGGGTGCCGACAACATCACCACGTGCACGGTGGAGGGACGCGCGTTCAGACGCCGCATGAGCTGCTGAATGTCCCTGTCCCTGACCGTCGCGTCGCCCGCCGTCGTGCCGACGGCGACGATGATCGAGACGTAGTCCCCCTTGTCGCGTTCGACGCGTTGGGTGGCTTCGTTCAAGGATTCGACGAAGCGTCCGGCCCCGCTGTCGGGAGCCAATCGGTCTACTCCACGGAGCAGTTCCTGGCGGTCGGTCGTGGCACGGACGAGAAATCGGGGTTGCGGCGCGGTGGTGACCATGGTGACTTCCAGATCCTCGGGCAGCGCCTCCAGCAGCCCCCGCACGCCGTTGCGCAGGTGGATCAGATTCTCGGACCCCATGCCCACGCCGTTGTCGATCAGCAACTGGAGCTTCATGCCCCATTTGATGAAGTCGATATCCGTCACCGTGCCTTCGACGCCGTTCTCCATCACGCGGATGTCGCTCGGCAGGAGCGCAAACACTGGAAGCCCATTGGCATCCACCACGTTTGCAAACAAGTGGATCTGGCGCTGTGCGGACACGCTTGCCGACAACGCCAATGTGACCGCCACGGCAAGTGGAAGAGTGCTGGACCGCATGGGAGCCTCCAGTGGTCGTCAGGCCGCCAGGGGCCTGCCTTGCCGAAGTTGCTCGGAGGGCGGGGCGGCTGGGAGATCGATCTGACGTTCGTCGCCGTCTCGCCAGTACACGATTCGGACAGGCTCCCCCGCCGGTGTCGCGCGGATGGCCTGGAAGAAGTCGATTGGTTCCGCGACGGGTGTGTCATTCACGCCAACAATGAGGTCGCCGCGCCGCAGACCTTGCTCGCGCGCGCGTCCGTACACATTGGTCACGAGGACGCCGGCTCGGTCCGGAAGTCTGAACTCCTCGCGATGCCCGGAGGTCGGAGCCACGACCGTAATGCCCAGCGACTGGACGACCTGATCCGGACCGTCCGGTGCGAGGAAGTCGAAGGTGGGCGCCTCGACGAGAATACGGCGAGCCACGCGAATCGGTGCGTCAGTGCGCAACGCCAGTGCCAGCGCATCGCTCGGCCGGCTGTCCACGTCGCGAAGGGGATTGTCGCCGCCGACGTGCAACCGGACCGTGGCGAAGTAGGTTCCATTGCGCAGATCGTGCACGCGCACCTCTTCGACGCGTGCCCCCATTTCCGACAGCAGGCTGGCCATCAGGTCGTGCGTCATTGGCCTGGGAACCTGCACGCCGTGCAGAGCCAGGGCGATGGCTTGCGCTTCGGCCGGTCCAATCCAAATCGGCAAAATCCTGCCGGACTCCGGATCGCGAAGGAGCACGATGGGGGCGCCGGCCGCGCGGTCGAGGCCCACGGTCGAGAGCTCGACGATGACGAGAGTCTCGCCGTCGTCCTGGGCGACAAGCCGATGCGCCGGGCCTCCGAGGGCGTCGAAGACGAGCGCGACGACGAGCAACGCCGGCACGATGACCGGCGCCCTGGATGATGCGGTGAAGCGACGGTGTGGCACTGGTCTCTCCTCCGGTGACCATAGATCGAGGTGCCCCCAGAAGTCGACTGCCACGCACATGTCCGGGCCCGTGCCCGTGGGGACCGCCGCGCCACAGGGGCACCGCTGGAGATCACCCCTCGGCATCACTCGGCGTTGTCCCGAGCAACCGTCGAGGATGAGGGGCGTGGTTCAGTCGGGGTTCAGCATGTGATGCGCCATCTTCCATTCGGGGCCGATCCGCTTGAACACGGCAACGTAGCTGCCGGCAACCGAGTACAGACCTCCCTCGGTTCCGTCCAGTGGCATCGTCAACGTGAATCGCCCCGTGTCGTAGCCGAAGTTCGCGGCAATCTCCGATTCAATGGATTGCAGCTCCAGCGCACACCCATCGGCGAGCACCTCCTCGAGCGCGGCCTCGATGGCCGCCCTCCCTGTTATCGGAGGCGCATCCGGCGGCGTCAACTGAGCGTCGTCGGTGTAGAAAGAGGCAACCAGGGCGGCGTCATGGGCGTTGAACGCTGCGGCAAACTCGGCCGTCAGTGTGTCCAGGCGTGGGGCGGCAGGTGCCTCCGTGCACCCAAGTGCTCCGAGAGCCATCAGCGCGAGACCAACGGTGGCAATCAGCCTCATCCAAGCCCCAATCCAGGACGGCTAACGGAGCCTCGTGGGAAGTCTATCGCGGAACGTCCCGCGGCGGAATGGTCAGCGTGCGGCCGGACGAAACACCAGGAAATGCTGCCGCGGAAGGAAGTCGTGCCGCGCGTCGAGGCGGTAGCCGGCCTCCCGCATCTCATCGATGATTTGTGTGGCCTCGAAGCGGAACTCGCGCGGAGGTCCGCTCGGCGAGTCCTTGTGATAGTCCACGATGGCCACGAGTCCGGACGACGTGAGCGATCGGCGTAGATTCGCGAAGTACGACGGACGGTTGGGCAGATGGTGGTAGGTGTTGACGATGAGCACCGCATCCACGGGACGGGGTAGGCGCGGGTCGTTCGCCTCCGCCTGCACGGCAATCACGTTGGCCGCGTGTTCGGCTGCCGCCCGCTTGCGGAGGAAATCCAGCATGGTAGGCTCGATGTCAACGGCGTATACCGTGCCCTGGGGGACGACCTTCGACAGCCGCAGGCTGAAGTACCCTGTTCCAGCGCCGAGGTCGGCCACCGCCGCATCTGGCGCGAGGCCCAGCGCATCGATGACCTGCGACGGCATCTGCCACGCGTCGCGCTCCAGATCGTCGAACGATCGCGCAAACCGTTCGGGATCGTCGAAGCGGTGCTGCAGGTGATCGGGCCGGTGCTGTGGCTGCCCCTGCGCGAGTGCCGGGACGACGAGGCTCACTGCCGCCACGAGAGCGGCAAGCTGCGTGGTGAAGATTCGGAACATGACGGTTACCTCCCGGGATGACGTTCCTGTGCGCTCAGGTGCTCGAGCCGTGGCAGCACGCAGACGAAGTGTACTCCGAGCGAGCCGCACAATGGCCTTCCCTTCGTTGAGAGCGGCGGTCCACGTGCCCGGTTGAGAGGATGTTCCATCAATCCGACGAGTGTGCCCGCCCCCGTGGATCAACGAGTGCGGATGCGGCTGCCTGCCGTTTCGAACTTGTAGAACAGGGCACACGCATACATGAAGAAGCCGTACGCAATCGTACCGAGCGCCACGATGAAGAAGGCGGTATCGCCAACCACACCTCCACCAATCGTATCGAAGGCCGTATCGGTGTCGCCCACTTCCGCCGCATCGTTTCGGAGGCCGGCCATGAGGAGGAAGTACCCGAGCACACCGAGGATGACACCCCGCGCTCCGTACCCGTACCAGGCCAGTGCGTGGATGGCCGTCCGGATTGCCGGCAGCCGGGGGTGCAGGTCGATCTCCATGGTGTAGGCCCGGCGGGCGATCAGCGCAAACTGGGCGAGTCCTATGACGACGATGAGAGCCCCCGCGGTCCCGATGATCCAGTCGCCTGCCGGCCAGTCGAGCACCCGTCCTACGAGAAGCCGGTCGCGTTCTTCGCCGCTCTCATCCGGTCCACTCCCTCCATCGCCCATGACGATTCGGATGGCCGAGAAGGCAATCACACCGTACGCGGTCGCACCCAAGGCGATGACGGACCTTGCGAGGATCCCCTGCCAGTGGTTGCCGAACTCGTAGGGGTCGGCAATGGCTTCGACCCCTCGCCAGACGATATAGCCAAACATGCCGAGGGCGATGGCCATGATGAGGACGGACCCGCCCGGGAGGTTCATCAGCAGAGGGATCATGCGGTCCTCGTCGGCATGGCCAGTCAGTCGGCCCGACAGGGCGAGGAGCGCGAGCACGCCCACCAGCACGTAGACCGTGCCGATGGAAGCGCACCCGAAGCGCGCGAGCGGTTGCGCGGATTCCCGAAGTCTGCGAATGAGCCGCATCAGACGTATTGTCCGTCGTTCGCAGCGGCACGCATCTCAACCGTTCGCGTTGACGCGCGGCAATCCTCGGAAAACCGTCATCGAGTCGCCGTCAGCTACTCTCTATCGCACGATCTCAACGGAGCATGACGCGTGCAGGGCAATGCCCTCCGAGACAGAGCCGAGGAGGCGACGTTTCACCGGGCCGTACCCATGGGAGCCCACGACGATCACGTCGGCGCCACACTGCCTTGCTTCCTGTAACAGCGCGTCCACAGGAGCCCCTTCCACGACCTTGGTCGTCACCGTGATGCCGGGTTTGTCCTGAAAGCAGCGTTGAGCGCGCATGACGCGTCCGGGCGCGCGCTGTCGTTCGGCTTCCAGCGCCTCCACGTGCGCCGCCTCGATCATGAGCTGCGGATCCGGAAATTCCGGTATGCGTGCGTGCACGATCGATATGACTTCGATCTGGCTACCAGCTGGCCACGGACGAATGGCAACGCTCTGCACCGCCCGATCGCTGCATGGCGACCCGTCCGTGGCGACCAGCACGCGCAAAGGCCGAGGGGTTGGTGCCGTGAGCGGTTCCGTACGTTCGATGACAGGCGAAGCGGGGGACGCACGTGCCGCTCTCTCGTCCCACTCCCTGGCTCGGCGTGCGGCTTCGTCTGGCGGCTCCCCGTAGAAAGGCATCATGGCCGCGGGAGAATGCCTCATCTCACGGACCGACATGTAGACGAAAATTGCCAGGAGCGCGACCGTGACTGTGCCGATCGAGAAGAGAACGGTGAGCGACATCATCTCCTCCCGACGCTCAACTTCATATACACGGCGAACGCGAGGATCGAAGGCACCCAGAGGCCCACGAACAGGCCTTCTTCCCGTTGACCGCTGAACCACAGGCAGATCGACGTGGCGAGCGCGAGTAACGCTGCCGCTATCGCCGGGTAGTCGCCCGTTCTCATCGTCGGCTCCCTCCGAATCTCCCAAGCATACCGCGCGACTGTGCTTCGATCAGCGCTACGAAAACTGCGGTTGCAGTCCGGACGAGCGAGGCTGCGCCCGGGCCGCCAGCTCCCGCTTGCGATGTCGTGCAACGGTTACACCGGCGTTGACGATCCGCGTGGTCTCGCGCGGTCTGCCGGGAAGGCGCGAATAGACGGAGCCACTCGCCAATTCTCGACATCCATCGGAAAAATTCTCGCATCGGCGCAGGGCCGCGCGCGCGGCAGTCGTTACGCTCCGGTGATGGCCCTCGTGGCGACGATCAGCAGGATTCCTGCGACGAACGCCGCGAAATGAACGAGAGTGCGGCGCAGGAACTGGTCGTGCTTGACCTCTGGAATCAGATCCGAGGCGGCAATATAGACAAAGTTGCCAGCAGCGAACGACAACAGGAAGGTGATGTCGACCTCCGTTGCCAGGTAGTAGGCCAACAGTCCGCCTGGCAGTTTG